>CAYXKM010000038.1:0-18086 GCA_964465665.1 uncultured Woeseiaceae bacterium
CGGCGCCGACCAGGAAACGCACGACGATCAGGCTGACCAGGGTGAAAGTCAGCCCGGCGAACTCAGGGCCTGGCACGAAACTGGTCACTATGGTCAGCAGTGCCCAAAGTATCATTGCCACGGTCAACATCCGCCGCGGGCCCCAGTAAACGCCGAGCAGGCCGCCCGGAAACTGGAATATGGCGTAGCCGGCGGCAAATGCCGCGAGTATCCAGCCAAACTGGATTTCGTTGAGACCGAGGTCAGTCATCATCGACGGCCCGGCGGTCGAGACGTTGTATCGAAGGACGTAGGAGACGAAGCTGGAAATGACCAGCAGGCCGAGTATGCGCCAGCGTATGGCGGTGGGTCGCTGCGCAGGACTGCCTTGTGTCGTCATCTGTTTACCTCGACCGGAATTTTGAACACGAGTCCGCCCTTGATCACAACGTCAACCCGCTGCAACACCGTGATGTCCTGCAGCGGATCGCCGCGGACGGCTATCACATCGCCGTAACGTCCCTGAACGATCGCGCCGACATTGGTCTGCCAGCCGAGATACTCCGCGGCAACCGATGTCGCGGCCCGGATCGCATCCATCGGCGTCATGCCGAGACCGACCATGATGGCAAACTGCAGCGCGTTGTCTCCGTGCGGATAAACCGCGGCGTCGGTGCCGTAGATAATCGGCACACCGGCTTTGTAAGCTTTTTTGAAAACTTCACGCTGCGCGTCGGTAGTCTCGTCGTTCTTGCGCAGGAATTCCTCCGGCCAGTCTTGAGCGCGACCAACCGTCGCAATGTAATCGCCGTTGTAAACGTCCATTGAAAACGCAACCTGCCGTTCGGCTGCCAGCGCTATCGCTTCGTCGTCGGCGAGCGATGCATGCTCGATGGAATCAACACCGGCCAGGATCGCATCCTTGATCGATTGCGCACCGTGCGCGTGCGCGGTGACTTTGATGCCGGCTGCATGGCCGACCTCGACCGCCGCGGCAATCTCCTCCCGCGTCATTTCCGGGGCGCCCGGGACTCCGCCGTAAGCGAGTACCGCGCCCGATGCAATGACTTTCAGCACATCGGCGCCGCCGGCGACCGCTGCTTCCGCCCGCTTGCGAAACTCGTCCGCACCGCGGGCAACGCCCATGCGCACGTGCATCGGGATGTCTTCCTCGGCGATGCCCGGGATGACGAGATCACCGCCACCGCCCGGGATGGTCAGATAGAATCCCGCCGCCTGCACGCGCGGTCCGGCCACCGATCCCGCATTGATGGCATCACGGATGGCGCGTTCCGACCAGGCCGAATAGGCGCCGACACTGCGCACGGTGGTAAACCCGGCAAACAAGGTGGTCTCCGCACTGGCTCTTGCAATGCGCTGCTCTTCATCGATACTGCGTCGGTAATAGACACTCAGGTCACGTGTTTCGCCGGCATGCTCCGCAATGTGAGCATGGGTATCGATCAGTCCGGGCACGCAGGTATAGCCAGACAGATCGACAGCCTGCAATAATCTCGCGGTTCTGCTGTTGCCCGGCTCGACACCGACAATGCGTCCGTCGCGGATGATTACGATCCGGTCCTCGCTCGGGCGATCACTGATACCATCGATCAGTGCGCCGCAGCGAAGGGCTATCGATCCACTGTCCGGAACATAGGGAGCGCGAACCCGGTCAGTCGCATGAGCGGACACACACGACAGGAAGAAAGCGCAGAACGCAGCCCTCGCTATTCCGACTGTCATGAGCGGTTCCCCCGATTCTTTGTTTGTCAGACGGCTTCTGCGGCCGCATTGCCAGCATGCATAATAGACACACAGGCTTTGGCGTCAACGTTTTTGTCCCGGACGAGGAGGTTCACGTGAATCTGACCACAACGCGACGATCGTCAGCGCTTGCAGCGATCGGCTTGCTATGGGCAGCATCGTCCGCGGCCGATCGTGCGCCGGTGCTCAATCAGATCCAGGTACCCCACGACTACTACTTTCGTGAAATGTACCTGCCGCAAACGACGACAGGCCCTGGTTCGCTGGGCTGGTCGCCGGACGGAGAATCGCTGGTCTACTCGATGCAGGGCAGCCTGTGGGTGCAGCGCATCGACGGCGTAACGGCGCGCCAGGTGACCAACGGCCCGGGTTATGACTACCAGCCGGACTGGTCATTGGATGGCAATCACATCGTGTTCGTTCGATACAACCGCGACGCGATGGAGTTGCATGCGCTCGAAGTCGACACCGGCACGGTTTATCAGCTGACATCGAATGGCGCTGTCAATGTCGAACCCCGCTGGTCGCCGGACGGCGTCGAGCTGGCTTACGTGTCGACTGAAGGAGACGGCCGCTTCCACGTTCGGGTTGGCGAGATCGTCAACAGCAAGCTGCAGTCCAGGCGCCTGGTCAAGGCACGCAAAAGCGACGTGCAGCGATACTATTACAGCGAGTGGGATCACCAGATCAGCCCGAGCTGGTCACCCAAAGGCGATGAACTGATTTACGTCGCGAATCAGGAAATCCCTTACGGCACGGGAGTCATCTGGCGTCATTCGCTCGCGAAGGGTGCCAGACCGGTGTTGGCGCGCAAGGAAGAAACCACATGGAAAGCACGTCCGGACTGGTCGCCGGATGGCAAGCGCTTCGTTTACGCATCATATCTCGGGCGGCAATGGCATCAGCTTTGGATCTCGGCATTCGGCAGCCGCGCCGAACCCTTTCCGTTGTCCTATGGCAATTTCGATGTCACCTCGCCGCGCTGGTCGCCGGATGCGAAGCGTATCGCCTACATCAGCAACCGGCAAGGTAACACCAGTATCTGGATTCAGGATGTCGTCGGCGGCAAATTGCGGGAGCTGACCATTACTGAAAAGCAGTACAAAGTGCCGGTCGGGCAACTGAACCTCGTACTGCAAAATGTTACAGGGGCGCCGGTTGCTGCGAGAGTATCGGTCGTCGCCAGTGACGGCAGGAGTTATGCGCCCGACAACGCCTGGATGCATGCCGACGACGGCTATGACCGGGCATCGGCGTCGTTCGAGACACGCTATTTTCATGCGAGCGGCTCGGTGCGACTCACGTTGCCAGCCGGGCCGGCCAACGTCACGGTGTGGCGCGGACTTGAGTACCTGCCAATGCGCCGCGGCATCGACATCGTAGAACGGCAGAAAGTCGACTTGATCATGGCGCCGGAATCCCTGTTACTGCCGGCCGGCTGGGAAAGCTGGGAGAGTGGCGACGTGCACGTCCACATGAACTACGGCGGCACCTACCGCAACACTCCGGATCGCCTGATTCGGCAGGCCGAGGCCGAAGACCTGGATGTTGTATTCAACCTGATCGTCAACAAGGAACAGCGTATTCCTGACGTTGCGAGTTTTTCGCCGGAGCCGGATGCATTCTCCAATGACAGGGTACTGCTCACGCATACCCAGGAGTTTCATACCAGTTACTGGGGACATTTGGGCTTGCTCGGCCTGCGGGAACACCTGTTGATGCCCGATTACTCGGCGTACCCGGGGACCGGCGCGGCGAGCCTGTTCCCCGACAATGCTACGGTTTCTGACATGGCGCGACAGCAAGGCGGGCTGGTCGGTTACGTCCATCCGTTTGGCGCGCCGGCGCCGGAGCCTGCAACAGATGCTTCGCTGACCAACGCGCTCCCTATCGACGTTGCGCTGGGAAAAGTCGATTACTACGAAGTTGTCGGCTTTGCCGATCATCGCGCATCCGCCGCGGTTTGGTACCGCTTGTTGAATACAGGTTTCCGCGTGGCGGCGGCCGGCGGCACCGATGCGATGGCAAACTATGCGTCGTTGCGCGGACCTGTCGGCGTCAACCGAACCTACGTGCATCGTACCGCGCCGCCGGCGGATCCCGCGGCCCGGCGAGACCTGTGGATTGCGGGGCTACGTGCCGGCAAATCGATGGCGACCAACGGTCCGCTGGTCGGCGTAACCGTCAACGAAGTCGGTCCCGGTGCTGAAATCAGGCTCGATGCCGGCGAACAAGATCTCGCTATTTCGGCATTCCTGCGTTCGATCGTCCCGGTCGATCACCTGGAGGTAGTGTGGAACGGCGAGGTCGTGCAAACGATTCCGACTGACATGACCCGCCGGCGCGCGGACTTCAGCGGCAGCATCAAGGTCAATGGCAGCGGCTGGCTGCTGCTCCGGGCATGGAACGACCGCTCCCATCCCGACGTGTTCGACATTTATCCCTACGCAACCACCAGTCCGGTCTATGTAACCATCGATGGCAAGAGCTTGCGCTCGACGGATGATGCCGATTACTTCATCGCCTGGATCAATCGGGTTCGCGAATCGGCCGAAGCCCATCCCGACTACAACTCGGCCGCCGAACGGGAAATGGTGCTGGCGAATATCGACAGGGCAGTACAGGTCTTTCAGGCCCGCCGCTAACGCAATTCGGTGACAGTAACCTTTGAAATTGGTGACAGTAACCCTGGTTCGATGTTGAAACAGGATTGATGGCAGCGATATTGCTTCGATCGAATAAAGGTTACTGTCACCGATTTCAGTCGGTGACGCTGATCATTGTGCCTTTCGCGAACTGACTTGCCGTCGCGCGCACCTGCTCGTCGCTGACCTGCTCGAGTTGTGCGCGCAACTCGTGCGGAGGCTGCAGCCCGCCATGCCAGATCCATTGCCGTGCCTGTGAGGCGGACAGTTCCTCGTTGCTCTGTGCGGCACTAACAGCCCGGCCGACCAGGTGAGTTCGCGCTTCGGCAATCTCTGCGGCGGATGGCGGATATTCCGATAGCCGCTCTAGCTCCGCGCGGAACAGCGATCGCAAATCGTCGAGCTTCTCCGGATCCACACCGCTTGCCAGCGTGATCCATGCCGTGTTGCCGTCAGAGCGGTAGCGGCTATCGATGTAATAGACCAGCCCGCGGTCTGTAATGGCAGCCTTGCCGAGTCGGCCTTCATAGTGATGACTGAGTATGTAGAGCAGCAACCGGTAAGCGTTCGATGCCGGATCGCGCGGCCCCGGCGCCGGAATGACGTAGCCGAGCTGCGCCTGTGCCAGCGACTTGCCCATGCTGATGATGATGTCTTCAAGCGGGGAGAGGGTAACCGGATCCGTGCGCGAAACGATGTCCGTAGTGGCGATCGGCAGCTTGCCGAATGTCCGGTCGAGCATTCGAATCGCCGTCTGCGCCTTGATGTCACCGGCAATCACGATCAGCGATGGTGAATACTTGCCGGCAGCCGTGTACCTCCCCATGATCCCGGCAAAGGCCTGCTCGAGTCGCGTTTCCGGATCGCTGGATGGTCCTGACCGTTGATCATCGACGTACGTCGACAATGCGAGCGCCGCATCGCCCAGTGCCCCGGTCAGGCCGGCCGGCCGAAAGCGAACATCGAGCGATGCGTGTCCGTGTACTGGCACGTTGTCGTTCGAGTTCGGAACAACGACGCGTACGTACCCCGACGAGGAGAAATCGGACTCGGTTACAACAACGGGTATGCCATTGCGCAAATGTGCGACCTGCGGCTGCGGGACGGGCACGCGATCAGGCGGCGCTTTGCGCATCTCCCGCGACGCGTTTGCATTCGTCGGCGCATCACGGTTCTGCTGCTGTGCCTTGCGCGATGATTCGGGCAACGCATCGCCCGGGGTCCACCAGCCGATCGTGCGTTGTCGAGCCTGCAGGTATCGGCGGGCAACGTCCTGTACTTCCTGTGGCGTGACCGCTTTCAGCTTTTCGGGCAGCCCGAGCAGGACATCGAGAGCGTGCAGACCATCGAAAAACGCCAGCTGATGTGCGACATCTTCTGTAGTCTCGACGTCGAATACCAGCTCATCGAGTACTCGTGTGATGGAAGCTGCGTGCGCACCGGCATCGCGGCGCGTGTTCCTCGCAATCGCCACTCGGCGCTCGATCTCCGATTCGATTGCCGCTTCGTTTGCATCCGCTGCGGCGTCACCACTGATTACGAACACATAGTCCTGGGCGCTTGGCGGAAACCACGTCGCAAGATCGTCGGCGGCGGAGCCGAGCAGGGAGTCGGCCCGCACGGACGTACCCCAGTCATTCTGCAGGAAGCTGACCCCGGAGCTTGCGCCGAGCCAGTCCTGCAGCACGAGAAAGGCCGCGAAATCCGCGTTGGGTGCAGATGGCGCCCGGTAGGCGATCTTGAAGTATTTTTTTTCCGCAGGACCGGACAGGTGCACACGGCGCTCGCCGGTTTGCGGCGGCTCGACCGTATGCGGCAGCGGCGTGGCCCGCCCGGCATCGATGCCACCGAAAAGCTCTTCGATACGCCGCGACACGGGTTCCGCATCGAAGTCACCTGCAATGGCGATGACTGCGTTCGCTGGCACGTAGTGACGCCGGTAAAAAGCAACGACATCCTCGTGACGCAGATTCTCGATGTCGCTCTGCCAGCCGATGGTATTGTTGCGATACGGATGACCGAGAAAACTCGTAAATAGCACGCTATCGAAAAGTATGGTCACCGGGTCGTTCTCGTAGCCGTGCATCTCGGCGAGCACGGCGCCACGCTCTGCTTCCATGTCTGCGGCATTGATGGTCAATCGCGACATGCGCTCGGCCTCGATGCGCAGCAATGTATCAAGGTTCTGTTTCGGCACGGTTGCGAAATAGGTTGTCTGATCCAGCCATGTATAGCCGTGCCATTCGCCGCCGAGCGCGTAGATTTCGCTGACAACACCGGTCCCCGGAAACGACTCACTGGCACGAAACGCCATGTGTTCCAGAAAATGCGCGAGACCGGTCTGCCCGGTGGTTTCGTCCCGGGCACCGATACGATAGAGCGATTGCACGCTCACAACCGGGAAGTTCCGGTCCTCGAGCAATATTACGGTGAGGCCATTATCGAGATGGTTCACCGAGGCATTGCGCAGATCGAGCTCGGCATTCGCCGTAATGACGAGAGCCAGGAGCGCGCAGCTGCCTGTAATAAAAGGAACGATGCGATTTGCGTTCATGTCATTTGCGTTCGCGAAGTATCCGGTGCGCAGCATTGTAACCGGGCGCCCCTGTGACGCCGCCACCGGGATGCGTGCCGGCACCGCACAGGTAAAGGTTGCTGACAGGGGTCCGGTACTGGGCCCATCCCGGCACCGGCCTCAGGAAAAACAGCTGGCCCATGTTGATGTCGCCGTGAAAGATGTTGCCCTCCGTTATCCCGAACGCCTGTTCCAGGTCGTAAGGAGTGAAGACTTTTCTTGCAACCACCGAGCGCGGAACATTTGGCGCATAACGGCCAATGGTTTCGATGACTTTGTCGCCGATACGGTTGCGTTCGGATTCCCAACTACCGTTGCGCAATGTATACGGCAGATACTGTATGAAGCAGGTCAGCACGTGCCTGCCTGCCGTCGCCAGGCCCGGGTCGACATTGGATGCAAGCACGCAATCGACCCACAGCTGATCCGGCACTTCGCCGCGCATGGCCTGGTTGTAAATGTCCTCGGCTTCCTGCAGTGACGGTGCAAGCGTGAACAGGCTGCGTTCGGCCGGCGAATGGCCGGCCGGCATGCCGTTCACCCGGGGTTCTTCGTCGAGGACGAGATTCACTTTGCCGCACGGTCCGGCCATCTTGATGCCTTCGACCCGATGGCGAAACTCCGCATCGAGGTCGTCCGGTGACAGCAAGCCGAGAAAAGTGCGTTTCGGGTCCGCATTCGATATCACGATACCGGCGTCGATGCTGCTGCCGTTCGCCAGGGTTACTCCGCTTGCCACGCCCTGATGCACATTGATCGAGCGGACCTCTGTGCAGGTGCGAATCTCGACGCCGCTGTCGCGGCAGGACTGCGCCATCGCCTGCGTTATGGCGCCCATGCCGCCAATGACGTGTCCGGCAAAACCCTGCCGCTCCTCGGCGCCGCCGCTCAGCAGGTGAAACAGGAGGCCCATCGCCGTGCCGGGCTGGTACGGCCCGCCGTGCTTGCCGTAAAGGCTGTTGGACAGAATGAGCCGTTTCAGGGCATCCGAGCGGAACTCGTGATCCAGAAAATCGCCGAGCGACCCGGTCAGGAACTGCACCAGCGCCGCAGTATCCCGGCCACGCATGCGACGGAAGCGTCGTGCAACCCTGACCAACTCCAGCAGCCGGCGGAATCCCCTGGCTTCCGGGTCCGGCGGCGCCTCGAGGAAAAACGGCTGCAGGTACGCGGCAAGGCGCTGCAGTTCCTCTTCGATCACAAAAAAGCGTTCGACGTCCTGCGGGGCGAAACGACGCAGTTCGTCGCTCATGCGCCGGCGGTCTGACCACCAGGAAATGACGCGGCCATCGGGCAATGCGGTCTGCACGCCGGGACTGCAGGCAACCATCCGCAGGCCGTAACTGGCAAGCCTCAAATCCCGGATGACTTCCGGCCGCAGCATGCTGGCAATGTAGGAGGCCGTGGAAACACGGCAGCCGGGGGCCAGGACCGGATCGATTTCCTCCGTGACTGCACATCCGCCGACCAGGTCACGCCGTTCGACGACAAGGGTCTTCAGTCCCGCCTGCGCAAGATAAGCCGCTGCCGTCAAGCCGTTGTGTCCCGCCCCGATGATGATGGCATCGAATTGTGCTTCTGGCATTGCGCTGATTTCCGACCGGTAATGCGGGGCATCAGCATAGCCCAGCTGCAATCGCAGATGACAGCGGTCCTACTCATATAGTGGAATGCCGTCGACGTTGCAGCTACTGCAGCGTGATAATCTGCGCCACCCGAACGACCCTGCTTGCGATTCGCAGGCCGCTGCAACACATTCATGGAAAAAGCACTACATCGCGATCTGTACATCGAGACCGACTGGTTAGCAAAGAACGTGAACGCATTTTTTCGAGGAGTGGAGCTGTATAGGCCAGAAAGAGGATTGGCACGCGTCAGGCGATTACCAGGCAATCTGGGTGCACCGCTATCCGTTCGCAGACTTGCGGAGCGCAAAAAGCATTGAATACGACGTCAATTCAAACTGGAAAGTGATTCTCGAGAACTACAACGATTGTTATCACTGAGCCGGGGTATATCCCGAGCTATGCAAGATCGTGCCGGAATTCCGCAAGAACAGCGGCGCCGGACTCCACTGGACGGGTGCAACGCGGCACGCATTCGCGACCGTTCGATACAGGGCATTACGCTCCGATGGAGGACATGAGTCTTGATATCCGCCAGTATGTATCCGGCAGGCTTGGCATCGAAACCAACTGAGCGGCGGCCTGTACCAAAAAAATCGCCGCGATTTAGTATACGATAGCGTCGGTCACACTAAAGCAGTCCAGGGCGCATAAACAGAACTGCCAAAACTCGGGCGTCTGGTGGATTGCGATCGTCGATGCTGCATTCCGGACGAGAAAACATGTTGGCGAAAGATTCCTCTAGACGTGCGCTGATCACCGGGATTACCGGACAGGATGGGGCCTATCTCGCCGAGCTCCTCCTGGAAAAGGGGTACGAAGTTCACGGCATCAAGCGACGTGCGTCATCCTTCAATACAGAAAGAATTGACCACCTCTACCGCGACCCACACGAACCAGATCGGCGCATGATCCTGCATTACGGCGACCTTACCGATGCAACAAACCTTATACGCGTCGTACAGGAAGTAAATCCGGACGAGATTTACAATCTTGCTGCGCAAAGCCATGTCGCCGTGTCTTTCGAAACCGCCGAATACACGGCGAATTCCGATGCTCTCGGGACGTTGCGCCTGCTTGAGGCCATCCGGATTTGCGGACTGGTGAAAAAGGCCCGCTTTTACCAGGCGTCCACTTCCGAGATGTATGGCAAGGTGGCAGAAACACCGCAAAACGAAACCACACCCTTCTATCCCCGATCACCGTACGGGGCGGCCAAAGTGTATGCGCATTGGATTACGGTGAACTACCGGGAGGCCTACCAGCTCTATGCCTGCAGCGGCATACTTTTCAATCACGAGTCTCCGGTTCGCGGGGAGACTTTCGTAACACGAAAAATCACGCGTGGCCTGTCGCGCATCGCCGCCGGACTCGACAAATGTCTGTATCTCGGCAATATCGACTCTCTGCGGGATTGGGGGCATGCACGCGATTACGTGCGCGCCCAGTGGCTGATGTTGCAGCAGCCCGAACCGGAGGATTTTGTTATTGCTACGGGTGAACAGCACTCGGTGCGCGAGTTTGTCGACTTGGCAGCGATGGAACTCGGAATGCGACTTGACTGGCATGGCAAAGGCATAGACGAATGCGGCGTGGATTCAGTGAGCGGCAGGACGGTCGTGCGCATTGATCCCAGGTATTTCCGGCCAACAGAGGTAGATACCCTGCTGGGCGATGCACGCAAGGCGCGGGCAAAACTGGGATGGAAGCCCGAAATCAGTTTCACAGAGCTCGTCCGGGAAATGGTTCAGCACGATCAGCAACTCGCCGGTCGAGATGCGCTGATAGCGCGCGAGGGTTTCGCGGCATACAGGCATCACGAATGAATCCCGAAGCCTCAATATACGTCGCTGGCCATCATGGACTAGCGGGCTCCGCGATCTTGCGGGAACTGAAATCTCGCGGCTACCGACGGCTGCTAACTCGTAGCCGAAGTGAGCTCGATCTTTGTAATACAGCGGCGGTTGAAGACTTTTTCACGAGTGAAAGGCCCGAGTACGTAATCCTGGCGGCGGCTAAAGTAGGTGGCATTTTGGCTAACGACACGTATCCCGGCGATTTTATTCGTGAAAATCTGCAAATACAGACCAACGTCATAGATGCTGCGTACAGGAACAAGACCAGAAAACTGTGTTTCCTGGGATCGAGCTGCATCTACCCACGAATGGCTGCGCAACCAATCAAAGAGACTTCGCTACTCACCGGGCCACTTGAGTCAACGAACGAATGGTATGCTGTCGCGAAGATCGCTGGCATCAAAATGTGTCAGGCATACAACAAGCAATACGGTTTCAACGCAATCTCCGTCATGCCGACCAATCTTTATGGACCAGGGGATAATTTCGATCTGGCGAACTGCCACGTACTGCCGGCATTATTGCGCAAATTTGATGACGCAAAACGACACAGCGAGATATCAGTAACTATCTGGGGCTCGGGGACTCCACGTCGTGAGTTTCTGTTTGTGGACGACTTGGCCGAAGCATGTTGCTTTTTGATGGAAAATTACGATTCTTCCGAGATCATCAATGTCGGCGTCGGCGAAGACCTGACGGTTTCCCAGCTGGCGGAACAGATTCGCGAGATTGTCGGCTTCAGCGGTAACATCGTTTACGACCGCAACAAGCCGGATGGTACGCCGAGGAAGCTGCTCGATGTGACCAGGCTTAAAGCGCTCGGCTGGCGACCGACGACCAGCCTTGCCGATGGCATTCGCCGCACGTATGAATGGTATCGCGTGAACCGCGAGTCAATCGCCGGCTGAGAACCAGTCGCAATAATTTGGGTCAAAGCCGATAGGCTGTCCGGCAACGCCGGCTCACTGTAAGTCAGCATTCGGTAACATGTCGCCCTTGGAACCGATATAGCAGATTGAAGTACAAGTTATGCAAACCAAGTTGAAACGCGTGCCAGCCCTTGTTCTGTTTTGTCTTGCTGTTTCAAATGCAGGAAGCGCCGGCGTTGTTCGCGAGTTCTCCGGTACCGAGAGTGTGACCACCGCGGACTTCGAGGTCAGCGCACCGTGGATCCTCGACTGGCGGGTGAACGGGGATTTTCCTGCCATGCTCGGCTTCGAGGTGTCGATCATCGATGCAAAGACCGGCAAGCATGTCGGTCAGGTCGCGAAGATCACGGACCGCGCCGGTGATGGCGTAAGCCTGTTCGACAAGGGCGGGCGATACCGGCTGCGCATCAATTCAACTCTGGCACGCTGGTTCATAAGGATCGAGGAAATCAGCGCCGAGGACGCGAAACGGTATACGCCGAAAGACAGTCAATGAATCTCCGGCGGCAATGAAAAGCGCCAGGCCGGACATCATCGAAGCGACCCTGAGATCGCCCTGCCTTTACCGTGGCGAGTTTCGTGCGATCGAGGATCCGTCTGACCGGCCGGCCCGACGTTTCGGCGGACAGGGACTAAAGGACCTGCTGCAACCGGTACTTTACGGGTTCCTGAGGAATGCGCCGGTTGCGATTGCGCTGCTCCCGTTCCAACTGATTGTCGGCATTGCCAGGGGCTTTTACTGGTCCCGGCGCAATCCCTTGCGCCGGTCGTGCGAAGACATCTGCAAAATTGCCCGGGCGGCAGGATACCGGCACGAGCCGAAGGAAATCTATCGGCATTACCTGGCAAACGTAATTGCGACCGCAAGGGCATACCACAAACTGCTTCGATCGGGGTCCCAAGTCGTTCTTGACCTGGTGGACGCCCGGGACATTCAGCGCGCACTTGTCGAAGACCCGCTCAATGACGGCAGGGCTTTCATCCTGTTCGGCGCACACAACCTGGCCGCGATCTACGGAAGTGTCGCACTGGCGGCGTCGATGCCCTTGCTGATCATAATTCGAAATTCAAAGACCATCCGTCGAACGAGGCTCGCACTCGATGTGCTCGAGCGTCTCCAAGCGCGAATACTGATGGTGCGCGGCGGTAACCCGTTCGAGATATCACGCGCCGTGTTTTCGGCGCTGGATGACAACCAGGTGCTGGCCGCTACTGTCGATAACGTCGATCCGGGGTTTGGTGTGAAAGTAAAGATCTTCGGTGAAGAGGTCGAGTTCGCGCCGTGGGCGGCGCGAATAGCGGCCAAACGGCGGGTGCCGGTTGTACCGGTGTACTTTCACTCGGTGGGTGAGGGCGCGCGCGTGGTTTTTGGTGAGCCGCTGGTGACCGGCGACCCGGTCGCGGCAATCAGGCATTACGTCAGCTTTTTCGAGAAGAGCATTCTTCAGGATCCTGCAAGCTGGATATACCTGGTCGACCGAAAGTGGTGCCGCGTGCTTCGGCAAGCGGCAGTAAGCCTGGATTGACGCCGCTCACGATCCCAGCCGATAGCGCAGTTTTATAACCAACTGATCACCGAGCGGCGTACTCCAGGAGTCCTGGAACAGCGTTGCGAAATCATGCAGGCCAGTGAAACGCTGGTCGGCTTTCGTATAAACGATGAACAGGTCTGAAAGCGGCGCAATTTGCCAGCGATATCGCACCTGGAAGTTAAGCTGGGAAATGCTGAAGTCGTCGGTCGGCCCCGGGGGTTTTGGCACCTGCACCAGGTCGGTATCGTCCGTTGGCAGAACATAGAACTCGTTTTCCTCTGCCCGTACGCCGATCCATTGCAAAGCAATACGAAATTGCTGCCTCGCCGACGGAAAAATCTCGATACTGAATTCCGGTTGCCACTGTTCCGCGAGAAAGGTCGTAAAGTTCCGGTCCTCCTGGTGCAGCAACCAGCCATCGCGGTCCTGGTAGCTGGCCCACAGACTGACGTTTATATTCTGCCGCGGTCGCCAGGTTGCGCCTGCCGCGCCTTCCAGTGTGCGCCCGCCGACAAATTCTCCGCGATACGCCATCGTGCTGGTGAAAGAGACTGGCAACGATGTGTCGGTCGTGTAGGTGACGTCGAAATTGAGACGTTCCGCCACGCCAAACGTGCCGTTGCCAAAGCTGTTGCGGTCGTCATAGCGCTCCGGAAACCACGCGATCGTGCCGGCAAACTTGTGCAGGTTGTTCAGTGTGAACGCGTATCCCGAAGCGATCGCGTTGTTGGTGCGATAACCTTCGCCATTCTCTTCATAGCGCAGGAACGGCGTCAGCTTGAAATCGCGAATGGCAGACAGCCCGGACTTGATCCACTCCATTCGATACCAGATGTCGGTATTGTCGTTGCGTGTCTGGAACCCGAAATCATTGACGTTCACTTTGTCATCGAAGACAGTCAGTTCGATACCGTGCTTCAGGCCTTGCCGGGGTATGTAGGTCAGGTCCGCGGTCAGGCCATTGCCCTGACCGGTCTCGTCGCGATCGGAGTAGACCAGTTGTCCGTCGAAGCGCCACTTGCCGCTGCTGCTGAGAAAGTGGCCATCGACAGCGTGCACGTAGGCATCGGCATCGGGATGCGCAACGACCGAGGTCAGGAACCCGAGACCGCGGTAAGCGGCGCCCCGGCTGTCCTCGTAAATGACGCGCAGCGTGCCAAAATCCTGGCCATCCTGCGTGTAGGCACTGCCTTCGGCAACGAAATCCGTTTCGTCTTCGGTGGCAGCGAGCAGGCCGTACCGAAACCCGCCGTATTGACCGGTCATTTTCGCCGCACCGAGAATATCGGCGACTTTCAATGCCTCGCGGGCATCCAGCGACACTCCGGGTGGAAGCGCCGGCGATCGGGGGCGGCCGCCGATGCGACGAGTATTGACGACCGTGAAGCGGCGGTCGCCGTCGGCGTCTGCGCGAGGTGTCGTGTCGAAAATTTCCTGCCCTTCCTGGAAGAACAGGCGCTTTTCGGGAAAAAAGGTCTCATTGGCCGTCAGGTTTACCACGACGTCATCGGATTCGACGGAACCGAAATCCGGATTGGCTGTGGCGGTGAGCTGGAAATTGGTGGACGGCCGCCAGAATAGATCGAAACCGGCCTTGTAACGAACGTCATCGACCACCCGGTCGATTGTCGAAGACACGTATGGAAACACGCTCCACTGCTGGCGCGGATCGATGCCCTGCAGTTCGAGTGGCTGAAACGCGCTCATGAACCGGGACTGTGAGCTCGGCAGGGCAGGCCAACCCCAGATCTCGTTGCGGTGAGCAACCTGCCGCTGCATATAGAAACCGATGCGGCGCAAGTCCGTTTCCCTCGTCATCGCCATCTGCGACCAGGGTATGAACATTTCGGCGGACCAGCCGCGATCGGTTACCTGGGTTGCGCCGTACCACGCGCCGTCCCACTCTGCGCTGTAGAGCCGCTCGGGCAGGATGGTGCCGTCGCGCTGGCTGTCGCCGAGGGACACATTCATCCAGTAACCGTAACGTCCGCTGCCGGAGGTATCGAGCGTTACCGATACGTAGTCGCGGTTGACGTCGAAGTCATCCCGTGGGGTAAAGCGCCGTACCAGCGTATCGGCGGGCTGCTCCATGTCGACGCCGATGTACAGGCCGAGTTCGGTATAAAGAATCCTGACGGCCGTCGCAAAGCGCGGTTCGGCGAGTGTGTCCGGCTCGAGGACACGCAGCGCGGTAATGACCGGCAGTTTCGACCAGGCCGATTCGGCAAGATAGCCATCGACTTCGATTGCGACCTCATCGTGTACAAAGCGCGTCAACGGAATCGGCTCTGCTGCACCGACAGTTATGCCGATTTCGGGCAATGCATCCTCGTCGGCATACGCCGTAAACGTCATCGCGAGCGCAAAGATGCCCCCCAACAGTTTCTGTCGCAACACTCCCCCCGGGATCGATGCAGTGAACTGGTTGCAGCGGAATCGGTCCTTTCCGTGTCGTGCCACGTTGGGGTTCCGACGCTGCTTGTTGTTGCGGGAACCGTCAACGGTCCCGTGTGCCGCGAATACTATCAGTCCAGCTCGATGTAAACGCGACGATTGTGTTTGCCCTTTTTTTCGACCTTGGCGAGCTGAATTCGTCCCACTTCCGCGGTCGAATTGAGATGGGTGCCGCCGCAGGGCTGCAAATCGACACCCTCGATTTCCAGTAATCGCACCGAGCCTGCGCCTTTGGGCGGCTGTACGGACAGGGTACGCACGAGCTCCGGTTGAGCAGCAAGTTCGGCATCGCTGATCCAGCGGCAGGACACGCGGTGATTGGCATCGACCAGGGCCTGCAAGCGCTTGTTCACCTCGTCCTTGTCGATCGTGTCTTCCATATCGAAGTCGAGACGACTTTTGTCGGCGGAAATATTTCCGCCGGTAACACCGTATCGCAGCACCGAGCCGAGCAGGTGCAGGCCGGTGTGCATGCGCATGTGCCGATAGCGACGATCCCAGTCGATGCCGATCCTGACGCGGGTCCCCGCGGCGGGAAGGCGGCTGCCTGCGGCGACCAGGTGTTCTATCGCGCCGTCACTGCCGTACCGGGTGTCATCGACCCTCAGGCTGCCGCTATCCCAGCGGATTTGGCCGGTATCTCCCGGCTGCCCGCCACCCATCGGGTAAAACACGGTACGGTCGAGCACAACCGCGTTGCCCGCCGCACGTAAAACGACGGCGTCACACTCTTTCAGATAGGAGTCCTCCCGGAACAGGGATTCTGTCATTATCTTTACTCCGGCCCCGGGCGATTGTTCTTACTGCATGGCTCAGGCAGCGATATTCTTATATAACACGCCCCACATTACCAATTCCCGCGCATGCAACAACTCCCGCCATCAAAACTCCATTGGCCCGGCAATGCAGCCAGGGGGCGCGCATTTCTGAAGATGCACGGGCTGCGCAATCACTTTGTTATCGTCGATGCGCGGGCGGACCCATTTCAGCCAGCAGCAACGGAAATTGCCACGATTTGCGATCCGCAGATTGGCGTAGGAGCTGACCAGCTTGTCGTCATGGAGAGCCCGGGTCCCGGTTCGCACAAGGCCGGCGTGCTGGCTTTCCTGCGCTTTTACAACATTGACGGCGCCGAGGCGGAAGCCTGTGGCAATGCGACCCGCTGCGTTGCCTGGGTGCTGCTCGAGGAACGGGCAGCCGATGTCGTATTGCTCGAAACGCGTAACGGCATCCTGGAATGCCGCCGGGTCGGAGACAGGCGCGTCAGTTGCGAAATGGGACAGATCAGCATGGACTGGAGAAAAATCCCGCTGAGCGAGGAGCGCGATACCTGCCATCTGCAGATCAGTGACGGCGCGCTGCCGGATGCGGTGGCGTTGAATATCGGCAATCCGCACGTGGTGTTTTTTGTGAGTGATATCGACGCTGTCGATTTGTCTGAGATCGCACCGCCGATACAGGCAAACGCACTTTTTCCAAAGCAGGTGAATGTCGGTGTCGCACAGATGCTCGGCTCCGCACGCATGCGCCTTGTCGTCTACGAACGCGGAGCGGGGCTCACCCAGGCTTGCGGAAGCGGCGCCTGTGTCGCCGCCTATGCAGCGCTCGCGCGCGGCCTGACCGATAGGCGCCGGATGACGATTGAGATGCCGGCAGGGGAAGTCGAGATCCAGATTTCGGCTGACGGCAAAGCCACGATGACGGGTCCGGTGGAGTATTGCTTCAGCGGTTATCTGCAGGGCTAGCCTCGCGGGAAGTGACACGATGGCAAGAAACGGAATGGCTGCTTTACTGGTTTCAATAACGCTGTCCGGCGGCTGCGGCGGCGACAACGGGGAAAAGGTGGACGAGCTGTTTGCAGACTATGCCGGTACCGGCCAACCCGGCGCGGCGATACTCGTTGTGCACAACGGACTACCGGTGCTCAGGCAAGTTTACGGGCTTGCAGATGTGGAGAGGAACATCGCCATTACGGCGGACACCAATTTTCGTCTGGCATCTCTGACCAAGCAGTTCACGGCGATGTGTGTGCTGATGTTGGTCGACCGCGACAAGCTGGACCTCGAGCAGAGCATCAGCGATGTATTCCCGGATTTTCCGCAATACGGGAGCCGGATTTCGATTCGAAACCTGCTGCAGCACACCTCGGGTCTGATCGACTACGAGGATTTTGTGCCGGAGGACTCACCGGTACAGGTCAGCGACCGCGGAGTGCTCGATATTCTGCGGCAGCAGGATACGCTCTATTTCGAGCCTGGAACGCAGTACCGCTACAGCAATTCCGGGTATGCGATGCTGGCGGTGATGGTTGAGGAAGTATCCGGGCAGTCGTTTGCCGAATTTCTGCACGACAATATTTTCTCGCCGCTCGGGATGAATGCAACGGTGGCACACCAGAACGGTATCTCGACCGTCTCAAACCGCGCGTATGGCTACACGGTCGATGCAAGCGGCGTGAGCGGTTCGGACCAGAGCCCTTGGAGCGCGGTGCTGGGGGATGGCGGTATCTATTCCTCGCTGAACGACCTGGCGAAATGGGACCAGGCACTTTATACGGAGCAGTTTGTACCTGCGGCCTTGTTCGAGCAGGCGATCACGCCAAAATACGAGGATTACGGATTCGGCTGGCGCATCGACGACTTTCACGGGCAAAAACGCATGCACCACAGCGGCAGCACCAGCGGCTTCCGCAACTTCATTCAGCGATTCCCGGGCCGCAGGCTGACC
>CAYXKM010000039.1:0-11338 GCA_964465665.1 uncultured Woeseiaceae bacterium
AGGATCGCCGTACGGCAATGCCAAATTCGGCGGACGAGCGAGCCTGAGCACGCCCGTCGGTTCGGCCTGGTTGATGGCGTCACTCGGTACACTCGAAAGCGACTTTGACGGCCTGTTCTTCGGCACACCGAGAAAAGACACGCTGTTTTCGTCGGTGCTCCAACTCGAGTTTCGCGACGTGCTGACCGATGGCCTCGCCATCATCCCGCGCGTTCGCTACGTCAACAACGATTCCGATGTCGAGTTGTACTCGTACGACCGAACAGAATTGGGAATAGCCTTTCGATGGACGCCACAGCCATGAAAAATGCAAGCCTGGGAGTGTTCCTGACATTGCTCGCTGCAACTGCAATCGCGCAAGACGCCGGCACCGTGATCTTTGCCACGAGCGGCGTTACCGCCGAAAGAGTACCGCCGGTTGCGCTGGTCAAGGGCGATAGCGTACGCGTGCAGGACACCATCGTTACCGAAGACTCCGCGAGAGCGCAGCTCCTGATGATCGACGGCGCGAAGATTGCGTTGCGCCCGGGCAGCCGGTTGAAAATCGAGGAATACGCATTCGGTACCGATACTGCAGCGGCGGCCAGCGCGGTCACGACCAGCGGGGATCGCAGCGTGACCAGCCTGCTGAAAGGCGGTTTTCGCACCATCACCGGCGCTATCGGCCAGCAGGATCAGGAAGACTATGAAGTCCGAACCGCGGTCGGCGTGCTCGGCATCCGCGGAACGGACTATTCGGCCGTGTTCTGCAACGGTGATTGCGCCTGGGCCCCGGGCATAGCGCCGGGGGCGCCACTGGAAGACGGACTCTACCTCGGCGTGACCGAGGGCATCGTCGTATTCGGGAACGAGCTTGGCGATGTCGAGGTCAGGGCCGGGCAGTTCATCTTTGTTCCGTTGAGCGACCGTCGGCCGCAGAACCTCGCCGTACCACCGCCCGTATTGCTGGATGCGAACGACCTGGATTTGGCCGGTGGCGCAGCGGCAACGTCCCGACCTGCGGATGGGTCGACCGCCGGCTTCGACAGCAAGCTCGGAACGCGGCGTTCGCCGACACCGGCCGATCACGAACCGGCCGATGAAGATGCCTCCGGCAAGGGTGGCCGCGATGCGCCAGAGCAATCCGTGATCGGCGTGAACCCCGATGGCACGCCGGTCGACATCACGCCGGGAACTCCGCCGCCGCCGACCAACGACAGGACCATCAGTTGGGCGACAGGGCCGGTCAGCGGGGTCGGCACGTTGTTCAGCGGCACGCTCGATAACTCACCCGGGCAGTACCAGCTCGATTTCAACAACAACCTGACGCGTTTCGAAAACCTGTACCCGGGCCGCGCGTCTGCCGACGCAACGACATTCGATATCGGCACAGCGGCGAACACGGATACCGGGTTCGATACCGTGACGGTGTTGCGGTGGGGCCGGTGGTCCGGCGGTACGGCCGGCATCACCCTGAGCGACGGCACGGATGCGAGCCTCGATCTCGCGACGCAAAGCATACACTGGGTCAGCGGGCCGGAATTTTCCGCGCCACCGGTCATGCCGGTGACCGGCGTGGCGAATTACAGCCTCATCGGCAATACCTCGCCGACGGATAATTTCGGCAATGTCGGTGTGCTTGGAAACGCCACGTTCAGGGCCGATTTCACCAACCAGTTGGTCGACAGCACGCTGGTGATCGATATCAATTCCGCGTCCTGGATCGCAACAGGGCAGGGCACGATCGGCTTCGACGGTAACCAGCCGTTGCCAGCGCATCTGTTCAGCGGTTTCTACAACTCTGTCGTCATCGGCGGCGTCACCGGCGGCAGCGGCACGTTCAGCGGTTTCTTCAGCGATCCCGGTACGACCTCGGACCCGGCGCTCCCCGGCGGCGTCGGCATGACTTACAGCCTGCAGGATGGCAGTGATACGACCCAGGTGTCCGGCGCCCTGGTATTCGGCAATCCGTGAGTTTTGAGCTGGTCATCGTCGGTGGCGGACCGGCCGGTCTCAGCGCTGCCGCGCATGCACAGCACCTTGGCCTGAAGTGGCTGCTGGTCGAATCGAGCCCGGCCCATGCCAACACCATCCAGCGTTACCAGAAGGGCAAACACGTCATGGCCGAACCGGCGGTCGTGCCGCTGCGCAGCGACCTGCCTTTCACGGCGGGCACGCGCGAAGCCATACTGCGTGCCTGGGAACAGGGTATTGCATCGGTTGCCGGAAACATCCGCTACAACAGCGAAGTGCTGTCGATATCGGGCGGGAAGCCCGCATTCACCCTGACTCTGTCCGGCGGCGAAACCATTGGCGCAAAATCCGTCGTGCTGGCGATCGGGCTGCAGGGCAATCCGCGAAAACTCGGAGCGCCGGGCGAGGATGCTGCGTTCGTGCAGTACACACTGGATGATCCGGACGAGTATCGCGGCGAGACCATCCTTGTCGTAGGTGCCGGCGATGCCGCGATCGAGAATGCGATCGCGCTTTCGCGCAACAACACCGTCATCGTCGTCAACCGGCGCGACGAGTTTGCACGTGCGAAGGAAGACAACCTGGCGCAGATAACCCGCGCTATCGAGTCGGGAACCATCAAGTGCTTTTACAACAGCAGCGTTGCGTCGGTGGATGCTACCGGTGCGGTGGTGCTGAACACCGAGACCGGGCAAACCCGGGTCGCGTGCAACCGTCTGATCGCAAGACTCGGCGCCATACCGCCGCGGAGTTTCGTCGAAGCCTGCGGCATCCGCTTTCCGGGTGACGACCCGACGACCTTGCCGGAACTGACCGGCCAGTACGAATCGAACGTGCCCGGGCTGTATGTCATCGGGGCCCTCGGCGGCTATCCGCTGATCAAGCAGGCGATGAACCAGGGCTACGAAGTCGCTGAGTACATCGCCGGCCGCGACATCCTGCCCGCCGACCACGGCATACTCGAACAGAAATTCCGCGGGCTGCCGTTCAAATCGGGGGTCGATGAAACACTGGCTCTGATCCGGCAGCGTGCGCCGCTGTTCATTGATGTCAACGGACTGGTTTTGCGAGAGCTGGTGCTTGCCAGCGAACTGCTCATGCCAGTGAAAGGCGATGTGATATTCCGCAAAAACGACTACACCAATTCGTTCATGACCATTATCGAGGGGGAAGTCGAGATTGAAGCCGACAGCGGCAAACTGATCCGCCTGTCACAGGGCCAGTTCTTCGGCGAAATGAGCCTGCTTTCCGGCAGACGGCGCGCGGCGACGGTCCGCGCAGCGGGGCCGTGCGTCATCCTGGAGTCGCCGCGGCGCGAAATCATCCGCCTCATGAACTCCTATGAGCCCGTGAAACGCAGCATCGATGAGCACTTCATCGTTCGTACTCTTCGCGCGGGGCTGGCGCCGGATGCGCCTCAGGAAGACCTGAACGCGATTGCCGCTACCGCCGAACTGCTGTCGTTCAAGTCCGGCGACGTCCTGTTCAACGAGGGCGACAGCGCAGACGGCTTGCACCTCATTCGCAGCGGCTCAGTCTCGGTCTCGCGGCGGATCGGCGGGCGCGACATCGTGACTTCTTACGTCGCTGCCGGGAACTACATCGGCGAAATGGGGCTGGTGGGCCAGGCGAAACGTTCTGCGACCGTGAAAGCGACGGTCGCAACCGACTCCATTTTCCTCAAAGCCGATGTCTTCATGAACATGCTGGAACGGAATGTTGGCCTGCGCGAGCGCGTGCAGGAAACGGTCCGTGAACGACTGAGCGAGAATCTGCGCATGGAAGCGCAACCGGAAGCCGGCGACCTGATCTCCTTTCTCATGCAACAGGGGCTCGGCGAAGCCACCGACGTTTTGCTGATCGACGAGACGCTGTGCATCGGTTGCGACAACTGCGAGAAAGCCTGCGCGGAAACTCACGGTGGAACTTCGCGGCTGGATCGTGCCGCCGGCCCGTCGTATGCGCAGGTGCACGTACCAACGTCCTGCCGGCATTGCGAGGATCCGCACTGCATGAAGGATTGCCCGCCGGATGCCATTCGCCGCGCGCCGAACGGCGAGGTGTATGTGCAGGACAGTTGCATCGGTTGCGGGAATTGCGAGCGCAACTGTCCTTACGGCGTGATCCAGATGGCGAGCCGCAAGCAGGAGGCGCCGAACCTGCTGTTGTGGATGCTGACCGGTCTCGGACCGGCTCCCGGCGAACGGCAGCCGCTCGCCGACGATCGCGAGGGGAAGAAAGCGGTCAAGTGCGATATGTGCAAGGATCTCTCCGGCGGGCCCGCCTGCGTTCGCGCTTGCCCGACCGGTGCAGCGCTACGCATCAGCCCATCCGAATTTGTCAACCTGAGCAAGCGGGCGGGCTGACGTGCACCAGTCGATACTCGCTTTCAGGAAGCGCCGCTATCTGTGGTTTGCATTGCTGGTAACAGGCTTGAGCATTGCCGCCTACTGGCTGGACGATCCGCAGGAGCCTGCCAACGGTGGCACCGTGCTCGGCTACACGCTGGGCATTCTGGGCGCATTGCTGATTGTCTGGCTCGCCTGCTACGGCGTGCGCAAACGGCGTTACGCATCGACAATGGGCACGGTACAAGGCTGGCTGTCGGCGCACGTCTATCTTGGGACGGCGTTGCTCGTCGTGGTGCTGCTGCACACCGGTTTCCAGTTCGGCTACAACGTGCACACGCTGGCATTCGTGCTCATGGCGCTGGTCATTGCGAGCGGCCTGTTCGGTGTTTACGTGTACATGACGTACCCGAAACGACTGAGCGAGAATCGCGGCGGCGCCAATCGTTCCGTGCTGGTCGACGAACTCGATGATGTCGACGAGCGCAGCCGGCGCATTGCCCGGAAGCTCCCGGAAGAGTTCCAGGAACTGGTATCGAGCGGCATCAGCCGTCTGCAACTCGGCGGATCGATGTGGGCAAGGCTACGCGGGCGCGATCAGTCCAAAGTGCTGCTGAAACGCGGCAGTGAATACAGTGTGGTCGCGAACCTCGGGCAGGAAGCCGCGCTGGACTGGCTCGCGGATCAACAAGCGAAATGCCGTGACCCGGAAACGGCGGCTGTCATCGGTGAACTGTCGGCGCTTCTGCGCAACAAGCGGCGGTTGCTGAAACCGCTGATCGAGGACATGCGCATGCAGGCCCTGCTCGAAGTCTGGTTGTATGCGCACGTGCCACTCACCGCAGGCCTGCTGACCGCGTTGCTCGTGCATATACTCACCGTGTTCATTTACTGGTGATGCGATGAAGTTCCTGATCCGTTTCATCAGCAGGAATGCGGCAGGCGGTGTGGAGCATCACGACCGGCTCATCGATTCGCGCATCATCACCATGGGCCGCGCGACCGACCAGATGCTGCACCTGCAGGACCGGCGCGCAAGACTCGAACACGCCCGGCTCGAAGAGCAGGGCGGCAAAGTGCATATCACCACCGGTGCGCTGGCGGGCGTCGAGGTGAACGGCCGCTCGCAACGCGATGCCAGACTGGTCGCCGGCGACGTCGTTGAAGTCGGATCCAATATCCTGCGCGTCATCGAGCCTCCGCCAGGGACGGATTTCGCTTTCACCTTCGAACTCAGTGCCGAGGCGGGAACAGATGCGGTAGCCGGCGACCACTACGCGGGCGACGTACGCGCTGTCAGCATGCGGAAAGTTACCTGGATGCTGGTTGCAACAGTCCTGCTGCTGGCTTTGATCGTGCCCGGCCTCGGTCTCCTCAATCCGGATCTTGCTGCCATGGCGCGCGGCAGCAAACTGCTGCCGGACGACTCCTGGTGGCTGGCCGGCCCGTTGCACAGCGCACATTCCGCCGCCAGCACCGATTGCCAGAGCTGTCACGTAGTGGCCTTCGAGCGGGTACCGGACGACGCCTGCTTGGCATGCCACGAGGTCAGCCGCCACGTGTCAGGTGATACGCTCGCGGTGCTCGGCGAACGCCGCTGCGCCAGTTGCCATCTCGAACACAACGAACCGCCGCAACTCGTAAAACAGCACCAGGGACTATGCGCCGATTGCCATCGCAATCTTCCCGGCGACGTAGCGCTCGAGGACGCCGGCGATTTCCTGCTCGATCACCCGGGTTTCAAAGTGAGTTTGCTGCGGCCTGAGGCAAATGCGGCCGGTGACACCGAATGGACGGTGCAACACCTGTTGCTCGCTGATGCGCAATCCGCGGATCGCTCCAATCTGAAGTTCAATCATGCTGCGCACCTGGATGAAGCCGGTCTCCTCACACCGGATGGACGGAGGGTCATCGATTGCGCCGAGTGTCACCAGCCGGAACCGGGTGGCGCGCGCATGCGCCCGATTCGCATGGACGAAAATTGCGCGTCGTGCCACAGCCTGAACTTCGATCCGGACGATCCGCGCCGCACGGTTCCGCACGGCGACCCTGACGCCGTGCTGCAGGTACTGATCGAGTACTACAGCGCAAGATTGCTGGGCGACGATCCGGATGCAGGGGAACAGAGAATCCGGCGCCCGGGCCGCGCGTTGACCCGCGCCGATCGCGACCGCGCGGCCGCGGAAGCGAGAGTGCGGGCAATGCAGGTGGCCGGGGACCTGTTCGAACGGCGGGTGTGCGCCAACTGTCACGAAGTCAGCCGCAGCGGCAACGAAGCGATGCCGTGGAAAGTCGAGCCGGTGAAACTGACGGAACGATTCTTCCCGCATTCGAATTTCACGCACGCCACTCACGAAACCGCAGCTACAGCCTGCGACAGTTGTCATGTCGCCAGCACGTCGGAGAATTCCTCTGACGTATTGATCCCCGCGATCGAGACTTGCAGGGACTGTCACGGCAGTGCCGTGGCGCGGCACAACGATGCATCGCAAACGCCGAGCACCTGCATCATGTGCCACAGTTTTCATTTCGAGTCGAAAGGCAACCATCCGTGATGCAGCGGATGGCCGCAGTGCTGGCGCTGGTGCTGTTATCGGTCCTGTCCGCCTGCGGCGGCGGAACGAAACCAGCGGTCGTCGGTGTCGACCCGGCAACGCCCGCACAGGGATGCCGCGGATCCTGCGCGGACACAGCGACGAGCTTGAGCATCAGCGATGTCGAAGGGGTCATCGCCCGTGCCGTCGCCGAAGCGCAGGCGCGCAATGTCGATGCGACGATTGCCGTCGTCGATCGGGTTGGCAATGTCCTTGGCGTGTTCCGAATGAACGGCGCGGCCACCGCCGTTACCGTGCGCTCGCCCGGATCGGTAGCGGACGGCGGCCTCGAAAGTGTCAACATCGTGCCGGACACGATTGCGGCTATCGCCAAAGCAATCACCGGAGCGTACCTCTCGTCCGAGGGCAACGCCTTCAGCAGCCGCACTGCAAGCCAGATCGTGCAGGAGCATTTCAATCCCCAGGATCCCCTGCAACCCGGCGGGCCGTTGTTCGGCGTGCAGTTCAGCCAGTTGCCTTGCTCCGATTTGCTGAATCGTTTCAGCGGGACGACCGGTCCCGGACCGCATCGCTCGCCGCTCGGATTGTCCGCGGATCCCGGTGGATTCCCGTTGTACAAGTCGGGCACGCCGGTGGGCGGTGTCGGCGTCATCAGCGACTCGCTTTACAGTTTTGACCGGAACATTTCGGACCTCGACAGTGACGATGACGAACTGATTGCCGTTGCCGCCATGTCGTCGCTGGCCGCGCCGGCGGAACGCCGCGCGAATATGATCGCTGTCGACGGACGGTCGCTGCGATTTGCCGACGGCAGCGAAGCGCAATTGCAGTCGGACCCGGCGGCGGCGCCGACTTTTGCCAGCATTGACAATATCGCCGGTGCGCTGGTCGCGGTACCGGGTTACGCCGGCGCGTCGATCAGCGCCGGCACTGCGTATTCTCAGCCCGCATCCGGTATCCGCGCGGATACGCTGGACTTTCCGGGGCTCGATGCTTTCGTGCTGGTCGATGCTCTAAACGTCGAGCGCTTCCGCCCGCAGGCCGGCAGCGACGGTGCACAGGCGCTGACGGCCGCGGAAGTGCAGCAGATCCTTGCCAGCGCATTGCAGCTTGCCAATCGCGCGCGCGCGCAGATCCGGCAACCGGCCGGTACGCCTGCGCGGGTATCGATTTCCGTTGTCGATACGAACGGCGTAGTGCTCGGCATCGTCCGCTCACGCGATGCGCCGGTATTCGGCATCGACGTGTCGTTGCAGAAAGCGCGTACGGCGACGCTGTTTTCGTCGGCCGCCGCTGCAACGGCCCTCAGCGGAGTACCGGATGCCACTTATCTCGACGGGGGACTCGTCGTGTTGCGCAAGGAACCGCTGGCGCAATACGTCAGCGACGTGCGCAGTTTCCTGGGGTTGCCGACGGCACTCGCCGACGGCGCAATAGCATTTTCGGATCGCGCCGGCGGCAACCTGTCGCGGCCGTATTTCCCGGACGGCGTCAGCTCGAATCCGCACGGACCATTCAGTAAACCATCCGGCGAGTGGAGCCCGTTCTCCACCGGCCTGCAACTCGACCTCGTCTACAACGCCATCGTGCAACATGTCGGTTTCGTGCAGGGACTCGCCGCCGAAGTACCGCAGAACTGCACCGGCGTCGACGGATTCGACAACGGCTTCGCACTCTCCGGCGTCATTCCAGCACTCGCGAACGGCATGCAGATATTTCCCGGCAGTGTTCCGATCTACCGCGGCGCGACACTCGTCGGCGGCATCGGTGTATCGGGCGATGGAGTCGACCAGGATGACATGATCGCTTTCCTTGGCCTAAACGACGCCGCGCAGCAACTCGGCAGCATAAACAATGCCGCAGTTTCCATGCGCGCCGACACGGTCGCACCGCAGGGCACGCATCTCCGCTACGTGAATTGTCCCGTAACCCCTTTCCTCGACAGCGACGCACAGAATGTCTGCGCCGGCAAATAACCGCGCTGTGCGCCGACAGCGCCCCGCCGCCATGCCTTTCTCACTCGGAAATCTTAACTCGCTCGAAAGGCATACCGGCGTGTCGCCGTCCCCGGCCTTCCTTACGCGCCCACGGCGCCCCGCCGCTGTGCCGTCGGCTGAAATTGAACCTGTAGGAGCCCGCATTGCGGGCGACACATTGCGGACGTCGCACGACGCTCGAAGCGCGGGATATTTTTCCTGGACACGCCGTGAATACATCCCTGTAGGCTCGCGGCCCGCATCCATGCGGGCCGACGGTCCAGGAAAAGCATCCCCCGCTCCGGGCGTTCCGAACCTCATGCGTGGCTTTTTGGATCTCGCGTGTCTGGCCATCGCGGTCGTGGTGATGTTGTTTACGCCGAATGCATTCGCGCAAATCGCGCCCGTTGGTGCCGATCCCAACTGCAGCATCACGTATGAAGATGGCCCCGTGCGTCGCCGGCCGGGGCGGGAGGCGCCGCCGGTCGATGCCTGCGCCGCCAAGGGCCTGCTCCCGGCGGCGTGGAATACGCTCCCGGAATTTGCGGCTGTGCCGGACCGCTGGCGCATCGTCTCCGCGCTCGGATACGCGGAACGCCTGTGGGATCCGTACAACGGCAACAATGTGCTGAAAGGCGATCGGCCGTTGTTCGGCAAAGACTGGTTTATCGCGCTCAATCTCGTTTCGGATTCGACATTCGAAACACGCAGCCTGCCGACGCCGGTGGCCGCCGCAACTTCGCCGTCGCCAGGTGCGCTCGATGTGCTCGGTGTGCCGGAACAGTCGGCATTTACGCAGAATCTGATTTTTGAAACGGTACTGTACAAGGGCGATACGGTGTTTCGCCCGCCCGATCTCGAGTTTCGCTTCATCCCGGTTTTCAATCTCACCAGCGTATCGGTCGACGAAGCAGGCGTGCTCAAGGCCGATACCACGGCCGACCTGACCCGGACCGAGGGTTTCGTCGGCATCCAGGGATTATTCGTCGACAAGCACTTGCGCAACGTGTCCGAGCGCTACGATTTCGACAGCCTGCGCATTGGCATACAACCGGTCACCGCGGATTTTCGCGGATTCCTTTTCCAGGACAGCCCGGTCGGCGTACGGCTCTTCGGCAACCGGGACAACAATCTCTGGCAATACAACGCCGGCTGGTTTCGCCGGCTGGAAAAAAACACCAACAGCGGACTGAACGACATCACCGAAACATCCTTTTCCGATGCGTTGCGAGACGACGACGTGTACCTGTTCAATCTTTACCGGCAGGATTTTCCTTTCATCGGTTTTACTTCGCAGGCGGTTCTCGTGCACAACATCAATCGAGAAACCGACGAGAACTTTGCCGACAACAACGGCTTTCTCGGGCGCCCGTCGGCGCTCGGCATCCAGAGTAACCGCGAATACGACGTCACCTATGCCGGGCTGAACGGCGACGGCCACATCGGCAAATGGAACCTCACCGTGTCCGCCTACTTCGCCTTCGGCAGTGAGACGCCGGCAACGTTTACCAACATCGAGAGCGACATACGCGCGGCGTTCGCCGCCGCCGAAGTGTCGCGTGATTTCGACTGGATCCGTATGCGCGGCACGTTCGTTTACGGCAGCGGCGATGACGATCCCTACGACGATGTCTCCGGCGGATTCGATGCGATTTTCGAGAACCCGCTCATCGCCGGGGCGGATTCGAGCTTCTGGATCCGCCAGGCCGTGCCGCTCATCGGCGGCGGCCGCGTCACCCTGTCGTCGCAAAACGGCCTGCTGAATTCCCTGCGTTCGTCGAAACAGCACGGGCAGTCGAATTTCACCAATCCAGGCATCGTGCTGCTCGGCGCCGGCGCGGATTTCGACGTCACGCCGAAGTGGCGTGTTTCCCTCAATGTCAATCAACTCTGGTTCGATGACACCGCGGTGCTGGAAGCGGCGAGGAACCAGGGCGATGTGCCGAAGGATATCGGCCAGGACATCTCGGTGACGGCATTCTGGCGTCCGTTGACATCGCAGAACATCGTATTACGGCTCGCCGCATCGGCCTTGCTTCCAGGAGCGGGATACAGCGAGCTTTACGATTCCGACGTCCCGTATTCCGTGCTTGCCAACCTGGTCCTGAGTTACTAACCGATGACACGATTCCGAAAAAATCCGCTGATCATCGTGCTCTTCTGCCTGGCCGCGGGCAACGTGTTGGCGGCGGAAGGAGAAAAAGCGCGCAAGGTCGAGTACCCGGTCTATCCGCCGGCGCCGCTGCGACAGCCGCAAAGCGAAGCAGATGGAAAAAGTGCGGGCTGCGTAAGCTGTCATGCGGCCAGTGATGCCGCGACCATGCACCGCAGTCCATCGGTCGTGCTCGGCTGCACCGATTGCCACGGCGGCGACCCAACGATGATGAAACCGGCAGGCATCGACAGCGGCGATCCATTCGATGCGGCCCGCGATCAGGCGCACGTACTGCCGCTGTACCCGGAAAGCTGGCACTACCCGTCGAGTGCGAATCCGCGGCGGTCCTAC
>CAYXKM010000040.1:0-2386 GCA_964465665.1 uncultured Woeseiaceae bacterium
GAGCACTGTTTTTTCATAGTACGGCTCGGTCTTCGCGCTCCGTACCTTGTGCAGGAAGTATTTTTCGTAAGCAACCTTGGCGAGGTGGACCCATTTTCCGCGTGACGCCCAGTTGGTGTTTCGAGGCGGAATCTGCGGCAGCGCTACGAACGCGACACCGCTGTCGCCGAAATCGGCCAGGCAGACCGCATTCCAGGTCGCGCGCGTGTCCGGTTCCTTGCCGTCGATGGCGCGGCAAATGTTGTGCGTGGTTGCGGTCACCATAGACTCGATCATGTAGCCGGTCTTGGGCGCACCTGTCGGCACCGGTGTTGCGCCGACTGGCGGTATGGCAACGCACACACCGACGCCGTAGACGTTGGGGTAGCTTGGATTTCGCTGGAATTCATCGATCAGGATGAAACCGCGCGGGTTGGTCAGGCCCTCGATGCCAAAGACGGCATCCACACCCTTGAAAGCGGGCAGGATCATCGAATGCCGGAAGGGCAATTCGTGCTGCCTGCGTTCCTTGCCGTCCTCATCCATCTCGGTAAAGCGAATGAGACCATCGGTGACCCCGGTAATTTTTGCATTGCAGGTCCAGCGGATGTGCCGGTCGCGAAACTCGGATTCCATCAGGCCCTTGGTGTCTCCTACGCCATCGAGACCGAGATGCCCGATATAAGGCTCCGGTGTTACGAAATACATTGGCACTTTGTCGCGTATTTTTCGTTTCTTGAGCTCGGTATCGAGGATGAAAGCGTATTCATACGCAGGCCCGAAACAGGAGGCCGAAGCGGCAGCGCCGATGACGACGGGACCCGGTTTTTCGACCAGTTTTTCGAAGTCGGCAAAGGCTGTCTGCGCGTGGCCGGTCTTGCAGATCGACTGCGTGTATCCTGTTTCCGGGCCCAGTCCGCCGACTTCGTCGAAAGCAAGCTTCGGACCGGTTGCAATCACCAGGAAGTCGTAGCCGATGGATGCGCCGTCGTTCAGCTCCAGGCGGTTTTCAGCAGGATGCACTCGCCGCACGCCCTGAGAGTGAAATTCGATCTTGTGTTTCTGCATCAGCTTGCGCAGGTCGATGGTCATCTGCGATGCCTTGCGCCAGCCAACGGCAACCCACGGATTGGACGGCGTGAATTCGAAACGGTCGGAATCGCCGACCAGCACGATCTGGTGCGTCTTGCCCAGTGTCTTGTGCAGTTCGTAAACCTGCGAGATACCGCCGATGCCTGCACCCATGACCACAATTTTTGCCATTTCGATCACTCCCGAGCGGGATTGCTCTGCTATATCGATAGGATATTATAAGATGCTAATATAGTAAATACTAATTTATAGACATCTAAATTAGTATCGTCTATATTTAACCGGCGCCGCAATCGGGGAAATCCACCATACGCGACGGGCTGAATCGTTCCGAGAATCTCAGAGATACACAATATGATTACAAAACAAGCAGTTAGCGACAGTTCGATGGCGGAAATGCGGGCTCACGCCGGTGACGCCGCCGGCCTGATGAAAGCGCTCGGCAACGAAAGCCGCTTGTTGATCCTGTGCGCACTCGCCGACGGGGAGCGGTCGGTGGGTGAATTGAACACCATCGTGCCGCTCAGCCAATCCGCCTTGTCGCAGCAACTGGCTCGCCTTCGCGACCAGGGCCTGGTGCAGACGCGCCGTGAATCGCAGACCATTTTTTATGCGCTGTGTCCGGGTCCGGCCGACCAGGTGATTCGTTTGTTGCACGACATTTACTGCCCGACACCCGGACAGGGTTTGGCACAAGGAGCTTGCCGATGAAATCAAGGTTCGGATTTGGCAAAAAGGTCCGTTACGCCTTCGATGAGGCCATTGCAAAAGTGACGGGCGAACTCGCGAATGAAGGATTCGGAGTTCTCTCGGATATCGATGTTGCCGCGACAATGAAGAAGAAACTCGGCAAGGAGATGCCGCCGTACCGGATTCTCGGTGCGTGCAATCCGGTGCTTGCGCACCAGGCCATCTCGGCCGTGCCGGAAATCGGATTGCTGTTGCCATGTAATGTACTCGTCCGCGAGGACGCGGCCGGCGATGTCCGAGTCAGCTTCATGGATCCGGCCAGCGTTCTTGGACTGGTTGATCGCGCCGACATAGTGCCGCTCGCGAAAGAGGTCGCGGCCAAGCTCGAAAGAGTTCTCGCCGCGTTATGATTTCTGCAAGCAGAAACGGGTCACGACGCGTTCAGCGGAATCGGCAATGAGCTCGTCGGCCCGGCGCATCGATTCGGTCACCGTCAGTCCTGCGCCGATCAGTTCGTAAGCCGACAAGCCGGCCTGCAGCGCCCCGTCTGCGCCGTCGGCAACCGAGCCGACCAGGGCAATGGTCGGCACGCCGCGGCGCGCAGCGTGCCGGGCAACGCCGAGGC
>CAYXKM010000041.1:0-15985 GCA_964465665.1 uncultured Woeseiaceae bacterium
TGCAATCCTGGCGGTTGCGCATCGAGACGCCGGACGGACGAAAACCGACCTTCGCTGCCGCGAGCCTGCGTTTCTTTGCCGCCATTGTATCCTGGCTGCCGCTCGGACTCGGTTTCTGGTGGCAGTTGTGGGATCGCGAGCAGCTCACCTGGCATGACCGCTGGTCGAAAACGCGCCTTCGATATTACCCGAAGTAACGATGCGGTAGCGCGACGGCGGCGAACCGCGTCGCCTGCAATGCAGGCTCCTACAGATGCTGCGGTGATTGTTGCCGGTGGCCGCAATGTCGAAAGAATAGCTGTAGGAGCGAGCAGCGCTCGCGACGCGATAACCGAAACCGCGCCAGGTTGACGCTCCGCGTCGCCTGCGATGCAGGCTCCTACAGGTGCTGCAGTGATCGCTGCAGGTCGCCCGCAATGCGGGCTCCTACAGGTGCCAACGGATCAATTGCAGGAGTGCAAGTCCACAGCCGGTTGCCCTCGTCAGCGCACGCGGCTCAAGGCAAGCACGGTCACAATCAGCAGGAAGGACATGGGCACCCAGGCGACAATTGCCGGGTTCAGGTTGAATACCTGGCCCGAATTCGCCAGCATTTCGCTCGCGAGAAAATACGCGAGACCGATCAGCACGCCTAGCATCAGTCGGCCACCGGCACCGGACGAGCGCAGGGAACCGAAAACGAATGCCAGCGCGAGCACCGGCATGATGGTGACAGTTACCGTCTGCGCTATCCGCGACCACAGCTCTGTCTCGTATCGGACCGAATTGAGGTCGTTTCTTTTCAGGTAATTGATGTAACTGATCAGGCCCTTGCCGGACAGGCTGATCGGCTTGACCAGTGTGACCCCCAGCAATTCGCTGTCGATCTCGAAGTTTTCGACGGCAAGCGACGATTCGACTGCCTGCACGCCGTCGTTCTGAAATCGGGTCTCGCGGTAATTTTCCAATATCCAGCGATCGGATTCGTCGATGCCGGCATTCTCTGCACGCGCAACCGAATCCAGCGTGTCATCGTCGTTGAACCGGTACAGGTACACGCCGCCGAAATTGTACTCGGAATTCACCCGGTCGAGGTGCAAGATCACGTTGCCGTCCTTGACCCAGGCTGCGTTCCCGGTGGACTCCTGCTCGTAACCGGCGCGTGCTTCGTCACGCATGGTGCGCGCAAAATAATCCAGCGGCGGACCGATGAACTCGGCAATCAGTGCTGTTGCTACCATCATGACGATGCCGGACACGGCAACCATGCCGGCAAGGCGTACAACCGAGAGGCCCGCCGTTCGCATGACGATGATCTCGCTGTTGGTCGCGAGTGCGCCAAGACCGAGCAACGAACCGATCAGCGCCGCGATCGGCAACATTTCGAACGACAGTTGCGGCAACCTGAGCAAGGCGAACAGCAGCGCCTGGGCGACACCGTAGTCGGCCTGCGTGTCTTCGAGCTGGCTGATGAACTCGAACAGTCCACCCAGCGCGAGCAGTACCAGCAGCACCATCAACGTGCTGGCAACTATGGTGCGCATCAGGTAGGCCGTAAGGAGGCTCACGGGCGCGCGCGCCTCGCAAATAGTCGCCGGTGCAGCCCGTTCTGGATACCGAGCAAGCCCAGCGCGACCGCGAGCATTATCCCGTGTACCCACCAGATGCCGACCCATGGAGACACTGTTCCCTGCTCCAGCCACGCCTGCCCTGCACTCATGAGGTTGAAATAGATAATGAACGCCAGCAGCCCGATCGCTAGTCGCCCGTAACGTCCCTGCCGCGGCTGGCTGCGGCTGAGTGGCACGGCGAGAATTGCAAGTATCAGGGTCGCCATCGGCACACCGAGCCGGAAATGCCATTCGGCGATCTCGGCAGGAACGGACGAGGCCATGAGATCCACGGTGCGCATCGCGCGCGGTTCGGGAGTTTTATCCTCGACACCGGGCAGCTCGTACGGAATTCCGTGTTCGGCAAATTCCATCACGCGGAACTTCGACGTACCGGGCACGCCTTCGTAACGACGGCCGTCAAAAAGAACAAAGTACCGGGTATTCGGATCGTCCGACTCACGCTGCTCGCCGCGCTTTGCGACGATCACTTCAATGGCGCCGTCATCGAGCATGCGCTGCATGAATACATGCTCCACCCTGCCCGGCCCGGAAACCGTTTCCGCATAGACGACGGCACCCTGGGAGCTGTCGATCGCAAACTTTCCCGCCTCGATGCTCGCAAGATCCGCCTGTCGCCTCGCCTCGACAGTGATGCGTTCGATAGCCGACAACGCTTTGGGCGCGATATCCATCGCGAGCCAGCCGACGCCGACGACCAGCGGCACCATCAACCAGGACACCGGCCGGTAAATGTCGCCTGGCCCGACGCGACACGCCATCATCGCCGGCAACTCGCTGTCCCGGTAGAGCCGGCCCAGCGCGAGCATGATGGACAGGAACAAACCGATCGGCACCAGCACCGTCATGTATTGCAGGGCAGTCAGGCCGATGATCTGAAATACGGCGTCCCTCGGCATGGTGCCTTTCGCAACCTCGCCGAGTACCCGCGCAAACTGATTCGTAAGGAGGATGAACAACAGCACAGCGGTGACAGCCAGCCAGGTCAGCGCAATTTCACGAAATATGTATCGATCCAGTATGCGCAGCATCGATAGGTCAGTGATTTTCTTAACTAAGCTGGTGAGAGATCGGGTAGACTACCCCCTTTTAATTGACCGGGACAGTCCTTCTGTCACCGGCTGGCCGCAAGGCCATCGAATAACAAGCGCCGCCTCGGCGGTATCCTGCGCTTCTGCAAGCGGATTCCAATTCGCCGCCGCACGGATGCACCCGGCGACTGTCGGAAAGAAAGGAACAAGCTGGCTTATGCAATATTTCACAACGACCAGTGGTGCCGCCATCCGATCCGGGCATGCTGTCATTGTCGGTGTTTACGAGAATGGCAAACTGAGCCGCGGGGCGGAAGATATCGATACAGCCAGCAGCGGAATGATCCGAAAGCTCCTTCGGCAGGGAGACCTCTGCGATCAACCCGGAACCAGTCGCGTGCTGCGGAACATCGCCGGGGTCCGCGCACAACGAATCGTGGTTGTGGGACTCGGCAAGCAGAGCGAACTCGACGTCAGCCAGTTCCGCTATGCATTGCGCTCCGGCATCGAGTGTCTTCGCGGCAGCAAGATCGACGATGTGATCAACTACCTGACACTCGAGGATATCGGTGGTGCGAACGCTTATTATCTTGCGCGCTATACGGTCGAGACCATCGGCAGCAAGCTCTACGCATTCAACGAACTGAAAACCGGCAAAGTCATCGGTGACATACGCCTGAAAAGAATCGGCGTGGCCGTGGCAAATCGGGGCGACGCAGGCAAAGCCATGCTTGGCGCGGAACATGCCGGCGCAATCGTCCGCGGCATGAATCTGGCGAGAGACCTCGGAAATCTGCCACCGAATGTGTGTACGCCGGCTCACCTGGCGCGCACCGCGCAGCAGCTTGCAAAGAAACACAAGAATTTGCAGACCAAGGTCTTGAACGAGCCGGAAATTCGCAAGCTCGGCATGCGCGCGTTTCTTTCCGTAACCAACGGCAGCGCAGAGCCGGCCAAGCTCATCGTCATGCAATACAAAGGCGGCGGCAAAGACAGGCCCGTCGTGCTCGTCGGCAAAGGCGTGACCTTCGATTCCGGCGGGATTTCCCTGAAGCCGGGCCCCGGCATGGACGAAATGAAGTTCGACATGTGTGGCGCGGCGTCGGTCATCGGCACCATCGGCATGGCCGCCGAACTGCGGTTGCCTATCAACGTCAATGTCGTCGTGCCTGCCTGTGAAAACCTGCCGGGCAGTACGGCTACCCGCCCTGGCGACATCATCAAGAGCATGTCCGGCCAGACGATCGAGATCCTGAATACCGACGCCGAGGGACGACTGCTGCTTTGCGACGCACTGACGTACGCGCGGCGTTTTGATCCGCATACGATCATCGACGTTGCAACGCTGACCGGAGCCTGTGTGATCGCGCTCGGCCATTACCGGACGGGAGTGATGAGCAATTCCGATGAACTCGCCGGAAAAATCATCAGCGCCGGCAGCGCTGCGGACGATCGTTGCTGGCCATTGCCGATGGGGCCCGAGTACGAGCGACTGCTGAAGAGCAACTTCGCGGACATGGCCAACATCGGCACCCGCGAAGGCGGTGCCATCAGCGCCGCCTGTTTTCTCGGCAAGTTCGCGCAGGGACTGAACTGGGCGCACCTCGACATCGCCGGTACGGCCTGGCGCAGCGGGCTGCGCAAGGGTGCGACCGGGCGGCCGGTGCCGGTGCTCTCCGAATTCCTGCTGAGGCATGCCGGCGCCGTGCCTTAAGACCTTAAGCATGTCCCGAATCGACTTTTATATACTTGGCGAGTCCGGCGAATCCGCGCGCCATGTGTTTGCCTGCCGACTTGCGGAAAAAGCCTACCGGCTGAACAATACCGTGCACATACGTGCCCTCGACAAAGGCCTTGCCAGCCGCATCGATGAATTGTTGTGGACCTTCCGGGACGGCAGTTTCGTGCCGCACGAAATGGCCGATGTACACCGACCGGCCGAAGCGCCGGTGACGATCGGCACCGCTGATGCCACCGGTACGGCCGGCAGCGATCTGCTGATCAACCTGTCGCAGGATCTTCCCGCCAATCCTGCGGCTTTTCCACGCATCGCGGAGATTGTAAGCTCCGATGAAGAAAGCCGCCTGCAAAGCAGGCAGCGATTCGCGGCCTATCGCGAGCAGGGACATACGCTGGAAACGCACACCCTCTGAACCGGCAGGCATTCAGGCATTCCGGTCAGTTTTGCACTGCCAGCGATTGCCGCACGAACGAACTTCCCTTTGCACACAGTCGACTGAGTTTCATGGACAAGACCTACCGCCCGCGGGATATCGAACGGCGCATTTATCAGCGCTGGGAGGAGAATGGCTGCTTCGCTCCGAGCGGACAGGGCGAGCCGTATTGCATCGTCATCCCGCCGCCGAACGTCACCGGCACGCTGCACATGGGCCATGCATTCCAGGACACGATCATGGATGCACTGATTCGATATCACCGCATGCTCGGGCGCAATACGCTCTGGCAGCCCGGCACGGATCACGCGGGAATCGCCACACAAATGGTCGTCGAGCGACAACTGAATGCACAGGGCCTGAGCCGCCAGACCCTGGGACGCGAGAAGTTTGTCGAAAAGGTGTGGGAGTGGAAAAAGGAATCGGGCGGCCAGATATCTCAACAATTGCGTCGCATGGGAGCGAGCGTCGACTGGACCCGCGACCGATTCACCATGGACGACGACCTGTCTGCAGCGGTCACCGAAGTCTTCGTGCGGCTCTACGACGAGCGCCTGATCTATCGCGGCCAGCGGCTGGTGAATTGGGATCCGGTGCTGCACACAGCCTTGTCCGACCTCGAAGTGCTGCAGCAGGAAGAGCCCGGGAATCTGTGGCACTTTCGCTATCCGCTGGCGTCCGGCGAGGGGCACCTGGTGGTTGCTACCACACGCCCGGAAACCATGCTCGGCGATTGTGCTGTCGCGGTGCATCCGGATGACGACCGGTACCGGAAACTGGTCGGACAGGAGGTCATATTGCCCATCGTCGGCCGGCGCATGCCGATCGTTGCTGACGACTACGTGGATCCGGCTTTCGGTACCGGCTGCGTGAAGATCACGCCGGCGCACGATTTCAACGACTACGAACTCGGTCAGCGACACATGCTGCCGCTGTACAACATTTTTGACGACAACGCGGCCATCAACGACAGCGCGCCGGCCGCCTATCGCGGACTGGATCGATTTGTCGCACGCAAACGTATCGTCGCAGACCTCGAGGCGCTCGGACTGGTCGCGAAAATCGAGGACTACGTCTGCAAGATACCGCGCGGAGATCGTAGCGGGGCGGTCGTTGAGCCCTACCTCACCGATCAGTGGTATGTGAGCATCAAGCCGCTGGCGAAACCGGCGATCGACGCAGTCGAATCCGGCCGCATACGCTTTGTTCCTGACAACTGGGCAAAAACTTACTTCGAATGGATGCACAACATCCAGGACTGGTGTATCAGCCGGCAACTCTGGTGGGGACACCGCATCCCGGCCTGGTATGACGACGATGGCGGCATTCATGTCGGCCGCAACGAGGATGAAGCGCGAAGAAAAAGCGGACTCGGCGCGTCCGTCCGACTGCGCCAGGACGACGACGTGCTGGACACCTGGTTCTCATCGGCTTTGTGGCCGTTCAGTACCCAGGGATGGCCGCGTGAGACGGACGATCTCAAAACATTCTATCCGGGCCAGGTTCTGGTCACCGGCTTCGACATCATTTTCTTCTGGGTGGCCCGCATGATCATGATGGGCCTCAAGTTCATGAACGACGTGCCGTTTCGCGAAGTTTACATACATGGGCTCATTCGCGATCAGGACGGGCAGAAAATGTCCAAATCCAAGGGCAATGTGCTCGACCCGCTGGATCTCATCGACGGCGTCGATCTCGAGACGCTGTTGGCCAAACGCACCACAGGTCTCATGCAGGACCATCTCCGGCCGGCCATCGAGAAAGCCACCCGCAAGCAGTTTCCGAAAGGCATCGAGGAGTTCGGCGCGGATGCGCTGCGCTTTACTTTCGCGTCGCTGGCAACGACAGGCCGTGACATACGCTTCGACCTCGGTCGGATCGATGGCTATAGCAATTTTTGCAACAAATTATGGAATGCCGCTCGCTATGTCCTCATGAACAGCGAGGCGCTCGATTCGGGCGCCATCGTGTTGAGCCCCGCCGATCGCTGGATTCGCTCCGGCCTCACCCGCACCATCGAATCCGTACGCCATCATTTCGATAACTATCGTCTGGATCTGGCCGCACAATCGATGTACGACTTCACCTGGCATGAATTCTGCGACTGGTACCTGGAACTGTCGAAACCGGTGCTGCAGTCGGAGGAAAGTACCGCCGAGGAGAAACGCGGAACCCGGCAAACCCTGGTGCAGGTACTGGAATCGCTGTTGCGCATGTTGCACCCACTGATACCGTTCGTTACCGAGGAAATCTGGATGCAGGTGGCCCGGCGTGCCGGCATCGAGGGTGACACCATCATGCGGCAACCGTACCCGGCGATGGCGGATTTCAGTCAGGACACGGATGCCGAGAGGGAACTCGAATGGGTCAAGCAGTTCGTGCTCGGAATCCGCCAGATCCGCGGAGAAATGGATATTGCTCCCGGCAAGCCGCTGCCGGTAGTGCTGGAAAATGCGACCGCCCGGGACGGGGAGCTCGCGAACAGGAATTCAGCGCTGTTGCGCCACGTCGCTCGCGTCGAGTCGATAGCGATCCTCCATCGCACAGACGATGCGCCGGCCGCCGCCAGCGCGCTGCTCGGCGAAATGCGGCTTTTGGTGCCGATGCAGGGCTTGATCGACGTCGGTGCCGAGCGCCAGCGACTCGGAAAGCAGAAGGAGAAACTGCTTACGGAACTCGGGCGCTGCCGCATGAAGCTTGCCAACGCGAATTTTGTGAACAATGCGCCCGCGGAAGTGGTCACACAGGAGTCCCGCCGGGCCGAGGACTTTCAGGGCCAGCTGACGCTGCTCGATGAGCAGATTGCGCGCCTGGCCAGATTTAACTGAGGCGCAGATCACAATTCGGCCGGCGGATTGTGCAATACGCCCGTTGATCCGCGATCATTGCTTGTGACATCGTGCAGGCACTGAGGAGCCTTTTGATGCAGGGTAGAAGCACGGCAGGGCAGATGCCCGCCGACAACAATGCGCCGACCGTGGCGCTGGATCATGCCAGGAAATCGCTGAATGCGATCATTCTCGGCAAGGAAGAGGAAGTGTCCCTCGCCCTCGCCTGCCTTCTTGCGCGAGGTCACCTGCTGATCGAGGACCTGCCGGGACTTGGCAAGACCATGCTGGCGCAGGCGCTCGCGCGGGTGCTCGGGCTAACGTTTCAGCGCATCCAGTTCACCAGCGACCTGCTCCCTGCCGATATCGTCGGTGTTTCGGTTTTCAACCAGATGCACGGCGAGTTTCGCTTTCAGCCGGGACCGGTTTTTGCACAGCTGGTACTCGCCGATGAAGTGAACCGTGCAACACCCAAAGCACAAAGCGCCCTGCTCGAAGCCATGGAAGAAAAACAGGTATCGGTCGATGGCAAGACCCACATCCTGCCCGAGCCTTACTTTGTGGTCGCGACGCAGAACCCTTCCGACCAGATCGGCACTTTTCCGTTGCCGGAATCGCAGCTCGACCGTTTCCTCATGCGGCTCGAGCTCGGCTACCCGGACGAGAAAAGCGAACGCGCTTTGCTCACGGGCACCGACAGACGAAAAATGCTGGACGACATCGACGCGTCGCTCGACGCGGAAACCCTCGGAAGCCTGCAGAATTCGGTGGAGCGGGTTCATGTCAGCGAGCCGCTGCTCGACTATGTGCAGGCGCTGGTGCGATTCACCCGCGAGTCGCCCGAGATCGAGACCGGGCTGTCTCCCCGCGGTGCGCTGGCACTGATTGCCGCGGCGCGGGCACATGCTTTTATATTGCACCACTCCGGCGTGTTCCCCGATGATCTGCAAACGGTTTTTCCGGCGGTGGCAGGACATCGGCTGAAACCTGCGAGTGGCTCCGGTATCCGGAATGCAGGTGAACTCAGCCGCCATGTCCTCGATTCAGTGGCAATTCCCTAGCCGGCTCACCAGTCCGGCGCGTGTACGGAGCGCTGCCCGGGCGCGCATCGGACTATGGGCGCGCAATCGCCAGGGCACGGATACGCACAGCACGCGTCTCGTATCCGGGCGCGTCTATATCCTTCCTACCGGCGTCGGCCTGATCTACGGCCTGATGACTTTTGCCATGCTGCTCGGCTCGATGAACTACAACAACAACCTGTCTTTCGTGCTCACGTTTGCGCTGGTAAGTCTCGGCCTCGTTGCGATGCATCAATGCCAGCGCAACCTGGTCGGTATCGAGATCAGCTTCGCCGGCGTCGAACCCATTTTCGCCGGTCAGTTCGCCGAATTCCGCATTGCCGTTACCAATCATGCGCGTACGGATCGTTACAACATACAGTTGTATGCCGAGGGGATCGGCAGCGAGCGCGAGGATCTCCGCCCGGGTGAAAGCCGCGTATTCCAGCTTGACATACCGACATCGTCGCGTGGTTGGGTTCGTTTGCCGCGTTTCGGCATTCGCACGCTGTTTCCGTTCGAGTTGTTTCGCGCCTGGGCCTGGCTGCACATGGATTTGCAGGGACTCGTGTATCCACAACCTGCCGAGCGGGCGCCGGCCCCGCCGCCGACAGAGACGGCGCACGGGCATCGGCAGCACGATGCCCGCGGCGAAGAGGATTTTGCCGGTCTCAGGAAGTTTCACAGCGGCGACTCGCCGCGACAGGTTGCGTGGAAGGCTTTTGCGCGCAGCGGTGAATTGCTGTCAAAGCAGTTTTCCGGGGCGGATACCAGCAGTCAATGGTTCGATCTGGATCAGGTCAACGCCGAGAGCATCGAGAAGCGGCTCTCGATCCTGACACGCTGGATTATCGATGCCGAGCGTACGCACGCAGACTACGGCCTGCGGCTGCCGCATTGCGAAATTCCGCCGGCCAACGGCGCCGCACATCGTCACCGTTGCCTCGAAACGCTGGCATTGTTTGACCTCGCAAAGGAACCGCAAGTGTGAGCAGGCGGAATGGTACCGACGGATCGCTGCTGGCAAGCCTGCCGTTCACCCTGGCGGCGCTGGCGTTCGCCATCGCGCCGCATGTGCAGTACCTGCCCGCCTGGGTTACGGTAACTTTCGTCTTTTGTGCAGCGGGACGCTGGTATATCGAAAAACGACGCTGGCGACTGCCGCCTCCATGGCTGCGTATCGGGTTGGCGCTGCTGTCGTTTCTCGCCATCCTTTTTTCCTACGAAAGGATCAGCGGCGTCGGACCGGGATCCGCACTTCTGGCCGTGATGGGCTCATTGAAGCTGCTCGAAACCCGGGTGCGCCGGGATCAGCACGTTCTCCTTTTTATTTCGATATTCATGATCATGGCGTCCCTGCTCAGGGAACAGTTCCTGTGGTCACTGCCCTACCTGGTCGCCGGCACGGTGGTCACGATGACCGCCTGGCTCAACATGTCGCTCGCGAGACCGACCAGCCTGCGCAGGAACATTGCGGGAAGTTCGCGCCTGGTTCTGTACGCCGCGCCGTTAGCCATCGCGATGTGGATATTCTTCCCGCGTATCTCGACCCCCTTCTGGGCGGTGCCGATCGACACCAGCAGCGGAATTTCCGGCCTGAACGATACGATGAGCCCGGGAGATGTCAGTTCGTTGTCCCTGTCCAATGCGGTCGCCTTTCGCGCCCGCTTCGACGGAACGGTACCGCCGCCCAACAAACGATACTGGCGTGGCCTGGTCCTGCACCAGTTCAACGGGCGTACCTGGACCGGCAGGGAACCTACGATGGACCCGCGTGCCAGAAGCAGGATCTCCGTCTCGGGTGAGCCCGTTCGGTATCAGGTCGTGCTGGAGCCGACGCGGCAACACTGGATCTTCGCCCTGGACATGGTTACCGACTGGAACCTGAAGCAAACCTTCATGGGGCCGGATCAGCAACTTGCCTATACCCTGCCGATAGACCAGCGGATTGCCTACAGCGCCGTATCGCACACCGCTTACACGACCGATCCGCAAATGACCGGTCTGTCCCGATCCTGGTACTCACGCCTGCCGGAAGGCCGCAACCTGCAAACCATGGCGCTGGCTAAAGAGATGCACGCCGCAGCACCCAGTGACCAGGACTACATCGAATCGGTCCTGCGAAAGTTCAATGACGAGGATTTCTACTACACGCTGAAACCGCCGCCGCTCGGTCGGGATCCGGTGGATCAATTCCTGTTCGCGACCCGGCGTGGATTCTGTGAGCACTATGCGTCCGCATTCGCCGTCATGATGCGCGCAGCCGGCATCCCCTCGCGCATCGTCCTCGGATACCAGGGCGGCGAACTGAATCCCCGGGGCAACTACATGATCGTGCGCCAATCCGATGCGCACGCCTGGACCGAGGTCTGGCTGCCGAAACGCGGCTGGCATCGCGTCGACCCGACTGCGGCCGTGGCGCCGGAAAGAATTGAATCGGGAATGTCGGGAGCGCGATTCGATGCCATCGGCGCAAGCTGGGGACTCGATGCTTCAGCCGAATGGCTGCATCAGCTGACGCTGTCATGGGACGCGCTGAACGCCAGGTGGAACGAATGGATACTGGGCTACGGCCCTGATAATCAGAAACTGTTCATGGAATGGCTGGGGATGAAAAACCCGGACTGGCAGAAAATGCTGTTCTCCCTGCTCGCGCTGGTGACACTCGGTATCGTCTGCGTCAGCCTCATCCTGCTGCGGCGAATGAGGCCGCCGCCAAGAGATGCCGCGGCGATCCTGTACGCGCAGTTCACGCGCAAGGCCGGTTTACCGCCGTACACCGGCGAAACGCCACAGAACTACGCCCGGCGACTCCGGCTGCACCCGGACCAGAGCCGGCCAGGCGTCGACAGGATCACCACGCACTACCTGGCGGCGCGCTACGGCACACCCGATCAAAGCGCCCTGCAGCAACTGAAGTCGGCAGTCGCCGAATTTAGAAAGACCGGCTGATCAGGTAAGTCAGGAGCCTTGAAGGGCCCGGGCTCGCATGGATTATCTCGGAGACACGCCGTGAATACGTCCATGTAGGCTCGCGGCGCGCGTCCATGCGCGCCGACGGTCTCCGAGACAACCCATGCAATCCCTGGCCTGTCGCGCCGACTGCGCTTCAGGTTGCGTTGGAAACGCGAACCCGTGTCAGCGCTAGGGCGCCGAGCAGGAACAGCGGCAGGACTGCGAGCAGTATGAATCGCGGATCGGCAAAGAAGAATCCGACTATGCCGATCAATACCGGCCCAAGCACGTGTGCAAATTTCGTCAGCATGTTGTAGAAGCCGAAGAATTCGCCGGCCCGGTCGGCGGGAATCAGCGACGCATACAGCGATCGGCTCATGCCTTGCACACCGCCTTGCACGAGCCCGACAGTAATGGCCATGGCATAGAACTGGCTCACGTCCTCGATAAATGCGGCCCATAACGCGACCCCGATGTACACCGTCAGACCAAGGTAGATTGCCCTTTTCGGCCCAACGTAGTGGCCGAGAAAACCGAACGCAAGGGTCGCGGGAAATCCAACGAAATTGGTGATGAGCAAGGCCAGCACCAGGTCCGTTTCACTGAAACCCAGCCGCTGGCCGAAATTGACTGCCATGAAAATAACGGCGAACAGTCCACCGATGTAAAGCCAGTAGGCAATCAGGAACATGAATGCATTGCGATACTGCCGGATCTGCCGGAATGTTTGGGCGAGCGCGACGTACGCGGCGCGCACCGTACTGCCGGTACCGGAACTCGGCGCCTTGCCTTCCCGTACTACCAGCATCAGAGGTACCAGGAAAATCAGCCACCACGCCCCGACCGAAACAAAAGCAAATTTCACTACGCCGACCGAATCGCTGAAGCCGAACGCCGGCGGGGATCTCAGCATCCACACGTGCACTGCGAGCAATGAAGCGCCACCGAAATAGCCGAGTGAAAAGCCGAGCGACGATACCAGGCTGTAATGCTGCGGTTTGCTGACATCGATGATCAGGGAATCGTAGAACACGTTGGCGCTGTAGTAGCCGACGGAGGCCAGCGCAAACAGGACCAGGGCGACGGGCCATGCGCCCTCCCCGACCAGCGATAGTGAGGCGGTCGTTACCGCGCCGATGATCGCCAGGATGAACAGGAACCTCTTGCGATAACCGCCGCTGTCGGCCATTGCGCCGAGCACCGGGGCGAGCAGGGAAACCACCAGGCTCGCACACGCGGTTGCCCAAGTCAGCCTTGCGGTTACGGCGGCGCCGTCGTCCCCCGCACTCCAGTACATGCCCAGAAACAGCGGAAACAGGACCGCGAGTACGCTTAGCGCAAACGCCGAGTTCCCCCAGTCGTAGAGTGACCAGGCGACGACCTGCCTGTTGATGAACCTGATTTCAGACACCGCGACTCGCCCTCGTCACCCTTGGAAGAGGCTGATCAGTAGTCCCTCGTTTCCCGGAACTCGACATCGGGCCACCGTTCCTGGGTAAGGCTCAGATTGACCTTGCTGGGCGCAATGTAGACCAGACTGTCGCTGTGATCCAGCGCGAGATTGTCGTGGGCTTTGCGGCGGAAGTCCGCCAGCATTTTCTCGTCATCGCAATTGATCCAGCGTGCCGTAGCGACATTGACCGGCTCAAACTGGCACTCGACCTTGTATTCGTCGCGCAAGCGATGTGCGACGACATCGAACTGCAGCGGACCGACTGCGCCCAGTATGAGGTCGTTGTTGCGCAAAGGCTTGTACAATTGCGTCGCACCCTCCTCGCACAACTGCGCAAGACCTTTTTGCAGAGATTTCAGCCGCAGCGGATCCTTGAGAATGGCGCGCCTGAAAATCTCCGGCGCAAAACTCGGAATTCCGGAGAAGCGCAGATTTTCACCCTGCGTAAAGCTGTCGCCGATATTGATCGTGCCATGGTTGTGCAGGCCGATGATGTCACCGGCGTAAGCTGTCTCCGCGTGCTGCCGATCGGCGGCCATGAAAGTGACTGCATCGGCGATCCGCATCTCCTTGGCGCTGCGAACGTGCAGCAACCGCATGCCTTTCTCGTATTTTCCCGAGCAGATGCGCATGAATGCGATTCGATCGCGGTGTGCCGGATCCATGTTTGCCTGGATCTTGAACACAAATCCAGTCAACGCATGCTCAGATGCAGAGACGGTCCGCTGATCGCTGTCTCGTGGCCCTGGCGGCGGCGCATTCTCGACAAATTCATCCAGCAACTCCTGCACGCCGAAATTGGAAATCGCCGAGCCGAAAAACACGGGGGTCTGGCGTCCTGCCAGGTACTCCCGCAGGTCGAACTCCTGGCTCGCGCCCCTCACCAGTTCGATTTCGGTACGGAAACGCTCGAGATCGTCGCCGAGTATCTCGGCCGCGGCCGGTGAGCCCAGACCATCGACGGCGCTGATCGCCGATGCCCGCTGACGACCCGCCGCGGAATAAAGATAAATACGATCCTGCCGAAGATGATAAACACCCTTGAGCTCTCGCCCCATGCCGATTGGCCAGGTCACCGGCGCACAATGTATGCCGAGCACCGACTCGATTTCGTCCAGCAGGTCGATCGGTTCGCGTCCGTCGCGGTCCAGTTTGTTGATGAAAGTCATGATCGGCGTGTCGCGCAGCCGGCACACTTCCATCAGCTTGATCGTGCGTTGCTCGACGCCTTTCGCGCAGTCGATGACCATTAGTGCGGAGTCGACGGCCGTCAGCGTGCGATAGGTATCCTCGGAAAAGTCCTCGTGGCCGGGTGTATCCAGAAGATTGATGATGCACTCTCGATACGGAAACTGCATGACCGAGGACGTTATGGATATGCCGCGCTCCTGTTCGAGCGCCATCCAGTCGGAGGTCGCATGCCGAGTCGCCTTGCGCCCTTTTACGGTGCCTGCGAGCTGAATGGCGCCGCCAAACAACAGCAACTTCTCGGTCAGTGTTGTTTTGCCGGCGTCAGGATGCGAGATGATCGCAAACGTGCGCCGTTTGCTGACCTCAGTTTCGATATCGGACATGGATGAGGCGGGATCGGCCGATGGGCGGCGCAGTTTATCCCGAACAGTCAGCGGTGGAAAGCGGCTTTCAGGATTTCCTGTTGAGTTTTAGCGAGAGTATCGCAGCGTCCTCCCGCCCATCCTTCGCCTGATAATAGGAAGCACGACTGGATATCTGCCGGAAGCCTTTCTTGCGGTAAAGGGCAATCGCAGCCAGGTTCGACGGGCGGACTTCCAGAAGGATTTCATTCACGTCGGCCTCGCGCGCACTGGCCAGTATTTCGGCCAGCAATCGGTCGCCGTACCCGAGTTTGCGAAACACCGGGTCGACGCATAGATTCAGGATATGCGCTTCACCGGCTGCGACCGACAGGATTGCATATCCGACCGTAATGTCACCCCGCTCCAGCACTGTGCAGTGATATCCCGCAAGCAGGCAATCGCGAAAAACGCCGTGACTCCAGGGAAAATCGTAACTGCGACGCTCGATGTCGGACACCAGCGGAAGATCGCTGTGAATCATGCGCCGTATGCGTATCGGCACCTCTTCGATCCTCGAAATCACTGCGACCGCTCCGACAACAGTGCTTTCACCCGGCACAGGTCTTCCCACGCTTTTCGCTTCTGCGACGGACTGCGCAACAAGTAAGCAGGATGATAAGTGACCAGCAAAGGCAAGCCGCCGTCCTTCAGGCTGTGCACCTTGCCACGCAACTGTCCCAGTGGCGCATCCGTATTCAACAGATGATGTGCGGCAACGCGGCCGACCGCGAGAATGATGCGTGGATTCAAGAGCTCGATTTGCCGGTCAAGATGATTGCGGCAATGGCTCGCTTCCTCTGCGGTCGGATCGCGATTATCGGGCGGCCGGCATTTCAGTACGTTGGCTATGTAAACCTCGCTTCTGTTCAGGCCGATTGACCGCAACATCTCGTCCAGCAACTTGCCGGCGCGACCAACGAAAGGTTCGCCGCGACGATCTTCCTCTGCACCAGGTGCTTCGCCAATGATCATCAGGCGAGCGGTTTCGCTGCCGACTCCGAAAACCGTCTGTGTCCTGGTTTTGTGCAGGGCACACAAAGTGCAGGCCGCCACCTTTTTACGCAGTTGCTGCCAGTCCGGTATTGGAGTCGTAACGTCCGTCGCGGCAACGTCTACGGCAGTGATGTCTACGGCAGTGACGTTTTCGACCGCTGCGGCAGCCGCTTCGCGCTGTTTCCACACATCGATACCAAGCGCGTCGAGATAGGCGCGCCGTCGCGTTTCAACAGTCATATTGTACTAACCGGAAGTGCACGGCATTCAGGTTCCCCTCGGCAG
>CAYXKM010000042.1:0-15141 GCA_964465665.1 uncultured Woeseiaceae bacterium
ATCGCACCGACGGACAGGGCAATCGCGACAAACGAGGACGATGCGATCAGTTTCGCGAACACGCCGGCAGCGTAAAATCCGCCAAGCTGACTCGCGACCAGCGCAAAACAGGCAACCATGCCAATCGCGACGATCGCGAACTGGCGGCGATAGGGGCCGGCCGCTTCAGCCATCGGCACGCGGTGGCAACCCGGTGTGCTGCGTCAGGGTCTTGCCCTTGCCCTTGCCCTTGCCCTTGCCCTTGCCCATGCGAATGCGCTTCTCGTGCGGCAGCTGCGAATTCTTTCGCCGCGGCGAACGATGCACGTCGCCCTCGCGCGGCTGGCGCAGCGGCACCAGTTTGCCCTTGCCGGAGCCGATCAGGTGGCCGAGCTTCATTTCCTTCAATGCTTCGCGTATCAGCGGCCAGTTTTTCGGATCGTGGTAGCGCAGCAACGCCTTGTGCAGTTTGCGCTTCTCCGGGGTCTTGACGATTTCTACGCCGTCGCTCTTGTAAGTCACCTTGCGCAGCGGATTCTTGCCGGAGTGATACATCGCTGTCGCCGTGGCCATCGGCGATGGATAGAAGCCCTGCACCTGGTCCGCGCGAAAGCCGTTCGCTTTCAGCCACAGCGCGAGGTTGACCATGTCCAAGTCGGTCGTGCCCGGGTGCGCCGCGATGAAGTAGGGGATGAGGTACTGTTCCTTGCCTGCTTCGGCCGAAAACCTCTCGAAGAGCTCCCTGAACTTCTCGTAAGCGCCGATACCGGGCTTCATCATCTTGTCGAGCGGCCCGCTCTCGGTGTGCTCCGGTGCGATCTTGAGATAACCGCCGACGTGGTGCGTGACCAGTTCCTTCACGTATTCCGGATCCTGTACGGCAAGGTCATAACGAAGTCCCGAAGCGATTAGTACTTTCCTGACGCCGGGCAGTGCGCGCGCCTTGCGGTACAGGCTGGTCAATGCCGAGTGATCGGTATTCAGGTTGCCGCAGATTCCCGGGAATACACAACTCGGCAGGCGGCAGGCCGCTTCGATCTCGCGGCTCTTGCACGCAAGCCGGTACATGTTTGCGGTCGGGCCGCCAAGATCGGAAATGACGCCGGTAAATCCGGGGACGGTGTCGCGGATCTTCTCAATTTCTTCCAGCACCGATTCCTCGGAGCGATTCTGGATGATGCGGCCTTCATGCTCCGTGATCGAACAGAAGGTACAGCCGCCGAAACAACCGCGCATGATATTGACCGAAAAGCGAATCATCTCGTATGCGGGGATGCGCGCGTCACCGTAGGACTTGTGCGGGACGCGGGCGAACGGCATGCCGAATACGTAATCCATTTCCGCTGTCGTCAGCGGTATCGGCGGAGGATTGATCCACAGGTCGCGATGGTCATGCGCCTGCACCAGTGCGCGGGCGTTGCCAGGATTGGTCTCGAGATGCAGGACGCGATTCGCGTGCGCGTAAAGCACGGGGTCGTTGCGTACTTTCTCGAATGACGGCAATCGGATAACACTCCGTTCGCGGTTACGCTTTGCATCGGGAACAAAGCGCAGCACGTTGTCTGCCTTGCCGGTTTTCTCCTGTTTCGCGGCGCAAGCTTCGCTGTCCTGCGTATTCACGTAGGGGCTGACGACCTGGTCGATGCGGCCCGGCCGGTCGATACGGGTCGAGTCGATTTCCCACCAGCCTTCCGGGGTACCGTGGCGAATGAACGCAGTGCCGCGTACGTCGGTGATGTCGCTGACGGCTTCTCCGCGCGCGATGCGATGCGAAATCTCGACGATGGCACGTTCCGCATTGCCGTAAACGAGAATGTCGGCGCTGGCATCGAGCAGGATCGAGCGCCGCACACTGCCCTGCCAGTAATCGAAATGGGCAATGCGGCGCAGAGAGGCCTCGATGCCGCCGAGTACGATCGGCACGTCGTTGTAAGCTTCCTTGCAGCGCTGCGAATACACGAGCGAACAACGATCGGGGCGCTTGCCGCCGATGCCGCCGGGCGTGTAAGCATCGTCGTTACGCACTTTCCTGTCGGCCGTGTAACGGTTGATCATGGAATCCATGTTGCCGGCAGCGACACCGAAGTACAGGTTCGGTTGGCCCAGTGCCTGGAATGCATCTTTCGACTGCCAGTCCGGTTGCGCGATGATGCCGACACGGAAGCCCTGCGCTTCGAGCAGCCGCCCGATGATTGCCATGCCGAACGACGGGTGGTCCACATAGGCATCGCCGGTGACGATAACGATGTCGCAGGAGTCCCAGCCGAGCGCTTCCATTTCTGCCCTGGACACAGGCAACAGGGGCGCCGCGCCGAAGCATTCGGCCCAGTACTTGTTATAGTCGTAGAGTGGCGTGGCGGTCGCAGGCATCGGTCGGTATCGCGCAGGTCGGGGCAGGGCGGCCGTCCATGATAACCGTTCCGCGCACATGCCGCCGAACGCCGGGGCGGCCCCCGGCGGGCCAGTGCTGCCGCCACAGCTGCCCTGCATCGCAGAAGGAGAGCCTTGTGACCGGATTCCGCCCCCTGCCAATACTGGGCTTGCTGGCCGCATTTGTTGCCAGTGCAGAGCCGGTTCCGCGCTGGCAGCAGTCGCCGGAACAGCTCAAAGCGGCCGTCTCGCCGGTGCGCGCCGGCGCCGACCTGACGCCGGACGTCTGGCCGAACGACTCGCGGGTGGCCGTAAGCCTGTCATTCGACGTCGATACCGAACTGGTGTGGCTGGAAGACGTTGAAGTGCAAAGCCCGTCGACCATGTCGCGGGGTGAGTACGGCGCCCGTGCCGGGCTGCCGCGTGTGCTGGCGCTGTTGCGCAGGCACGATATACCCGCCACCTTCTTCATACCGGCCATGAGCATGGAGTTGCACCCGGAAGTGGTGCCGCTGATCCGGCAGGACCCGCGGCATGAGTTCGGTTTTCATTCCTACGCGCACGAGAACCCGCTGCGGCTGAACGCTGCCGACGAGCGCGCGGCTTACGAGAAGGGCCTCAGGATTTTTGTATCGCATGTCGGATCACCGCCGCTCGGATTCCGTTCGGCGGCGTGGGACCTGACGCCGGCAACCATCGATATCGTCAAGTCGCTGGGTTTCCTCTACGACAGCAGCATGATGGCGGACGACCGGCCCTATCGGCTGATGTCGGCAGGACGGGACGCAGGGCTCATCGAACTCCCGGTCGAATGGATACTCGATGACTGGCCGTATTTCCAGCTTGACTGGGGCTCGGGGCAGGTGTCGATGCGCAATGCAGACGATGTGCTGTCCATCTGGCGTGACGAATTCGATGTCGCTTACGACGAGGGCACGATGTTCATACTGACCATGCACCCGCAGGTGATTGGTCATCGTTACCGGATGCAGATGCTGGATCGCCTCGTCCAGCACATGAAAAGCAAACCGGGTGTCTGGTTCGCGACTCACGCGCAGATTGCACGTTACGTCGGCACCCGTTCCTCACCTGGGGGCGGGGTGCCAGCCGAGGAGCAGGATTAGGACCGCATAACCTGCCACGTAGCCCAGCGGAATGAACCAGCCGTATCGCAGCCAGTGGACCACGGATTTGGCCTGCGGGAACTTCGTCGAGATTGCGACACCGGCGGAGGAGCCGAACCAGATCATAGAGCCGCCGAAGCCGACCGCGAAAGCCAGTGCGCCCCAGTCGTAGCCGCCCTGCTCGAGGGCGAGTTTTGTAAGGGGAATGTTGTCGAACACGGCCGACACAAAGCCAAGCCCGAGCGTCGTCTGCCACGACGGTGCCGGCAGGCTTTCCACCGGCATCATCGAAGCCGAGGTCACGAGGCACAAAAGGAACAGGCTGCCGGTAACGGCCGGAGGCACAAGGTTCCAGCTCGGTGCACGCCATGGCGCGGTCACGAGCACCGTTGTCCAGACCGCTGCTGCGAGAAATGGAAAGCGATCGGCTATTTCCGTGAAGTATGTATTCACGACGATATTGGCGCCGATCACCGCGCCGAGGATGCCGCTGACGATCGCGAACCTGGCCCAGTCTATGTGCAAATCCGACGGCGGATCGCAGACGATGGGCGATATCCGTTGCTGGAAGATCGAGGCGGGTATGGCGATGAAAACGAGTGCGACGGCGGCCGGCAGGAATGCAGGCGCCACGGCCAGCGGGGAGACGCCTTCGATCCACATCATGGTCGTCGTCGTGTCGCCGACCACGCTTCCGGCGCCGCCGGCATTGGATGCCGCAACAATTGCCGCCAGGTAGCCGATATGGACTTTGGCGCGGAAAACGGTTGCCGCTATCGTCCCGCCGATGATGGCGGCCGCTATGTTGTCGAGAAATGTCGACATGCAGAAAATCAGCGCGAGCAATACGGCCGGACCGCGCCAGTCGTCCGGCAGGATCGCCGGTAACCACAGCGGAATGTGGCTTTTCTCGAAATGGTCGGCGAGCAGGGCAAAACCCACCAGCAGCCCGAACAGGTTCGTCAGAACCACCCATTCGTGCGCAAGGTGCGTGGCAAGGCCGGTGAATCCCGGCACACCGCCGAAGGTCGTGAAGATCAGTTTGTACACGGTGATTGCCCCAAGGCCAATCAAGGCAACCCGCAGCGTGTGGAAGTGGAAAATCGCGACGCCGAGCAAAGTCAGGGCGAACAGGAAAAAAGCAACGGGGATCCCGGCAATCGTCGGATCCGTGGCTGCCGCAAGTCCGGCGTCGGCGGAGGCAACTACGACAGTGTCGCCGATAGCGTCGAGGTTCATACTGGTGCAACTACCCGGCGGGTTGTTGTTGGTTTTGCTGCACGATATCGTATTTCCGGGATGCGTTGCCGGGAACGAACAAAAGAAACATGACCACAGAGATCAGGCAGGCAACCATCCGGCACATCGACGACCTGCTGCCGCTGGTCAGTGCTTACCACGAGTTCGAGGGGGTCGTGCAGGACGCCGGCACGCGCCGGATGGTCATCAGTACGCTCCTGATGGCGCCGGACCTTGGGCCCGTATGGCTTATCCGCCAGGGCGGGAGCCTCGCCGGGTATATCGCCATCTGCTTCGGCTACAGCATCGAATTTGGCGGTCGGGATGCATTTGTCGACGAGTTTTTTCTGCTGGAGCCATTCCGCGGAAAAGGCATCGGTCGGGACGTCCTGGGCCGCGTCATAGAAGCGTTGCGCAAGGATGGCGTCAAGGCGCTGCACCTCGAGGTCGGCCGGTCAAACGAACGCGCCGGGGCGATGTACGAATCGGCAGGATTCGTATTGCGCGACCAGTATCACATGATGTCCTGCAAGCTTTGAAACCCGACCTTGAGCGGTTCCTAATCGGGGGTCTGGGGTAACGGCGATTTCAGTATTACGGTGCGGTGCGGGTAGGGAATGCTGATGCCGTTCTCTTTGAAGATATCCCAGAGGGCTAACAGAACCTGGCCACGGATATTGGTCAGGCCGTTTTGCGGATCGCTGATCCAGAAGCGCAGCACGAACTCGATCGACGATTCGCCGAAGCTGGTGATCCAGCATACCGGTTCGCGGGACTTGACTACTCGGTCAACAGTACCCGTCGCTGCCATAGCAAGCTTTGTCACCGCGTGCGGGTCCGAGTCGTAGGACACACCGAACTGCACGTCCAGGCGCACCAGGTCGTCGGAAAACGACCAGTTGATCACCTGCTGGGTAATGAAATCTTCGTTCGGGATGAGGTATTCGCGCCCGTCGCGGGTGACGACCGACACGAAACGTGCGCGCAGTTCGCGGATCCAGCCGAAGGTCTCGCCAAGAGAGATCGTGTCACCGGGTTTGATCGAACGGTCAGCGAGAATGATGATACCCGAGATGAAGTTCGATACGACTTTCTGCAGACCGAAACCGATACCGACACCGATGGCACCGGACAATACGGTGAACACGGTCAGGTCGATGCCGACAAGAGACAGGCCGCTCAACGCGGCGACCACGACAAGAATGATTTTCAGGATCTTGCCGATCAGCACGCGCAACGACGGCGTCAGCTCCTGCACCTGGCGTATGCGCTGATCGAGGAAGTTTCCGGCGCTGATTGCTATCCACAGCATGACGCCGAGCACGAGCAGCCCGCCGATCAGGTCGAGGAAAGAGAGCTCCTTCTGGCCTATCGGCAGCTTGTAGGAGTCGAGGAAACTGACGACGTCATCGAGTATGTCCAGAAGGCTCAGCGCAACGTAGGTCCAGATACTGAACGAGAGCAGTGTCCGGATCCCTTTTTGGTTGATGGTGTGCGAGCCGACGTTGATGACGAACCAGGCGAGAGCGAGCAACAACGCATTCGACAGGATCTTGTCATCGGCTGGCCAGCCGATGCGGCGACTGATGAACAGGACAATCGCGCAGAGAATGACGAAGTAGGCCCATTCGGTGCGATCGATCATCGCATTCAGGACCCGTTTCACACCGGGTATGAGTTGGAGCTGCTCCGTGCGGGTCCTGATACGCGGTTCCACCCACCACGACAGGACGAACGATAGCGTCAGCAGGATCGCCACGATCAGGAACTGGATGACGACCGCCGGCTGACTGAAATACCCGAGAATCGCGGTGCCGGTGCCGGCCAGTATGGCTGTCAGTTCCTGGAGCTTTTCATCCACGGCAAGTCGTTCCCGGTGTCATTGACGATAAAGGGTACCGACCGGATTGCCTCCGCATCAATCAGCGCAACGTGCAATCGCATTAAACCAGCGGTCTGCCGCTACCCCCCGGCATTCTTGCAGATTCACGCCGGCTTCGCATCCGTTGCCGCCGCGCGCGATTCGACAATGGATACTGCGCGGAGTACCGCCTCGTGCCTTGTGGCCACGCGCTCGGTTTCGTGCACGAGGTCGAGGATACGCAAGCGGGCGAGGAGCCTGGCCACGTGGAAGTTCAATCCGACGACGATTACAGCTCGCCCGGCGCGTGCTGCGGACTGCATGATCTCCTCGAGAGCCAGCGCAGCACTGCCGTCCACTTTCGGTACGTCCAGCAGGTCGATGATGAGCACTTCGTAGTCGCTGACTCGCGACATGCGTCGCACCAATTCGTTCGCGGCGCCGAAACTCATCAGTCCTGACAGGTGCAGGATCAGGGCCTTGCCGTTGCAGCGGCGGAACAGTATCCGCTCCTCATCGGACAGCAGGTGTTCGGAATCGGCATGCGAGATCGTGCGGATGGACTCCATCTGCATTTCCGCGGTTTCCTTGACGAAAAGCAGGCTCGCGACAATCATGCCGGCGGCGACGGCTGTGATGACGTCGACGAAGACCGTAAGAGCCAGCACGATGATCATGGTGACGAGATCGACGCGTGGGGCACGATGCATGCGGCGCAGATAGCGCCAGTCGATGACGTCGATGCCGACTTTCAGCAGCACCCCGGCTAGCGCCGCATGCGGTATATGAGAGACCAGCGGCCCGAGTCCGAGCGCAACCAGAAGCAGCACGACCGCGTGAAACATCCCGGACAACGGGGTCCTTCCGCCTGCCCGGATATTGGTCAGGGTCCGCATGGTGGCGCCCGCGCCGGGAATGCCGCCGAACACGCCGGCGACCAGGTTTCCGATGCCCTGGCCGGTCAGCTCCTTGTCGGAGTCATGGAAGTTCCGGGTGACGTTGTCGGCCACGAGCGAAGTGAGCAGGCTGTCGATGGCACCGAGGCCGGCTATGACAGCACCAAAAACCAGCATCTGGTTCAGTTCGGCGAAATCGAAAACCGGCAGGTACAGGGCGGGCAGTGAACTCGGTATGGCGCCAATCACCGGCGCACCCGGAAAGTAGATCACGAGCGCAGTGCCGGCAAGTATGGCCAGTATCTGTGGGGGCACAATTCGCCCTATGCGCTTCGGTGTCAGGACGCAAATCGCGAATGCCATAACGCCCACCGCAACGGCCAGCCGGTTCGGTTCACCGAAGTCGGCGGGCAGAACTGTTATGGCATTGATGACGTTGCCTTCCGTTGGGTAACCCAGCAGCGGTGCAAGCTGCAGCACGATCAGTATGCATCCGATACCGTTCATGAAGCCGGATATGACCGGGTAGGGCATCAGGTTGATGTAGCGTCCGAGCTTCAGGTATCCGAAGAGGATCTGAAACAGCCCTGCAATCATGACCACAGTGAAGGCTTGTGCCGGGTTGGAGCCGTAATGCGTGAATACGGTCGCGGCGACAACAGTCATCGGTCCGGTCGGTCCGGAGATCTGGCTGGGCGTGCCACCGAACATTGCGGCAAAGAAACCGACGCATATGGCGCCATACAGGCCGGCAACCGGACCTGCGCCCGAAGCGACACCGAATGCAAGCGCCAGGGGCAGGGCAACGATGGCGGCAGTCAGGCCGCCAAACAGATCGTTGCGCAAATTTCCAAACGTCAGATTCAGCATCGGAGTTCTGTTCTAAGAGGCGCCAGAGTGTGAACCCAGTCAGGCAATCCTGCCAGACCTCCGAAGTCAATTCCGGGACCGTTGATAGCAGAGGCTCGCAGCGGTATTCGGTGCAATATTCCGGTGTTAATGTTTCGGGCTGACCGAACTGGCGTCGCGGCTGAAAAAAACTTTGAGACCGGGTTCACACTGTGACAAAAAATAGTTATTGACAATCTTTCGGCTGCAAATATATTACCGCGCATTGAGGGCGGGTAATTACCCGCACGACTCGGAGGGCAGGGTCGGTTTTCATTTGCAGGTCGCCCAACTGCAGCCAAGGATCGTAAATGAAAACCGCCACAGTCGTCGCGGAAGAACCTCCGGGGAGCGCGGCACGACGCCGTCCCGCCCCTCCTAAATCACCCCACCTCACCAATTCTCCTGCCATTCGCCTCGACCAGACCATCGCCCGGCGCGATCGGTCGAAGTTTCGCGTATCCGAAAGGTCCGCGGAATTCTTGCGCCGCTGTTACCCGGAAGCGACAGTCGAAGAGTGGAACGATTGGCGCTGGCAGAACCGGAACAGGGTCCGGACGCTTGCCGACCTCGATCGAATGATCGTCCTGTCGGACGACGAGTCAGCAGCGATTCGCCGCCACACCGGCGCGTTGCCGGTGGGTATCACCCCGTATTACGCCAGCCTGCTCGATCGCCAGGACGCCGGGCATGCGCTCCGCCGCACCGTGGTCCCGGTCCTTGGCGAGTACGAAACCGGCCGAGGTGAAAGCGAAGATCCGCTTGGCGAAGACGGGCACAGCCCGGTTCCCGGCCTGGTGCACCGTTATCCCGACCGCGTGTTGCTGCTGGTAACGAACTTCTGTTCGGTCTATTGCCGATATTGCACTCGTGCTCGCATGGTGGGGTCGGTCGGCGAGCGCAGCGTCAAGAAGACGGATATCGAACTGGCGCTCGCTTATATTGAACAGACTCCCGTCATCCGTGACGTATTGATCTCCGGCGGCGATCCCCTGAGCCTGGACGACGATCGGCTCGAGTACATCCTGCGCCGCCTGCGCAGGATCCCGCATATCGAGTTTGTACGCATTGGCAGCAAGCAGCCGGTGGTGCAGCCGATGCGCATCACTCCGTCGCTCACCCGCATCCTGAAGCGCTATCACCCCCTCTGGATGAGTCTGCATTTCACCCACCCGGACGAGCTGACACCGGAAGTCGCCGAAGCCTGTGCGCGCCTCGCGGACGCCGGCGTGCCGCTGGGCAGCCAGACGGTACTGCTGAAGGGCGTGAACGACGATCTCGAAACGATGAGGAAGCTGATGCACGGCTTGCTGCGGATCAGGGTCAAGCCCTATTACCTGTACCAGTGCGACCCGATCTCCGGTTCGGCTCATTTCCGTACGCCGGTTACGAGGGGCGTCGAGCTCATCCGTGGTTTGCGGGGGCACACCACGGGTTATGCAGTCCCGACCTTTGTCGTCGATGCGCCGAACGGCGGCGGCAAGATCCCGCTGGCTCCCGACTACGTCGCGGGCTATGACGGCGGTGATTTGCTGTTGAACAGTTACGATGGCGGCACCTACCGCTATCCGGACAGCGGCGGGCCTGTACCTGCTGCCGCCGGAGAAAATTCATGAGTCCGTCAGAAATACGCGTCGGTCTGACCTTTGACCTGCGGGATGCCTACCTCGAAGCCGGCTACAGCGAATTAGAGACTGCCGAGTTCGATCGCGTCGATACCATCGACAGCATCGAGAAAGCACTCCTCGAACTGGGCTACCAGGTCGACAGGATCGGCAACGTCAAGCAACTGGCGGCGCGGTTGGTGGCCGGCCATCGCTGGGACCTGGTGTTCAACATCTGCGAAGGCATGTACGGCATCGGCCGTGAGGCGCAGGTGCCGGCGCTGCTGGATGCGTACCGGATACCCTACGTGTTCTCGGACACGCTGGTGTGTGCACTGACCTTGCACAAGGGCATGACCAAGGATGTGGTCCGCGCTGCCGGCGTAGCCACGCCCGATTATGCCGTCGTATCCGAGCTGTCGGCCGTCAAGTCCGTGAATCTTGCCTATCCGCTGTTTGCCAAACCGATTGCGGAAGGCACGGGCAAGGGCATCAGCGCCAACTCGAAAGTCTCGAACGCAACCGAGCTGCAGCGCGTGTGCCGCCAACTGCTGAAGGAACACAAGCAGCCGGTCCTCATCGAGCGTTACCTGCCCGGGCGCGAGTTCACGGTCGGGATACTCGGAACGGGGCGGAAAGCATCGGCGCTTGCCACAATGGAGATCGAACTGCTGCCGGGTGCCGATTCCGACGTCTATTCCTACCGCAACAAGGAGAACTGCGAGGAACTGGTGCACTACAAGCTTCTGCCGAAGGGCAAGCTACGCCGCGACGTCGAGTCGCTGGCCGTGCGTGCCTGGCGGGCCCTCGGCTGCCGTGACGGCGGACGAATCGACGTTCGTCTTGACGACAAGGGACAGGTCAATTTCATCGAGGTCAACCCGCTGGCGGGCATCCACCCGGAGCATTCGGATCTGCCGATGATGGGTACCATGGTCGGTATGAATTACATCGCACTGATCGGAAACATCATGAAGTCGGCACTGCCTCGCTGCCATGCCGCGGTTCGTGCGGCATCGCTGGCAGCCTGATCGCGGCCGGCCGTGAACCCGGGCACCTGAGAACGTGAGATCGTCCCGCCTGTCTGTCCTCGTCGTGCACGAGGCCCTGGGGGCCGGCGCCCGGCCGGACGAAGCCGACGTGCTCGTGCAGGTCGAGCAGGTTTCGGAGGCGATGAAAAAACTTGGCTGGGGTGTTGCGGTACTGCCGACAGGACTCGATCTCGATGCGACGCTCGCGTCCGTTCGCGCGCGCAATCCGGATTGCGTGTTCAACCTGGTCGAATCGCTCAGCGGCGAAGGTCGTCTGATCCATTGTTTGCCCGCGGTTCTCAGTGTGGCTGGTGTCCCTTACACCGGCGCCGGCAGCGACGCCATGTATGTGACGTCACAGAAGTTGCTGGCAAAGCAACTAATGCAATTGCACGGTATACCGACGTTACCGTATTTCACAAACCTCGATCGGCTCGATAACGACGGCACGTGGATCGTAAAATCCGTCTGGGAGCATGCGTCATTCGGCATGGATGACGGCTGCGTGGTGCAGGGCTCCGAAGCGGCCCGCCGCCGCATAGCAGACTGTGAGAGGAATTTCGGTGGCGAGTGGTTCGCCGAGCAGTTCGTCGACGGCAGTGAGTTCAATGTTTCGGTACTCGAGCTGGATGGTGAGCCCCGTATCCTGCCGCTCGCTGAAATGACATTTGTCGATTACCCCCGGGGCAAGCCTCGAATCGTTGGATATGCGGCCAAATGGGACGAGAACGCACCGGAGTATCGTGCGACACGCCGCGACTTTCCCGTGTTGTCGAACGAAGAAAGCAGCCGTCTGCGGCATATCGTGCAACAGTGCTGGACTGTTTTCGGATTGCGCGGCTATGCGCGGGTCGACCTGCGGCTCGATTCCTCCGGAAATCCCTGGGTGCTGGAGATCAATGCGAATCCCTGTTTGTCACAGGATGCCGGCTTTGCCGCCGCGGCGTTCGAATCGGGCATGCGATACGAGCAAGTCGTCGAGCGAATCGTGCACGCGGCACTGGATCCTTCTTTACTGGCGTATCGGCGCACTGGATAATCGAGTCACCGCTGCTGCGCCGGCACGCCGAGTCACAATGTTCCGCATCCACAAAGTCTTCGACGTTACCACGCCGACGAATCGCCAGCTGCTGAGCCAGGTGCAAGCGATGCTGCGCGTTCAGTTCAATGCGCTAAGCGAAAAGGACATAGCGAAGTTGCCGGCGCAGCTCGCCAATCCCCTGAAATACGGCTTTCATTCAATCCTGCTGGTTGCAGAAAATGGCAACGCCACGGTCCGCGGATTCGCCATGCTGCTGCACGCTCCCGACCTCGAGTTCTGCTTCCTGGACTACATCTGTGCCGGCCGCGGTGAAACCGGTAGCGGCATCGGCGGTGCGTTGTATGAAAAGGTTCGCGAGGAGGCCTTCCAGCTCGGCGTGTGCGGCATTTTCATGGAATGCCTGCCGGACGACCCGAAACAGTCGCCCGACCCTGCCATTCGCCGGCAAAACGCTGCAAGGCTGCGGTTCTACGAGCGATTCGCTGCGCGGCCGATCGTGAATACCGCGTATGAAACGCCGCTGACTGAACGCGCTACCGATCCGCCGTACCTGGTGTTCGACAACCTAGGGCAGGGCGATAAGCCACTGAAGCGTAATCAGGCAAGAAAAATCGTTCGTGCCATTCTCGAGCGCAAGTACGGGAACGTCTGTCCGCCTGAGTACGTAGAAAAGGTCGTGAGGTCGATCAAGGACGATCCGGTCAGGCTTCGTGAGCCACGCTACGTCAAGTCGCCGGAGAAGTCGGCGCAGCACCAGCCGCGACAACGAAAAATTGCGCTTATTGTCAACGACCGTCACGCTATTCACCACGTCAACGATCGTGGTTATGTCGAAGCGCCGGTTCGCATTCAGTCGATAACAAAAGAACTGGACCGGACGCCACTGTTCGATACCATCTCGCCGCGAAATTTCGGCATCGGCGTCATCGAGCAGGTGCACAAGCCGGAATTCGTGGAGTTCCTGCGCAAAGCCTGTGCAAATGTGCCGTCGGGAAAGTCCGTCTATCCTTACGTTTTCCCGGTACGCAACCGCGCCAGACCGCCGAAGGAGCTGCCGTTGCGCGCCGGCTACTATTGCATCGACACGTTTACACCATTGAACGCCAATGCCTACAAAGCCGCGAGACGGTCGGTTGACTGTGCGATGACCGGGGCGGAATACTTGCTGGATGGCGGCCGCGCTGCCTATGCCCTGGTCCGGCCGCCTGGTCACCATGCCGAGCACGAAGCATTTGGTGGCTTCTGCTATTTCAATTCATCGGCGATCTCGGCCCATCATCTCAGCCAGCGCGGCAGGGTGGCTTTGCTGGACATCGATTACCACCATGGCAACGGCGCGCAGGATATTTTCTACCGTCGCAAGGATGTGTACACCATTTCCATCCACGGTCATCCACGCTACAGCTACCCGTACTTTTCCGGCTTTGAAGACGAAAAGGGCGAAGGCGAGGGAAGGGGCTACAACCGGAACTTTCCGCTGCAGGAAAACCTGGACGGCGAGCAGTATCGAAAGGTGCTTGCAGACGCCCTCGCCAGAATTCGCAGGTTCAGCCCACAGTTCCTGGTGCTGGCGCTCGGACTCGATACCGCGAAGGGCGATCCGACCGGCTCGTTTCGCCTGATGACCAAGGATTTTTGTGAGAACGGGCGCATGATCGGCAATCTTGATTTGCCAACGCTCGTAGTGCAGGAGGGCGGTTACCGGACGCAGACACTGGGCGCAAATGCCCGGCATTTCTTCACCGGATTGTGGGAAGGCATGTCCGAAACCAGTGCGAAAGGGCAGAACCAAAAGAGCAAAGCGCGATGAAGTGGCGAACGAAACTGCGGCCGGGCGATTCGAATGCCGTGCGAACGCTGGTCAGCGAGACCGGTTTCTTCTCCGCCGAAGAGCAGGATTTTGCCGTCGAACTGGTGGATGAAACGCTCGAGCGCGGCAAAGCCAGCGGCTACGAGTTCGTCTTCGCCGACGAGCCGGATGCGCCAGACAGGCTGGCGGGATATGCCTGCTTCGGAGCGATTCCTGGCACCGCCTCGAGTTTCGACCTGTACTGGATCGCGGTTGCCCCTGGCAAGCAGCGCAGCGGCCTCGGTAGCAAACTCATTCGCGAATCCGAGCGAATCGTCAGGTCGCAAGGTGCCACGCAGATGTTCGTCGATACCGCAGGGCGGGACCAGTATGCGCCTACGCGGACGTTCTACGAGCGCATCGGATACCGCAAGGCCGCGGTCCTCGATGATTTCTACGCGCCGGGTGACGCCAAGGTCATCTACGTCAAGGCCCTCTGAATCTGTAGCCCGCACGACTGCCATTTGACCTCACTGAATGCCGGCAATTTCGGCCGATTTCCCCGGGGAGTCACGCCTGGAATGTGCAACGATTCGGAAATGCTACTGCGCACTCAACATTCGATTCGTCTGTAAGGCTCGCAAGGGCCCTGCACCCTGAAATCCTGAAATCACCCCACGCGATACCCGATTCGGCGCATCGCTGGTTTCCGGCGGACGAGGATTTTCGCAGCACCGCTTACGAAAGGCTGTTGCCGCCATTGGTAGCCCGCATTCGCGAGGAGGGCGCGGCCAAAGCCGCGCTCGCCGCATTGAAAAACGGTAAATCGAATGTCATTTGCGACAAGGGCAAACTTGCGAAAGTCAGCAAGGACAAGCACGGCGTAATCAAGCAGTTACATTTTCGAGAACGAGTGGCAGAGTTTTCCCACGCGGAAGGATCGCGAGCTTGAGCTCGTTTCAGCCGAACACCGTTACGAGCGGCCGGGGAGATATTCGGTCGCAGTCAAGGGCGTCGATATTTTCGGCAACGACACGATGAGTCTGGTGCCGGTAAGCGTGGGCTAACGCCAGAATTAGAGTTACTGTCACCTTTTTCCAGTTACCTTAATCGCTCAATCCTTTTCGTCGGTTGGCCGATTGGGCCGTGAGCCGACGATGTCGAAGACAAGACCCGCCAGCGCGTTCATGCGCGTGACGCGAAAGATGACCTGGCCCACGGATATCTCGCGCACCGGACGGACCTCGCGCAGCTTCGGTGTCAGCGCGAGCACTACGGCGGCACGGACCAGCGTCGATGCAACAAAAACGCCGTAAAG
>CAYXKM010000043.1:0-2577 GCA_964465665.1 uncultured Woeseiaceae bacterium
GGCACACAGGAAATTTTCTACGAGCGATCCGACGTGTACACGGTTTCGATCCACGCCGATCCGGTACGTTTCTACCCGTTCTTCTGGGGTTATGCGGAGGAACGTGGAAGCGGCGCCGGCGAAGGGTTCAATCTGAATTTGCCGCTGCCGCGCGGCACCGCCGACGACGAGTACCTGCGAACGCTGGATACGGCTATTGCCGCGATCGAAAAATTCGCACCGGGTGCCATCGTGGTCGCACTCGGGCTGGACGCCTACGAAGGTGACCCGTTGCATGGACTGGCCGTCAGCACGGCAGGCTTTGGCCGTATCGGTCGGCGCATTGCTGCAATCGGCCTGCCGACGGTGCTGGTCCAGGAAGGCGGTTATCTTTCCGATGCGCTGGGTGAGAACCTGTCGGCCTTTTTACAAGGAGTCGCGAAACGTGGATAACGCCGGCTGGTTGTCCGTACTGCCGCCGATTCTGGCAATCTTGCTCGCCATCTGGAGCAAGCAGGTCATCCTGTCGTTATTCGCCGGCATATGGATAGGCTTTACCGTGCTGCACGGCTTCAACCCGCTCACCGGGGTCACCGCCGGGCTCGAAGGCGTGGTCAATGTCTTCAGCGATCCGGGTGATACGCGTGTGCTGATTTTTACACTGGTCATCGGAGCGCTGATCGCGACCATCGAGCATTCCGGCGGTGTGCGCGGCTTCGTGCACTTTCTCGAATCGAGACACTGGGTGCACAACGGCAAGCGCGCACAGTTGCTCGCCTGGGTGACCGGCATCATCATTTTTATAGAGTCGAACATCACGCTGCTGGTCGCCGGATCGATCAGCCGTCCGTTGTTCGATCGCTACCGGGTGTCACGCGAGAAACTCGCCTATATCATCGACTCGACCTCGGCGCCGGTCTGCGTAATGATTCCGTTGAACGCCTGGGGAGCTGTCGTCGTCGGACTGGTTGCATCGACCGGCATCGACGATCCGCTCGGCATATTCATCGCAGCGATTCCTTACAACCTGTACGCGATTTTCGCGATCGTGCTGGCAGCGGTCGTCATCTGGGCAAATCTCGATCTGGGTCCTATGAAAGCGGCTGAGGAAAGAACTCGCCGAGGCCTGATGTTGTGGCCCGGAGCGATGCCTCTGGTCGATGTGTCTGCGGAAACACCCTCACTTAAGGAGTCGGGCGCGAACACGCCGCCGGCCTCGCTGATGATCGTACCGATACTCGCAATGATAATGATGATGCCGGTTGGCATGTACGTAACCGGCAACGGAAGTATCAGGGACGGATCCGGTTCGACGTCTATCCTCTGGTCTGTCTGTTTTGCCTTGCTGACTTCGTGGATCATGATCCTCACAGGCCAGCGGAGTACCGTCAGTGACCTGATGGTCGTTTTCATGAAGGGCGCAGGTGCATTGCTTCCAATTTCGACGATTCTGCTGCTGGCGCTGGCACTGGGTGACGTCGCGCATCTGCTCGGCACCGGCGAATACGTCGCCGGCGTCGTCGGCGACAACATCCCAGTCATCTGGCTCGCCCCGCTGATTTTCCTGGTGTCGGCATTCATAGCCTTCTCCGTAGGGTCGAGCTGGGGGACGTTTGCCATCATGATTCCGATCGCCATACCGATTGCCATGACTCTTGGGCTTTCCGTGCCGCTGTTCCTCGGTGCAGCATTGTCCGGCGCCATTTTCGGCGATCATGCGTCGCCGATCAGTGACACGACTGTGGTTGCGTCGATGGCATCGGCGACCGATCATATCGATCACGTAAGAACGCAACTTCCGTACGCTTTGCTCGCAGCTGCAGCCGCAACAGCCGGGTTCTTCCTGCTTGGATTCGTGACTTGAGCAAAAGCATATGCCGGGCTTTTTTCGCGACTCCTGGCAGTGTGCTTCTCGCCGCCGCGGTGTTTGCACAGGATCCGGCCGCGGTTGCTCCCGAGATACCACCACCCGAGGCCCTGGAAGAACAGAACGCGGTTATCGGCAGCATCGCCATCGAGCCGCGCAACATCTTCGATCTCGACAACCCGGATGAGAACAAGAGGCTGTATCGCTGGGCAAACGCACTGCACGTCGTAACCAAGCCCCACGTCATCAGGGAACAACTGCTTTTTGCCGAGGGCGACCGGTATTCGCTGCGGGTGCTCGACGAAACCGAGCGCTTGTTACGGCAAAACGATTACCTTCGCGAGGTACAAATCGAACCGGTCAGTTTTGAAAACGGCATAGTCGACCTGAAAGTTGCCACGTCCGACGTCTGGACACTCACACCAAGCATCACGGTCGGGCGCGAAGGCGGCGAGAATCGTCTCGGGATAGGCATAAAGGAACAGAACCTGTTCGGCAATGGCATGTTGCTGCACGTAAAATACAAAACCACCGTTGACCGGGATACGGTTACGCTTGACTTCGCCGACCCGAACCTGCGTGGTTCGCGTAACAACCTGGCGTTTCGCATTGGCAGCAACAGCGACGGCTATGATCACCGCTTTTATCTTGCCAAGCCGTTCTTTTCCCTCGACAGCCGACGCTCAGGCGGTGTAGCGCTGGTGGCGGCGGAACTCATCGATCCACTGTAC
>CAYXKM010000044.1:0-6371 GCA_964465665.1 uncultured Woeseiaceae bacterium
AATACATGAAAGACATTCGCATGCTGTGCGACAAGCACGATGTGCTGCTGATCATAGACGAGGTCAAAACCGGTTTTCGTGTCGCGAAGGGCGGTGTACAGCAACTGTACGGCGTGAAAGCGGACCTGTGCACTTTTGCCAAGGCAATGGCGAACGGCTATCCGATATCGGTCGTTGCCGGACGCGAGGACGCCATGCGCTGCATCGGCGACGGCGTGGTGCACGGCGGCACTTTCACCGGGCATTCGGTATCCCTGGCGGCTGCAAACAAGACCCTCGAGATACTCGACGAAACGGACGCACTCGAGAAAATCGAACGGTACGGCAAGTCGTTGCAACAGGGATTGACCAAGATTCTGGCCTCGAGGGGTATTCGTCACAGTTTCGCCGGGCACCCGTCCATGTCGGGGCTGTTCTTCAACGAGGTGGCGCCGACGGATTACCGGGCCTGGCTCGATTCGGATTATGAGTTCTACGACAACCTCGCTCCGGAGCTGCACGAACTGGGAATTTTGATCGAGCCCGACTCACGCGAACCCTGGTTCATGTGCGAGGCTCATGATGTGAAATGTCTTGCAGAAACTCTGGACAAATTCGAGCGTGCGGTAGACATTACATTGAAGAAATTGCCGCCAGTCAGCAAGCAAACAAACACCGGGTAAAGTCAATTGGACTGACGACTGCGGCGGCCGGAAACGACCGCCGCAGTTTTCATTTATGTTCCAGCGGGGCACCTTCGATCGATGAAAACTTATGATGCAATTGTAATCGGTGCGGGTCATAACGGGTTGACGAATGCCGCGTTCCTGGCCAAAGCCGGTCTCGATGTATTGTGCGTGGAGAAGAATGATTACATCGGCGGTGCAGCAGTCAGCCGAAACCTGCACAAAGACTGGATTTACTCGAACTGTTCCTACGTTTGCAGCCTGTTGCGACCGGAGATTTTCCGCGCGCTTGAACTGCACAGGCACGGCCTGCAGGTAACTCCTTACGGCGGATCCGTAACCTTCTTGCAGAACGGCGATTACTTCGGATCATACTGGGACAACGAGGTTGCCCATCGCGAAAAAGCGCGATTCTCCAAGCACGACGCCGACGCCTACATTCGATACTCCACGGATACCATGCGCCAGTGCCGGTTCATCCGTGATTTCCTGTTGCGTACGCCGCCGGACCCGACATCGTTCAAACCGAAGGACATTCGCGAACTGTTGCTGCTCGGACGGAAGTTCATGGAAATGGGCGAGGACCGGATGTACGAAACGATTCGCTTCTGGACCATGAGCGTTGCCGAGTATCTCGGTGAGTATTTCGAAACCGACGTCATCAAAACCGCATTGTCCGGCAGCGGCATCATCGGCACAGCGCTTGGCGTGCACTCGCCGGGCACAGCCTATGTGCTGCTGCATCATTACATGGGTGACGTGGACGGCAACGTCGGTACCTGGGGCTATGCACGCGGTGGCATGGGTGGCGTTTCCAATGCGATTGCCGGCGCGTTCCAGGCTTTCGGCGGCGAGTTGCGAACGAATGCCGGCGTCGAGAAGATAGTCGTGAAGAACGGCAAGGTGAAAGGCGTTGCGCTTTCCACCGGCGAAGAAATCGATGCGCCCGTGGTTGTTTCCAACATGGATGTCAAAAAGACATTTCTTCGCTATATGGATGAAAGTGATCTCGATCGGGATTTCTATCACCGGGTGAAAAATTTCAAGAGTCGAGGTTCGTCGGGCAAGCTGAATATCGCACTGAATGGTCTGCCGACATTTCCGGCGTTACCCAAGGGCAGTTCATTGATGCACAGCGACATGCATTTCATCGATTCGCTCGAGCGCATGGAACGTGCGTATGATGACTGGAAAGCCGGCACCTGGTCGAAGGACCCTTATGTCGATATGGTGATTCCAACCATTGTCGATCCGACCATGGCGCCGCCCGGCAAACATTTCATGAGCTGTTTCGTCCAGTACTGCCCGCCGCAGATCGAGGGCCGGCGCTGGACCGATGCCGAACGGGAAGCATTCGGCAAGACCGTGCTCGACCAGATTGCGAATTACAGCCCGGATTTCAAGAGCCTGATAGAGCATGTGGAAATTCGCACGCCTCAGGATATCGACGACCAGATCGGCATTACGGAAGGCAATATCTTTCACGGCGAACTGACCATGGACCAGTTGTTGTTCAACCGGCCGGTACCCGGCTATGCGCAGTATCGGTCGCCGGTCGGTGGCCTGTACATGTGCGGATCCAGTACCCACCCGGGCGGCGGCGTCATGGCAGCGCCCGGTGCGAACGCAGCACGGGAAATACTGATCGATCTGAAGCGGCACAACACCGTACCCGAGAATTTTGGCGATGACTGATCATTACGACGCTATTGTCATTGGCGCCGGCCATAACGGCCTTGTGTGTGCGGCATTGCTCGGCAAAGCCGGCCGCAAGGTTCTGGTGCTGGAAGCCAATGAACAGGTAGGTGGCGCGGCTGTAACCCGAAAGTTTGCAGACGGCTATTCCGTTTCCGCCTGCGCGCATCTCCTTTATCAGTTGCAGCCGGACGTGAAGAAGGACCTCGGACTGCATGTCGCCCTGGCGAATGACGACATCGAGACCGTCGCTCTTGCGACCGACGGCCAGCACGTTCGCTACACCGGTGGCCGCGTACAGGGCGTCGGCGATGCCGACTCGGACAGCTACCACGATTTCCACCGGCGGATGGCCCGGTTCGCTGCCTTGCTGCAGACCTACCTGAACAAGCCGCCGCCGCGTCTCGGGACGACTGACAAAAAAGATCTGTTCACGCTCGCCCGACTGGGTCTCGATCTGCGCATGCTGGGTCGCAAGGAAATGCGGGAGTTTCTCCGGCTCATTGGCATGAACATTTATGATGAGGTTACCGAGCGTTTCGAAAACAAATTGCTCAAGGGTGCACTGAGTCTCGATGCCGTGCTCGGCACAAGTCTCGGGCCGCGGTCGCCGAATACGATCATGACCTACCTTTACCGGCTGGCAGGAAATGCCGGCCGCATTTCCGCACCGGCCGGCGGCATGGGCAGCGTGAGCGAAGCATTGGCGCATGCGGCGCGCAACAACGGTGTAACCATACGCACCGGTATGCCGGTAGAACGCGTAATTGTCGATAATGGACGGGTTACGGGCGTGCAGGCGAAAAACGGTGAAACCTTTTCCAGCATGACCGTCGTCTCCAACGCCGATCCAAAGACCACCATTCTGGATCTCGTCGGAGCACGCCACGTCGAAACCGGCTTTACGCGGCGGATCAGCAATATCCGCATGCAGGGCAATTCCGCGAAATTGCACCTGGCACTCGACGGTCTGCCGGTGGTGCAAGGGCTGGAGAAAAAAGACTTCGGCTCGCGCCTGCTGATTGCGCCGGACGAGAATTACGTGGAGCTCGCGTTCAATCCCGCCAAGTATGGCGAAACATCGGCCGATCCGGTGCTCGAGATCACCATCCCGAGTTTCCGCGACAGTACGCTCGCGCCGACGGGCAAGCACGTGTTGTCGGCCATCGTGCAGTACGCACCCTACACATTGAAAAAAGGCTGGGACAGTGCGGCGCGAGACGCGTTCACGCACGCAGCGTTGCGCAAAATTACCGAGTACATGCCGGATATCGACGGCCGCATAACTGCCACGGAAGTACTGACGCCGGTGGATATCGAGCGCGAGTTTCACATCGGAGGCGGGCACTGGCATCACGGTGATCTCACGCTCGACCAGTTTCTGTTCGTCCGCCCGGTTGCAGGCGCCGCCCAGTACGCGATGCCGCTCGACGGACTGTTTCTCTGCGGCGCCGGCACGCATCCCGGCGGCGGCGTCAGCGGTGCGGCGGGCCGCAATGCCGCGAGAACAATCCTCAGTCGGGAGAAATCAGCATGAGCATACGTGAGGTTCACCAGGGCAGGCTGGAGTCGCCGTTTTATCCGCGTTTGAAGGCTCTGGACCGGCTGGATACCTGGCACACGTGGAAGGGTTATACCAGTGCCGATGCGCTATACGATGCCGAGCTCGAATACTTTGCGATTCGCAATTCGACCGGCGTATTCGACCTGACACCGATGACCAAGTACCACATCACCGGCAAGGATTCGCTCGCATACATCGATCGGCTGGTGACGCGCGATATGCAAAAAGTTGCTGCAGGGCGCGTGGCTTACGCGGTCTGGTGCAATGACCAGGGACAGGTCATCGACGATGGCACTATTTTTCACCTGCGCGAGGGCGAGTATCGGCTGTGTTCCCAGGAACGCCATCTGCCGTGGCTGATGGCCGCGGCAACAGGTTTCGATGTAACCGTCCGTGAAGAGACTGCGGACGTTGCCGGTCTTGCCGTGCAAGGACCGACGTCGTTCAGCATTCTGAAAAATCTCGGGTTCAACGGTATCGGGAATCTCAAACCGTTCGGGCTTATGCATTTCGATTTTCAGGGTACGGAAATGATGGTGTCACGCACCGGGTTCACCGGTGATCTCGGTTACGAGCTTTGGCTCTCGCCGGAGAAGGCGCTGGCACTCTGGGATGCACTTTTCGAAGCGGGCAAGCACTACGACATGCGCGCGATAGGCACGCACGCGCTTGAACAGGCACGAATCGAGGCCGGATACCTCGCGGCCTACCAGGAATTTCTGCCGGCGGACGAAACAGTCCGTACCGGCCGCTCGCGCTCGCCATTCGAGCTGGGCCTCGACTGGCTGGTCGATTTCAAGAAACCGAATTTCAACGGCCGGCGCGCACTTGCGGCCGAAAAGCTCAACGGGTCGACTTGGCGGTTGGTGAAGCTGGACATCGAAGGCAACAAGCCGGCGCACCACTCGTATATTTACGCCAAGCCGAGAAAGAACAAGAAGGAAATCGGTTTTATTACGTCCGCGAGCTGGTCGCCGGTGTGCAAGCAGAACATTGCTCTCGGCACGGTGCGCATGCCGCACGGGGCAACCGGTGACAACGTCTGGGTCGAAGTGTACTACCAGCGCGAGATGCACTGGTCCAAGGTGATGGCGAAAGCAACGGTGACGGACAAGCCGTTCTGGTTTCCGGCGAGGCGCAGCGCCACGCCGCCTGCACCGTACTGATTCTATCGGCGCACCCTCCTTGAAGCACCGGCTGGATCCATTGCTGCGGCCGAAATCCGTCGCCATCGTCGGCGCCTCGGGGACCGCGGATACCATGGGTCACTGGGCCCTGAAAAACCTGCTGAAGGGCGGCTACCCGGGCCAAATTTATCCCGTGAATCCGCGCCACGAGGAACTGCAAGGCGTGCGCTCGTTTGCGAGCCTCGCAGCCCTCCCCGAATTGCCGGACATGGTGATGTTTGCGGTGGGCGATCACCGCACAGAATCGGTTCTGGAAGAAGCAATTGCAGCCGGCATACCCGCGGCGGTGCTCATGTCCACGCTGGTCGTCGACAACGATCATGCGCCATTCCTCAGAGAGCGGGTGCGAAAGAAAATCCAGGACGCGGGCATGCTGGTCTGTGGCGCCAACGGCATGGGTTTCTACAATATTCGTGATCACGTGTGGGCCTGTGGATTCGACAGCCGCATGCACGAAGCGCCGGGTAATGTCAGCCTCATCAGTCACTCGGGTTCCGGCATGTGCGGTATCGTCGATTGCGATGCACGAATCCGGTTCAATTTTGCCTGCTCGGCGGGCAACGAACTGTCCGTCACGATGGACCAGTACCTCGATTTCGTGCTCGATCTTCCGGAAACTCGCGTCGTCGGCCTGTTCGTCGAAACGGCGCGTAATCCGCAGGGCTTTCGCGCGGCGTTGCAGAAAGCAGCCGAACGCCGCATTCCCGTCGTCGCGCTGAAAGTCGGGCGTACCGAACGTTCGGCGCAGCTGACCGTATCGCACACGGGCGCGATGGCTGGCGATGACGCCACTTACGATGCCCTGTTCGACTGCTACGGCGTACAACGCGTGCGCGACATGGACGAGCTCGCAACAGCGCTCATTCTTTTTGCCGAGTTGCATCCGGCGGGTCCGGGGGGTCTCGTGTCGTTGCACGATTCCGGCGGCGAGAGACAGCTGATGGTCGACCTTTGCGACGAAGCCGGCGTGCCGCTCACCGAGCTTCGAAAGGAAACGGTCGAGGCTCTGGAGCGAGTGCTCGATCCGGAGTTGCCTGCAGTGAATCCCCTGGATGCGTGGAGCCGCGGAGGACCGGACGCCGGCAAACAGATGACGCAGGCCCTGACGATCATGATGCAGGATCCGGGCGCTGCGATCGGTGCCGTGGTTCACGACCGCGCACCCGATGGTTACATTTACCAGAGCTATGCGGAGTACATGCGGGTGGCGCACGAGCAATCCGGCAAACCGGCTGCGCTGGTCGCCGCGCGCCAGGGCAC
>CAYXKM010000045.1:0-18265 GCA_964465665.1 uncultured Woeseiaceae bacterium
TGACGCTGAACGCGCTGACCAATGCTTGCAATCAGAAGTCCAGCCGCGACCCGGTGATGGATTTGCAGCAGGGCTTGGTACAACGCACCGTCCGCGACCTCGAGGCGAAAAACCTCGTAAGGGTCGAGGAGAATTTCAAAAGCCGTACTGAGAAATACGTGCAGCGCTTTTGCAACACACGATTCAGCGACTACCAGTTCGACCCCGCCCAACTCTCCATCGTGTGCCTGCTGTTGCTGCGCGGCGCGCAAACGCCGGGCGAGTTGCGTGCCCGGAGCGGCCGCCTGCATGAATTTGCGGATAACACCGCTGTCCTCGATGCACTTGCCGGCCTGATCGAACGGGACGGCGATCCCGTCGTGGCGCAACTGCCGCGCACGCCTGGCCGGAAAGATGCTGAGTACATGCATTTGTTTTCGGGCCCGATCGATGTGGAGGCTCTCGCCGCCAGGGCGAGACCGGCCGCGAGCGAGAAAGACGGCGGCCGGCGCGGGGAATCCGATCTCGAAGCGCGTGTCACCAAGCTTGAAGCAGAGGTGGCCAGCCTCAGGGAGAAGCTTCAATCCATTCCATAGAGTCCGGGACCTTCGACCCGCAATTGCAGCGAGCCTGACCAAATTGCTGCCGTCCCCTATTCCAGGGCGGCCAGCGCCTCGAGGACGTCACTTCGGCATTTGTCGATGGCGTCCGAAATCGTCCTCGCCGATGCGTCAGAGGCCCCGAGGCCACTCCAGTTTGTCTGCCACAGTTCGACCAGTTTCGCAGTGCTGGCATTGGCACGGTCCGGTACCAGCTTGCCAAGATCACGAATCGTGAGCACATAGGCCCAGCCGGACCGCGGGTTACCCATTTCCGGGTCGCGATCGTAGTGGCTGTAAAAGACGACGCGTTCGAGCTCGCCCAGTTTTATCAAAAGCTCGAACCCGGCTGCGCGCACGTTGCGATTGGCCTCGGTCTGCTCGTTTCGCCAGGTGTTGTAGCTTAGGCCGGACAGTGCAACGGCCAGGCTGATTATTGCCACGGAGTGGCGACGCAACTGTTTGTTGAAACTTTTCATCGTAGGTATCCCGAAACTTGTTCGTTGCGGGAACTTACGACCCTTGCAGCACAATATCCAGAGACTTGCGAATCTTTGCCGCCCGGTGCGGCGGCAGCACGGCCGCCTTGCTGTTATTGGCTTGTTCGCCCGATGGCGGAAAGCCTGTTAATGCGCGCGCCAAATTGTCACAATATTCACTGTTCTCTCGAAACCGGGCGCTGTGCCATGAAAAAAGCCGTCTTTCTGTCTCTCCTGCTGCTGGTACTCACGGGCTGCGGCAAGGAACAGGTCACCGCGCCCGCGCCCGAAAAGCGCCCGGTAACGCTCGAGCTCCACGGCGACAAGCGCGTCGACGATTATTTCTGGCTTCGCGAGCGGGAGAACCCCGATGTTATCGCCTACCTCGAAGCCGAAAACGCTTATACCGAAATGAGCCTGAAACCTTTCAAGGGATTGCAAAGCGTTCTGTTTGACGAAATGAAAGCGCGTTTGCGACAGGACGACGAGTCGGCACCTTACAAAAGTGGCGACTACTACTACTACTACCGCTACATAGAGGGCGGCGAATACCCGATTTACGCCCGCAAAAAGGAATCTCTCGATGCGCCGGAGCAGATCCTGCTCGATGTAAACAAACTGGCCGGGGACGCCGACTACTATTCGCTGGTCGGATTCAAGGTGAGTCCCGACCACCGCATCGCGGCGTACGGCGTCGACGATACGGGCCGCCGTTTCTACGACCTGTATTTCCTCGACTTGGAGACCGGCCGACTGCTGGCGGACAAGATCGAGGACACGACTGCCAATTTTGAGTGGGCGAACGACAGCCAGACCATACTGTACGGCAAGCAGCACCCGGAAACACTGCGATCCTACCGCATATTCCGCCATACCCTCGGCGCGCCGGACGACACGATGGTTTACGAGGAAGCCGACGAGACCAACTACCTGTACGTAACCAAGTCGCTGTCGTCCGCCTACTTCTACCTTGTCAGCACGCAAACCCTGTCCACCGAGGTCCGGTACCTGTCGGCGAACTCCCCGCAGGATGACGCTGCCGTGTTTCTGCCGCGGGAAGCCGACCATGAGTACTTGGTCACCGATGGCGCCGACCGGTTCTACGTGATGTCGAACGACAGTGCGAAGAATTTCCGCTTGCTGGAAACACCCCTAAACGACACATCCAAGACGGCCTGGAAGGAAGTGGTTGCCCACCGGGATGACGCTCTAATCGAGGATGTCGACGTGTTCCAGGACTACCTGGTCGTGAACATCGTCGAAAGAGGCCTCACGCAGATGGAAGTGATCGGTCGTGAGAGTGGTGCTGTAGAACGGATCGAATTTGGCGAAGACGTGTACACGGCATACTCCGACGACAACCACGAGTTCGACACCGACTGGTTTCGCTACGTCTACGAGTCGATGACCACGCCGAAATCCACTTACGACGTCAATCTTGCAACGGACGAACAAAAACTGATCAGGGAGCAACCGGTCGTTGGCGGCTTTGACAGGAATGATTACCGCACCGAGCGCCTGTTCGCCACCGCGCGGGACGGCACGCAAATACCGGTTTCCATCGTTTACCGGAAAGGCATGGAGAAAAACGGCCGGAATCCTCTGCTGCAGTACGCCTACGGGTCCTACGGATCCAGCACCGAGCCGACTTTCAGCACCGATCGCCTGAGCTTGCTGGACCGAGGCTTCGTCTATGCCATTGCGCATATTCGTGGTGGTTCCGAGATGGGCCGCGACTGGTACTACGACGGTCGGCAACTGAAGAAGAAGAACACGTTTACCGACTTCATCGATGTATCGAAATACTTGATCGACGAGGGCTATACATCCCCGGAACATTTGTATGCGCTCGGCGGCAGTGCCGGCGGCTTGCTGATGGGCGCGGTGCTGAATATGGCGCCGGAACTCTATAATGGCGTGCTGGCAGCCGTGCCTTTCGTCGATGTCATTACCACCATGCTCGATGCGGACATACCGCTGACCTCTGGTGAATGGGACGAATGGGGAAACCCGAACAAGAAGGAGTACTACGAATACATGTTGTCGTATTCACCCTACGACAACGTGCGAAAGGTCGATTACCCGAACGTCCTGGTCACCACCGGCCTGCACGATTCCCAGGTGCAATACTGGGAACCTGCAAAATGGGTCGCCAAGCTTCGTGAGTACAAGACCGATGACAATATGCTGATGTTGAAAACCGACATGTCGGCCGGCCATAGCGGCAAAACCGGCCGCTTCCGCCGTATCGAGGATACCTCGCTCTACTACGCCTTCTTCATGGGCCTGGAAGGTATCCGAGAATAGCCTCGGTGCCGGTATCTGTCAGGCCATGCGGTCCCTGGCTTCCTTCTTGGCTTTTTTCGCGGCCCGCTTCTCTTTGGGGGTCAGCAGGGCCTTCTTTTTCGTTTCCTTTTTGGTTCTTTGCTCTTTACTCATGATCCTCGCTCCTGACATTGGCAAGTGACAGCGGCATCAAACGCTGCCGTTCAGATCGACAAAGTATATTCAATTCGCCGCCGAGCTCAATCGTGCGCTGTTGATTTAACTGCACTGAATGTCTTCAGCAACAACAGGTCATAGGTGATTTTCAGCACGCCGCAGGCTACCAGCGGCGCCGCAAGCCAGCCGGCGGCAAACATCGCGCCGCCCAGCGTCGGACTCAATGCCGCTGCCAGGCTTCGTGGTACGGCAGTGAAACTTGCCGCAGCCGCCCGTTCCGGCGGCGTGACCACAGCCATGACAAAGGCAGACCGCGTCGGTACATCCATTTGCGAGAGGGCAGCGCGCAGCAACAGAAAACCGAGGGCAAAATCCAGCCGCGATGAAAGTGCAGCTGCAATGAGAGCAAAGCTCGAAGGAATGTGCGTGTATACCATGGTATTGAGCAATCCGATGCGGGCGGCCACCCACGGCGCGGCCAATTGCGAAAATGCGCTCAGCAGGCCGGTGGCAAAGAAGAACGCACCGGCAGCGGTTACCGACAGGCCAAAGCGCTGAAATAGCCACAGCGCCATCAGCGACTGGACGGCGAGCCCCCCGGCGAAAGCATCGAGGGAAAAAAGCGCTGCAAGACGGGTAACGACCCCGCGCGAATGGCGCAGCGCTGCAGGTGGGGCTTGCGTGACATGACTCGTCGGCCGTGGCAGTCGTCGATACAGAAGCCAGACCAGCATGCCGACCGCGCTGTAAGCGACGAACATGATGCGCAGGCCGGTCATTCGATCGACACCGACGCTTGCCAGCACGTCCGGCACCCCGGAAGCCAGTGCTCCGAACGCCGCAAACAGTGCGCCAATCAGGCTGTATCGGGCGAACAGGCTGGTGCGCGCAATGCCGGTTGCCGAGTCCGCAATGCGCGCGTGCTCCAGCGGCAGGAATACGCTGACATCGCCCGAACTCGGGTTCAAAGTGCCGACAAACGCAACAGCCAGCAGCGGCCAGAATTCAGACAGGCCGGCAAAACCGAGCCCGGTTGCCGCCATCAGCAATGCCGCGGCGAGCAACAGCTGACGTTGTCTGAAGTTATGGCCGTAAGCACCAACCGCCATGGTGGCTATGGCGGAACCCAATAACGTCGCCGTGCTGAAAAGCCCGACCTCCCAGATACCGAAGCCCAGGGCCAAAAGGTAAGCGGGGAGCAGCACCGCAACGTAGCCGTCGACGAATGCGCGCAGCCCTCGCGCTGCAAGCAGCAGGCGTGGTTCAGAAAAAAAAGGTGTCAGGTTTATTTTCCGACCTTTGAAATAGGGGTCAGGCGAACTGCATGGTCAAACAGCTGCCGAGGGCCTTTGCCCGTTCGTAGATGATGCCCGCCGCTGCGACGTCCTGAATCGCCGATCCGGTCGAGTCAAAGATGACAATGTCGTCCGCATCCAGATCGAGCTTCTCCGTTCGCGTCACAATCTGCGAAAGTTCGGCAACGACATCCGCTCGCGTCATTGCGCCGGCCTCCAGTGCATGATGCAGTTCGCCCATTTCGGCGCATTGATCAATGATGTCGACGATAAGCTTCGAGTGTTGCATCAGATCGACATGTAGCTCCTGCTTATCGGCATTGTCGGCACCGACCGCCGCAATGAATGTTCCGGGAGCGACCTGTTGCCGGCGAAGGAAGGGCTTTCGTGACGAGGTGCAGGTTACGATCGCCTGACTCGCGAGTGTGGCGTCCGCAAGCTCATCGACAGCAATGACATCGAGACCCGTTTCGATCTGCATTTGTCCAGCGAATGCATCGCAACGCTGCCCGTCGAGGTCGTAGACGTACACGGTTTCAAGCGGCAACACGGCATTCATTGCGAGTAACTGCACCCGGCCCTGTATGCCACAACCGACGACTGTCAGCACCGATGTGTCGGGTCGCGCCAGGTATCGTGCGGCAACCGCTGTCGCGGCCCCGGTGCGCATTGCCGTCACCTCGCTCGTGTCGATTATTGCGAGCAGCGAACCATCACGACCGTCGCAAAGCACGATGGCGCCCTGGATCGTCGGCAATCCATTCCTGTTCCGGTTCTCGGGAAAATTGCCATTCACTTTCACCGCGACGTAGTGCGGCTCACCGGCGAAGCCGGCCGACTTCACGTGGAACACGCCGTGCGGTGCCGCAATCTGCACCACGTCAGGCACGGTCATTCGGCCCTCGGCCAGGCGCTGAAAAGCCGCTTCGACCGCGTCGATGTAGTCCGGCAGGTTCATGGCGCGGGCTACGTCGGCCCGCCCCAGGAGCAGGGTTTTATAACCGGTCATAGGGACTCAATACCCTCCGGGAGATATCTTGCATTGACTATACTACAACTGTTACAGTCAATGTAACAACTGTACAATCTCTTTATTCACAATGACCTTGGCCTTGAGAACCCCATCCAGAATCGCGCAGCCACAAGCAGAAAACGGCGAAGCCGCGGTGCGATGGTTACTCCTCCTGTACCAGTTCCCGACTGGCCCGGACTCGCGCCGTGTCAAGGTCTGGCGGCGCTTGCAGAGCGTCGGCGCAATCGCAGTGAAGAATTCGGTTTACGTGCTGCCCCTGAACGACCAGTCGCATGAGGACTTCACCTGGCTTCTGCAGGAGCTGCGCAGTAGCGGTGCCGACGGCGCGGTCCTCGAGTCACGATTCATCGACGGCATGAATGATGAGCAGATCCAGGCGCTGTTCAACGATGCGCGAAACGAGGACTACCGGTTGCTGCAAGACGAGATCGAGCGCGCGATCGCTGAGCTGCCGCCGCGCGGGGAAGCTGCCGGCGAGGCAGCACAGGACAGCGCACAGCGCGCATTGGCGCGTGCCCGCAAACGCATGGCCGAAATCGAGCGCATCGATTTTTTTTCAGCCGAAGCCCGTGATACCGCTGAGGCTGCAATGCGTGCGCTGGTAGAGCGGACAAAGAATCGATTTGAAGACGGTGAAAAGGGGGAGAAAAAAATGGCTGCAGTTGCTCTTCAGGACCTGCGCGGTCACGTCTGGGTTACGCGCCGCGGCGTTCGTGTCGACAGGATTGCCAGCGCATGGCTCATACGGCGCTGGATCGACGCCGATGCCCGGTTCAAGTTCATTCCCGGCAAGGAATATTCGCCGGAGCGTGGCGAAATTCGTTTCGACATGGCGGAAGGGGAGTTCACGCACCAAGGGGACCTTTGCACCTTCGAAGTGCTCGCCCGCACGACGAGACAGGACGATATGGCGCTCAGAAGTGTGGGCGAAATCGTGCACGACATTGACCTGAAGGATGCGAAATTCGGCCGTGCGGAAACCGAAGGTATCGCACATGTGCTGGCCGGCATTGTCGCCGGCACCGATGATGATGACGCGCGCATCGAACGGGGCAGTGCTCTGTTCGAAGACCTGTATCGATTTTTCAGTACGTCCCAGGCCCGAGTTTGAGCGATAAGGGCGATCCCGAGGCCACGTCGTCAGATGGCGGCGCGAGTCAACGCGTCAGTCTCCGCGAAGCAACACTCGTCTGGGCAAAAATCGGCTTGCTGGGCTTTGGCGGCCCGGCTGGCCAGATCGCACTCATGCACCGCATTCTGGTCGAGGAAAAACGCTGGATTGACGAGACACGGTTTCTGCACGCCCTGAACTTCTGCATGTTGCTGCCCGGGCCAGAAGCGCAACAGCTCGCGACGTACGTTGGTTGGATGTTGCATCGCATTCGCGGCGGACTGATCGCCGGCACGCTTTTCATCTTGCCTGGTTTCCTCGTGATCCTCGCCCTCAGTTATCTCTACGTCACGTCCGGAAGCCTGCCGTTCGTGCAGGGTCTCTTCGTCGGCCTGAAGGCAGCTGTCGTTGTCATCGTACTGCAGGCGGTTATCCGCATCGGCCGGCGATCGCTTCGCTCCGCCACGTCAGTGACATTGGCCGTGCTCGCTTTCCTCGCCATGTTTGTCTGGCGAATCCCGTTTCCGTACGTGATTCTGTTTGCCTCCGCGGCGGGCGCGCTGATTGCACGCGTTTCACCTGATGTCGGAACTGTTACGGGCGAAGCAGCCGACAGCGATCAACCGGCAGGCACAGGCTATGTCGTTCGGTGCGTGGCTGTTTTCGGCACTTTGTGGCTTGCGCCGACCGTCATTCTTCTTGCCACACTCGGGCCAGACGACGTTTTTTCGAGCATAGGGCTGTTCTTCAGCAAGATGGCGATTGTCACCTTCGGCGGCGCGTACGCTGTCCTTGCGTATGTCAGCCAGGAAGCAGTTCTTACTTACGACTGGCTGTCGCCCGGCGAGATGATCGACGGGCTTGCGCTGGCGGAAACCACACCGGGGCCGCTGATCCTGGTCACCGAGTTCGTAGGCTTCATCGCGGCATGGCGGAATCCCGGCACATTTTCACCGGAACTGGCGGCCGTACTTGGGGCCTCATTGACGACCTGGGTCACCTTCGTACCGTCCTTCTTGTGGATATTCGCCGGCGCACCGTACATAGAGCGACTGCGTCACAATCGCATGCTGGCATCGGCACTTGCGGGCGTTACAGCCGCGGTGGTTGGAGTGATCGTCAACCTGGCGCTGTGGTTTTCGATTCACGTACTGTTTTCGGCCGTTACGCCGTACCGCATTGCCGGTGCTGTGCTTGAGTTGCCCGTTATGGCGTCACTGCAGATGTCGTCTGTGCTGATTACGCTGATCGCCGCTGTGATGGCTTTTCGCTTCGGTGCATCGCTGCTGACCACGCTGACCGTCACCGGGGCGCTCGGGGTGGCTGCGTACGTGCTGTAAACGCAAAGTCGGTTCCAGCCTGTCAAGGACCTGTCACAAAAGCGTAAGACTGCCGTCAATATTTTCCGCTAGCTTTTCAATTGACTGGACCTGAATTCAATCAATGAGGAGCAGGTTGTGCCATCAAGTTACAAAACCTTGTGGCTATCGGATATTCATCTCGGGACCAAAGCGTGTCGAGCGAAGGATCTTCTGAACTTTCTGGCCGAGGTGTCGGCCGACAGAATCTACCTGACCGGCGACATCATAGATCTCGAGCGTATGAAGACACGAGCCATATTTCCCGACACACACCGGCATGTGCTCGCACGGTTCTTTCAACTGTCGCAATCCGGAACAGAGATCATCTACATTCCGGGCAATCACGATTCTCAGATGCGAGAACTTGCAGGCAGGGACATATACGGCATCCCGGTATTGCTTGAAGCGAGTCACGAGACCCATGACGGCCGCAGGTTGCTGGTGACCCACGGTGATCTGCTGGATCCCTTTATTCGCCAAGGCACCGGCCTCGAACAGTTCGGCGCGGCCGCATACAAATTGCTCGTTAACCTGGACGTGATCGTCAACCAGCTCCGCAACCGGCTGGGTCGCGAGTATTTGCCCATCAGCGCGGGAATCAAGCAGCGGCTGAACTCGGCCAACGAATACATTGCCCGCTTCGAGGAAATCGCCGCCCGACACGCCGCCGAACGCGGATTCGACGGCATCGTGTGCGGCCATATACACCGGCCCTGCATAAGAGACATCGGCGGTGTACGTTACTCGAACGACGGGGACTGGATCGAGCACCGTACCGCACTGGCCGAATCCGCGAACGGCCAACTGCAGATACTGCATTGGAAGACGGCTGAGTCAGTGGTCGAATCCATACCTCACGCGCCACCGCTGGCAGCGTGATCATGGATCTGCCGGACGAAGCTCGTGATGCCCTTGATGGCATTGTCATCCCTGCACACGTGCGCTCAGTTCTCGCCAAGTACTGGGACGACAATGTATCGGATCGCACCAATTTTGAGCTGATCAGCCACTGGATCGGTATCGCCAGCGGTCACGCCGCGACACCGGCGGATCCGGGTATCGATACGCAAGACTCCTTCAGTCCGGCACCGAATTGACAGCGCGTCATACCGCCAGGTGTTTGCTGACCCTGCGGCTGTGCAGTTCGTCTTCGATCTGCCGAAATCGGCGCAATGAACGCTCCAGCAACTCCGCCTGCGAATGCCTGGCATCTTTTGCGGCCGCCCGCTTTCGATAGGAGCCATCGGACTCCATCTCCCACGAACCGCAACTATCGCCAAGCTGCAGATCCAGCAACTCGCGAAGTTCTTGCTGCAAGGCGCGGTCCCGGATCGGCGCCAGTGATTCGACGCGCATTTCCAGGTTGCGCGTCATGAGATCGGCCGAGCCGATGAAGTACTCCTCGTTACCACCATTGCGGAAGTAGTAAAGTCGCGCATGCTCGAGAAAACGTCCGAGTATGCTGATGACGCGCGCTGACTCCGACAGCCCCGGCAGTCCGGGTCGCAATCGGCAACTGTCCCGTACAATGAGATCAACCCGGACACCGGCGCGGGCTGCCTCGTAGAGGGCCCGGGTAATCGCGGCATCCTCGAGTGCATTGGTTTTGAATTGTATGCACCCGTTTCCGGTTGCCTGTTGATGCCCGATCTCGCGGCGAATATTCTGCAACAGTAGCTGCTTCATGTGATCCGGCGATACCAGCAACTCGCGGTACCTGCGCCCACGGAGCGAACCCGATGTCAGCAGGTTGAACAGTTCGGTTGCATCCGCGCCGATGCCAGCGTCCAGTGTCATCAGTCCGATGTCACAATACTGCCTTGCAGTTACCGGGTGATAATTGCCTGTTCCAAGATGAACGCAGCGTTGCAGAGTACCGTCTTCCGCCTGGCGGACGATCAGTGTCACTTTTGCGTGCGTCTTGTATCCGACGACACCGTACGAAACATGAATGCCGGCCTCTTCCAGCCGGTTTGCCCATCGGATATTTGCCGCTTCGTCGAAACGCGCCTGCAGTTCGACGACCACCGCTACCTGTTTGCCGCTGGTAACTGCATCAACGAGCAACGGCACAATCGCCGAATCGATGGAGGTGCGATAGACGGTGGTCTTGATTGCCAGAACATTCGGGTCGCTGACCGCTTCGCGCAGAAGCCGGGTCACCGAGTGATCGTAAGACTGGTACGGATGCAACAGCAACAGCGGCCCGTTCGTCTCGAGTTCCTCGAAAATCGACGGGGCTGATGCCAGCCTCGGATGCAGGGCCGGTTCGAATACAGGGTACTTCAGTTCAGGCCGGTCGAGAGCGGCGATCTGCATGAGGTCGCGCGCACCGAGCAGGTCTGGCAGCACGTAAATGTCTTCCGCTCCGGCCAGCTGAAGTCGTTGCGCCAGGTACTCGCGCAAACTGTCGCGCAGGCCCGGGCTGACTTCGAGGCGAACGACGGGGGCAAATCGGCGCTCCCGGAGCTCTGCCTCGATCATTTCCAGCAGGTCGTTGGCCCATTCTTCGTTGCGCTCGACGATCGCATTGCGCGTCACGCGGAAATAGCCGATGGAAAGTACTTCTGCACCCGGTAACAACAGATCCAGGTTACCGGCAATGACTTCCTCCAGCGGTACATAATGATCGCAGTTTTCGAGGCGCAGGAATCTCGGGATGCGACCTGAGGTCGGCGTCTTGATGCGAATCAGGTACGGCTCTTGGTTTGCCTCTGCCTTGACTTCAAGAAGTATGTTGATCGACAGATTCGACATAAAGGGAAACGGATGGGCCTCATCGATCGCCAGAGGTGTGACCAAGGGCAATACACTCTCACGGTACTGCCGCCGCAGTATTTCACGCGAGCCCGGGTCCAGAGCACTGTACGATCCCACGGTAATTCCGGCCGCCTGCAGGCGCGCGAGCAAATCGCGCAGGATGTAGCTGCGGTCTGCAAGCATGGCGGCAACCTGAATCTGGCATTCTTCGATCTGCTGCTGCGGCGTTTTGCCATCGACGGTCAGCGTATGCAGTCCGGCACCGACCTGCTGTTTGAGTCCGCCGATGCGTTTCATGAAAAACTCGTCTAGATTCGAATCGAAGATCGACAGGAACTTGATCTGTTCAAGCAGTGGATTATCGTCGCTCTCCGCTTCGGCGAGAACTCGACGGTTGAATGCAAGCCAGGTCAACTCCCGGTTCAGGTAGAGGTTTGGATCATTTAGATTCCATTCGGTCTGCGGCTGGTGTTCCGGAACGAGAGGAGTAACGCTGGACACTGTAAATTGCTCGGTAACGTCGTTATTGTTTGACGGCGGTGATTGGATCAAATCATATTGCCAGCGATCTTTTTGAAGTTTGGCTTTTGCAGCACGGTCGTGAATCGACGATCGCGCCAGCCTTGCCGGCACCGGAAAAGATAACACGGAAATGCAGCCGACAGCACTCAATGATTGCCTATCGCCGGAGACGCCGTTTTTCGCGTGTGAAGGAAGTCGAGTTCATTGCAGTTTCCGCGAATTGTAACAAAACTGTAATGTGATTTTCACATAAGGATTGGAGCACTCGCGCATGCGATACGTCGGAAACTCGGCTCCGCCAGACATTGGATCACCGCTGCAACCACGCTTAGCCTAAGCAGATATTCTTTGGCCGATTCTGGCCTGCAAACGACGGGCAAATGGCAGCGGTACGCGGGGTGGGAGCTTCCTGTGCACTTTTCGCACACTCAGTATCAGCCATTTGTGTTCCCAGATATTCAACGCCGCCGCCAGATCCCAGATCGGCGGCAATATATAGACGACATTCTTTCCAACCCGTCGCAGTTCCCGGTCGAAGCGCTGCGGATAATCTATGTGCTCGACCGTATGCGAGCACAACACCGATTCAAATTGCCCGTCGGCAAACGGCAACCGATAGATATTGTCAATCAGCACGAAGTTCGGGATGTCATCGTGCCTGACGATATCCGCATTGAGGCCGCCACCGTCGATCCTGCCGCAACAGATGTTCAGGTCCCACCGCTGCCGGCCGATGATCGCGTCTTTTAGCGATCGGTAGCTGTACCAATGAAGAAAAATGATTACGCCGGTGATCGTCGCTGCAAGGGCAATTAGGTACCACATTGAGTCGGGCTGCTCTGAAGACCGCCTGGCCGGCAAATATTTCAGTGCGGTGACCAGGTTTTCACCGAAGCGAAAGATTAGCAGAGCAACGATGACAGTTTGACTACTCGCTCCGGCGGATCTGAAGAACTTTTCGCGGGTGCCGGCGACCCGGAAAGCTGCTTACAGGACAACAAGTATTCCGCAGTCGCAGCCGCGCAAACTGTCCTTGCTGCAGATCATCAGGCTTCCGTCGCGGCAGTTCGAGCCGGAGTACCCATAGGCTCGACAATCCGTGGGCTGCAGACGGTGCCAGTGTTCACTTATGTCACTTGTTAACGACGGTGCCGGGCATGAACAAGTCAAATAAGTGAACACCGGCACCGTTACCGACCGCCGGTAATCAGCCGCGCGCCGCGCCCGTAAGTCACGTACTGCCAGAACCAGTTGATCGCCACGGTCAGCGGACTGCGAACACCGATAAGAAAATAGATGTGTGCGAATCCCCAGACCCACCAGGCGAGAAATCCGGTCAGGCGCAGGAACGGAAACTCGATGACCGCTGATTTCCTGCCTATTGTGGCGAGATTTCCCGAATGGCGATAGCGAAACGCAGCGGGTGCTTTTCCATTTTCGATTCCTGCGCGGATCACGCCGGCGACATAGCGGCCTTGCTGTTTCGCCGCCGGTGCGATCCCCGGAACCGGCGCCCCTTTGGCGTCTTTTACGGCGGCCGCATCACCAACGACGAAAATGTTCGGGTGATTCCGTGCGGACAGATCTGCATTGACAAGCGCCCGGCCCGCCCGATCGGTTTCGGCATTGAGCCATGCACCAGCGGGCGATGCGGCAACGCCAGCTGCCCACAGCACAGTCGCCGCCGGAATTGCTTTCCCGCCGACCACAACACCGGCTGCATCACAGTGTGTGACCGCTTGCCCGAGCATCACCTCGACTCCCAGTTTGCCGAGCGCTTTTCTCGCGTACTCGGACAGCTTCTCCGAGAACGCGGGCAAAACCCGCGGCCCGGCTTCCACCAGCATGATCCGCGCACTGCGGGAATCGATGCGCCTAAAATCTGCCGCCAGCGTGCGTCGCGCCAGCTCGGCCATCGTGCCCGCGAGTTCCACTCCCGTGGGTCCGGCGCCTACGACAACGAAATTGAGCAGCGACTCCCGAAGCCGGTCATCGTCGGTCATTTCGGCACGCTCGAATGCCATGAGTATCCGGCGGCGTATCGACGTCGCATCGTCGATGCTTTTCAGGCCCGGTGCGTGCGGCTCCCAGTCGTCGTGACCAAAGTACGCATGTCGCGCGCCCGTGGCGAGCACCAGGTAATCGAAAGGAATTCGTCGCTCTGCCGTGACCACTTCGCACACACCCGTATCGACACCGGTGACCCGATCCAGCAACACCGTGACATTTTTCTGCCGGCTCAGAATCCCGCGAACGGGCCACGCAATATCGGAGGGTGCAAGCCCGGCAGTCGCCACCTGGTATAGAAGCGGTTGAAACAGGTGGTAGTTGTGCTGATCGACGAGAGTAACGTCGACGTTCTCCCGCCGGAGCCCTTGTGCCGCGAACAGACCACCGAATCCCGCCCCGACGATGACAATACGTGGTCGTCGTCTCGCGCTCATGTTGGACTGTCAGTGTGCGTCATCATCCGAAAAGGTGCCGGATTTATTTTTGCAATGCAAAAATAAATCCGGCACCTTTTTTCTGGGCGCAAAAAACAACCCCGCACAGGGCGGGGTTGGCGATTGGCCCTCGGTTTTTTTTGTTATTGCGCTGAGCCGAGGGGAAGCAGCGCGGGCCTCAGGACGTTCGCTTGCGCGTCGGGCCTGATCGCAGTGTATGACATGCAATTTCAGGTCCGGAATTGCAAGGTATTGAACTACCGCTGTTTTTTTCAGCAACAACACCGAAGGTCGCGAGTGTCTGTTAATTATTCCGACGTGTTTGCAGGCGCACAAGCTACTGGCGAATTTGACATTTCGATTATGCAATCGCCGCGGTCCTGCTGTTTCTCAGGACGAACGCCGCGACCAGGCTGATGAGCAATCCGACCGGGAAGATCTCGACGAAAGTCATCGGCAGGCGGATGAGCGGATTCGCGTACATCTCCCGCATCGATTCCATCTCGGCGATCGTTGCGGCCAGCTCCTCTTGCGACACGCCCGCGGCTTTTTTGCTTTCGACGATGGACGCGATGTACGTGTCCATGAAGGTATAGTCGGTCGACACCAGGTACAACTCCCAGACCAGCACGTAAATCAGACTCGCCACGAGGGTGATACCGAGCCCGAGGCCGAACCCCGTGCCAAAACGAATGACCCCGCCCATTGACTCGTCCCGGTATTTTCTGACGGCGACGAAGATGACGCTGAACGCGATGAACATGACCAGGAAGCCGAGCCATGTCGACGCCACGCCGAACTGCAAACTGAGCATGGCGGTTCCGATAATGACCAGGCCCGCGATGACGCCATAGACCAGTATGAGTTTTTGCATGACCTGCCTCCTGTTGATGGGGCCGAAATATTGGCACTCGGGGCATGCCAGGTCATCACCCGAATGGTTGATTTTGGCCCGCTCGCCCGAACGGATGCCCGGTCCGGACGCTTCTTCGCTGTTCAGGGTACCAGCTGTAGCGATCTGGCCTTATCCACTGCCTGACCGCGTCGCGACACTTCGAGCTTTTGGTAAAGGTTGTTCAGATGCGTTTTCACAGTGTTCGGCGAAATGAACAGCCGATCGGCGATTTCCTGGTTGGAATGCCTGCTCGCCAGCAGGGCCAGCACTTCGCGTTCGCGCTCACTGATACCCAGGTAGCTTAATGCCTGCGTATTGATCTCGAACGGCCCGGCCGGCCTGCGGCGCGTCAACCGGTGCCCGATCCATACCCCGACCCCGGTAAACAGCCCGCAAAGAATGACGACATAGATTTCCGTCGAAAACCGTCGCAGGAAGTACTGAGCTTCCAGCCACTCCAGCAGCAAGGCCCCGGCGGCCATGCCGAGGCCATAAATTGCGACGAGTCGAATGTGAGGCTTCACGGCCAATGGCAACGCTATGCCGGCGGTACGCTTCCCGGCTGCTCGTCGTGCGGTCAGTTTGCGGCGCGAATGGAACCGACGAAGCGCTCGAATGCCGCGTCGAACTCGGCCTTGAACTCCGGAGACATGGACTCGCAGCCACCGGGAACGTTGCGCATGAAAAGTATGGTGCCCTGCGCCGTTCCGTCGTCGTTCACGACGACCAGCTGCACCGCCTGCATTGCAGGCACAATCTTCACGCCCTGGTCCTCTATGAACTCAAACATCGGATCCGAGTCGGCATCGAGCTCTTCCTGGCTGATATCGATACATGCATCGCGCGCGCGGAACTCCTGTCCGGCAATCTGGCGTACCGGATAGTTCTTGTTGGTCAGTGTGCCAACTCCCGCATCGGTCGTTTCGACCTGTACGGTGACGAACTGCGCCTCCGCAAAATACCCTGCCATCGAAACCTTGAGTTGCTCGTCGAGAAAACTGGGAGTCGAGTGCATGGGACCCGCGGTCCTTGCGATCGCGGGTTTTGGAATAATTGCGTTGAACGGACCGGACACGATCATATTCCCGTCTTTGTCGACGCTGATGTATTCATCGCCGGCAAAAGCCGTGAATGTCAACAAAGTCAATGCGCTAGCTGCCATCGGCAGGATTCTTCTCATTGTCGTTTCCCTCCCAGTCTGGTTCACCTAGGCTGACACGAAAGGGGGCGGTTTTCCAGCCCGCAACACCCGCGCCCGAACAAATATCCGGAGGCTGCAAACGACGTCCGCGTTACCATTGTTCCCGGGAAATAATCGAATGGATCGGAGTGATCCCATGAAGAAGCACGAACAAAAATGGATGGAGGACTTGCCGGAGGCCTTCAAAATCTATCGGGCCGGACGCGAAATCGACGAAGTCGAATGCATCGTGCCGGATCTCGCGGGGATGTCCCGCGGTAAAGCCATGCCAGTGCGAAAATTCAGTCCGCAGCACGAGACTTACCTGCCCGTTTCCATTTTCTACCAGACCATTACCGGCCGGGATGTGGAAATGGACATCGACAACCAGTGGGCCGAAGGCGATCTCGTCCTTAAACCCGATATGTCGACCGCCAAAGCCGTGCCTTGGGCGAAGGAACCCACGTTGCAGGTGATTCACGATTTGTACACGCGCGACGGCGTACCCGTCGCCATCGCACCGCGGCAGGTGCTGAAGCACGTGGTGGATCTGTACGCACAGCAGGGCTGGAAGCCGGTCGTCGCCCCCGAACTCGAATTCTATCTGATCAAACCGAACCTCGATCCCAATGAACCGATCCAGGCTCCGGTAGGCCGGACCGGGCGGCAAGGCAGCGGCAACCAGTCGTATTCCATGTCGGCTGTGGATGACTACGGCCCCGTCGTCGATACCATTTACGATTTTGCGCGCGACGCCGGCCTGAGTATCGATACCGTCATCCAGGAAGACGGAGCGGGACAGGTGGAGTTCAACTTGTCCCACGGCGATCCTGTGCTGCTCGCCGATCAGGTTTTTTATTTCAAGCGCATCATTCGTGAAGCGGCATTGAACCACCGGATATTTGCCACTTTCATGGCCAAACCGATGCGCGACCAGCCGGGATCAGCCATGCACGTGCACCAAAGCGTCGTGGACATTGAAACCGGCGAGAACATTTTCAGCGACAAGAACGGCAACGCCACCGATCGATTCATGCATTTCATCGGCGGCAGCCAGAGATACCTGCCGCAATCATTGCCGCTGATGGCGCCGTACGTGAACAGTTACCGGCGCTTCGAGTCCGATGCCAATTCCAGCGCGCCGACAAATTTTGCCTGGGGCTATGACAACCGCGCTGCCGGTTTGCGTGTGCCGAATTCCGCGCCGCAGAATCGTCGACTCGAGAATCGCGTGGTCGGCGTCGATTGCAATCCGTACCTCGCGATCGCCGTGGGGCTTGCCTGCGGTTATCTCGGCATGATGAAAGAAATCAAACCCGGCGAACCGGCGGTCGGCGAACTTGAAGGCGACGAATACTGCATCCCGACCACGATCGACGAGGCCCTGACCCTGTTCGAAGCCGCCGATGACGTGCACCGGATTCTGGGCCAGGACTTCTGCATGATTTACGACGCCGTGAAGCGCGAGGAAATGCGCCTGTTCCATCGTGAGATCAGCCCGTGGGAACGCGAGCACCTGCTGCTGAACGTGTAACGGGCAGGCGCGAGACGTATGCCATGATTACGAGCGGCTCATGAATAATTTGTCTCTCGGCTTGCTTGCGGCTCTCGCCGCCACACCCATCGTCGTCGCAGGTGCATTGATCGTCGGCTGGCGTGTGCCGGCGCGCACCGCGATGCCGGTGACCCTGGTGCTTACGGCGGTCATCGCCGTCCTGGTGTGGGAAATGCCGGGCGCGGCGGTCGCTGCGGCCACCGTGCAGGGCTTGTTCATTACCTTCGACATCCTGATGATCATTTTCGGCGCCATCCTGCTTCTCAATACATTGAAGTTCTCCGGAGCCCTGTCGGTGATCCGCCACGGCTTCTCACACATCAGTCCGGATCGCCGTGTGCAGGTCGTGATCATTGCCTGGCTGTTCGGTTGCTTCATCGAGGGTGCGTCGGGCTTCGGTACGCCTGCCGCCATCGTCGCACCGTTGATGGTTGCACTGGGCTTTCCCGCACTCGCCGCCGTCATGCTTGGCATGATGGTGCAGAGCACGCCGGTAACTTTCGGCGCGGTCGGCACGCCGATACTGGTCGGTGTGCGGGGTGGACTCGAGAGTCCCGAAGTCGCCGAACGCATGGCGGCGCACGGCATCGAGTTCGCCGACTATCTCCAG
>CAYXKM010000046.1:0-2907 GCA_964465665.1 uncultured Woeseiaceae bacterium
CGCTGTCCGCCAGCTTCACCTGTCTGGCAATCGCCTCGCCGGGCAGATCACGGATGTTCAGGCGATCGAGCTCCCTGTCGAGGATTTCGCGCCCCTGCTTGCGGTGCTGATCCTTGTCCAGTGTGCGAAACCAGTTGCGTACCTTTGCACGGCTGCGCGCCGACGCCAGGTAACCGAGCTGCGGATTGAGCCAGTCACGGCTCGGCAGCTGTTTGCTGCCAGTGATGATCTCGATCTTGTCGCCATTCTTCACCTTGTAGGTCAACGGGACAATTCGCCCGTTCACTTTTGCGCCGCGACAACGATGCCCTACCTGTGTATGCACGTGATAGGCAAAATCGAGCGGCGTGGAGTCCGCGGGCATCTCGACCACGTCTCCTTTCGGGCTGACGGCGTAGACACGATCCTCGAACAGGTCGTCACGCATCCGATCCAGCAGATCGTCAACCTTGCCGCTGTGCTCGAGCAGTTTGCGCAGGAACTGGATCTTCTGATCGAACGCTGCCTGTGCGGCAACGCCTTCCTTGTACTTCCAGTGGGCGGCGACACCGAGTTCGGCGTGCCGATGCATTTCGTGTGTGCGAATCTGCACTTCCACGACCTGACCGCTCGGTCCCATCACCGCTGTGTGCAGCGACTGATAGTTGTTGTCCTTGGGGTTGGCAATGTAGTCGTCAAATTCACCAGGCAAATACGACCAGAGGTTATGCACGATGCCGAGCACCGTGTAACACTCCTTGACGTTGTCGACCAGCACGCGCACGGCACGGATGTCGAACATCTGACCCAGCGCGATGCCTTTGCGTTGCATCTTTCGCCAGATGCTGTAGATGTGCTTTGGCCTGCCGCTGATTTCTCCGGCGATGCCGTTTGCCGTGAGGTCTTGCAGTAGTTTTGCGATAACTTCATCGATGAATCCCTCGCGTTCGGCACGCTTTTCATTGAGGGTCCGGGCGATTTTCTGGTAGGTACCGGGTTCGAGGTAGCGGAACGACAGGTCTTCGAGCTCCCATTTCAGTTGCCACACGCCCAGCCGATTGGCAAGTGCCGCATAGATCTCGCGCGTCTCGATGGCCATTGCGCGTTGCACTTCCGGCGCCGCGTTCTTCGCAAGGCGCAACTTGTACAGCTGCTCGGCGATACGGATCAGGACCAGTCGCGCATCGGAAACCACTGCGAGCAACATTTTCCGTAATGCTTCTGACTGTTGGGTGGCCAATGCCTCGCCCGGTTTCCAGTCCGCTGGCAAGGAAAAGCGGCCCAATTGCACCAGGCCGTCAACCGTATCCGCAAGCTCGGCAATCTCGCTGGCCGCGATTGCTTCGCGCGTGACCAGCCCATCGCGTACGAGTGGGTACACGGAGGCCGCGGCAAGAAGGGGCGGTGGCAATCCCAGCGGCTGCACAATCGCGACTATTGCCGCCGCCTCGCTCTGCAGGGCGGCGGATTGCAACGGTCGCGGCAGGGCATCGAGAAAGCGTCGGGCTTTTGCGACGATGCCGCCCTGTTCCGTACCTGTTTCCGAATTTTCGCGTGCAGAAGTGACCATTTGGCGGTTTGTCTATGGTGTGCAGAGCCAGTTTAGCCGGTATCATACGCGCTGATTTTGGGCGGCACATTACGAAACGGTCATCATGGCAGGTCATAGCAAGTGGGCGAATATCCAGCACCGGAAGGGCGCCCAGGACAAGAAGCGCGGCAAGTTATTCACCAAACTCATCAAGGAAATTACCGTTGCTGCGCGAATCGGCGGCAGCGAGATTGCGTCGAATCCCCGGTTACGCCTCGCCGTCGACAAGGCTAAGGCGCAAAGTATGCCGAGAGAAAACATCGATCGCGCGATCCGGCGCGGAGCCGGTGAACTGGACGCGGATGAGTACCAGGAAATTCGTTATGAAGGATACGGTCCCGGCGGCACGGCAGTGATCGTCGACGTGCTGACGGATAACCGTAATCGTACAGTTGCGGATGTGCGGCATGCGTTTTCCAAATTCGGCGGTAACCTGGGGGCTGATGGCTCTGTCAACTACCTGTTCAATCACGTTGGTTTGCTGTCCTACCCGACGGGCAGCAACGAAGACAGGGTCATGGAGGCGGCCATCGATGCCGGCGCCGAAGACGTCGTCGTCGACCCGGACGGCTCGATCGAAGTGCTGACGGATCCTGCTGACTTCGAAAGAGTGAGGGACGCCATGCGCACGGCCGGAATGGCGCCGGAAAGTTCGGAGCTGACCATGCGTGCCAGCATGTCGGCGGATCTGGGCCTGGAAACCGCCAGTTCCATGGTCAAAATGCTGGAAATGCTCGAGGACCTTGACGACGTGCAGAATGTTTACAGCAATGCGGACATTTCCGCAGACATACTCGCGAAGCTGTGAGGTGACACGTGACTGACGCCTTGAGAGTGCTCGGCATCGACCCCGGGTCCCGCATCACCGGGTTTGGCGTCATAGATTTCACGGGCGATGCGGCTGCATTTATTGCCAGCGGTGCGGTCGGCAGTGCTGAAGGATCGTTCGCAGATCGATTGCACACCATATTCAGATCGGTGTCGGAAATTGTCGCGGAGTATCAGCCGCAGGTTGTTGCAATCGAAAGCGTGTTCGTCAACCGCAATGCCGGCAGTGCGCTCAAGCTCGGACACGCCCGATCGGCCGCCATATGCGCCACTTTTGCTTTTGACGTAACGGTTGTCGAGTATTCTCCGCGCGAGATCAAGCTTGCGGTGGTGGGCACAGGCGCGGCAACCAAGGAACAGATCCAGCACATGGTGAAATCGATGCTCAGGCTGGACGGCAATCCGGCGCCCGACGCAGCAGATGCACTAGCAGCAGCGATCTGTTACGGGCACCAGCGCAGGCTTCGGGAACGGCTGGCCAATAGCGATTTGCTGGTGAGGCGACGATG
>CAYXKM010000047.1:0-6346 GCA_964465665.1 uncultured Woeseiaceae bacterium
TCGATCGGCTGACAGGGCCGGTTGGTGACGAAGAACAATTCGACACCGGCGGCTCGTGCCTGTCGCGCAAAGTCGGCGGCACCGGGCAGGGCGCGGGCAATCGTGGCATCGCTCCAGTCGTTCAGTTTGGCATTGGTGAACGGGGGCACATAGGTCGCCTGAAACTCGGCGTTGCTCACTGTCGTTTCGTCGATGTCGAATACGATGGCGGGCGGCAATTCGCCGGCATCCCTCTGGTCCGGCAGAGCGCTCCAGTTCCTGTCGGCAAGCGCCGTTTCGAGAAAGTCACTCGCGGCGCGGTAAGCTTGCAAGCTGAGCGCCTCGAATTCCGCGGCGGTGAGTACCCATTTCACGCCGCCGTGCACAGCCTCCTCTGGTTCTTCATCGATTTCGCCGGTCGCCACGCAGGATACGCACGCTGCCAGCGATGCCGCGAGCACCAAAAGCTCTCTCATTCGCCTAGAAGGCATACACTCCCCCGCATCCTGCTTCGACTGCAAATCGTTCTGCAGCTCCATGGTTTTCATAGGATTTTACACCGAATTTCGGTGACAGTAACCTTCGAATTTCGGTGACAGTAACCTCAAATCCGAATTAGGGATACTGCGAATTTCGGTGACAGTAACCTAAAATCCTAATTAAGGTTACAGTCACCGAAAATCGGCTGAGTTAAGGTAACTATCACTCGAAATTGCGGAATAACGAAGATGGGACGATTTTGTCGATTGCTGGTGCCGATATTGGTCGCTATTGCCGCATGCGCGCGGCCGGGTGGCGACACGCCGGACTTGACGTTGGTTCATCTCAACGACGTTTACCGCATCGACGCGGTCGAGGACGGCAGCCGGGGAGGAATGTCGCGGGTTGCCACCCTCGCACGGCGATTGAAGGCCGACGGACGGGAGGTGCGGATCACTCACGGCGGCGATTTTCTCTACCCCTCGCTCGAGAGCCAGCTTTGGGCGGGCGAACAGATGATCGAAGCGATGAATTTCCTGCACGATCTTGCGCCGATGCTGGTGGTCCCGGGAAATCACGAGTTCGACCCACGGACGCCGGACTCGTTGATCAACGCTGTGCGCCAGTCCCGGTTCACATGGCTGTCCGACAACGTGGAGTATGCAACCGGCGATGCCGAAGTTGATGCCGCTTTCCAGCGGAGATTCACATTTTCAACGGGCGAGCGGACCGTTGGCGTTTTCTCCCTGACGATGACGGAGGACTCCGGCGGCAGCCGCGAATACGCGCGTATCGAAGATCGCTACGTCGAGATTGCTGCCAGACAGATCGAGCTACTGGAGTCCAAAGGCGTCGATTTCATTTTCGGCCTGACGCACCTGTACCTGGAGGACGACAGGCGCATTGCAGCGCTCAGGGCAAAGCACCCGAAATTCCTGTTCATCGTCGGCGGGCATGAGCACGAACCGGAGTTCGAGGAGGGCGATGCCAACACTGCCATCATCATGAAAGGCGCATCCAATGCTCGCACCATCTGGCAGATCAATATTCGTTTCCCCGAGGGCAGCGCACTGCCGCGGGTCGATACGTCCGTCCTCAGCATTGATGAATCGATCCCGTACGACGAGGGCTACCAGGTCATTGCAGATCGATGGCGGCAGAAGCTACTGGAGACGGCGCCCTTCCTCGAAAGCAAACTGGGAGTGGCTGCGGTACCGCTTGACGGGCGCGAAGTCGCGATACGCAACGACGAAAGCAATTTCGGAAATTTCATCGTCGACCAGATGCGCGATGCGTTCGGCCAGCCGTCGGCCGACCTTGCCTTCATCAACAGCGGCACTCTGCGGCTGGATGATTTCATCGCGGGCGACATCACCTTCGAGGACATCGGCAGAACCTTCGGTTTCTCGTCGTTCCTGCGATACATGACGATCGGCGGTGGCGATTTCAGAACTTTGCTCGAGGCGGGTTTTCGCGGTGTAGGACCGAGCAAGGGTTATTTCCCGCAGGTCTCGGGTTTTCGTATTTGTGTCGATCGCAGCCGGCCAAACGGCAGCCGCATCGTGCAGATGCTGGTGCCAGTCGACAATGGCTGGTCCGAGATCGACGCGAACAAAGACTACCTGCTGGTAGCGCCCGACTATATCTATCGCGGCGGCGACGGCTACGATTTCTCGAAAGCGCGCGATGCCTCGCGCCCGGGATCGGAGCTGCAGTACCTGGTGCTGGATGCAATTCTCAATGCACAGGCCAATGGCGACAAGGTCGGTGCCGCGATCGATCCGGCAGGACGGCGCATTGCGTTTCTGCAGGAAGGCGAAACAGCCTGCTTCAAATGATCGTTTTTGATCGCAAGGTCGCCTGCACTGCAGGCTCCTACAATGCTTCTATCGTCCCTGTAGGAGCCTGCATTGCAGGCGACAACAAAACACACCGCGACCAAAAAAAAGGGCGGCCTGGTGGCCGCCCTTCATCTTTTCCACTTGTGTCTTTCTAGAAATCGTAACTGATGCCGAAGCGGATCTCCCACAACGACGCATCCGATACCCGGCCCTGTGGCGCCGGCGAGAAGAACTGCTGATACACGTACGGGCCTGGACCGGTGTTCTCGGCAATCTGTACGACCGACTGATTGCGAGGGAACCCGTATTCCTTGAGTACGCCCCAGTCGTCGTTAATCAGGTTGCCGACGTTCTCGATCAGTACAAAAGCGGCGAACCGGTGGTCTTCGCCGAAGCCGGGGAATTCCTGTTCGACCCTGACGTCGTACTTGTGCCACCAGCCGCTGGTCAGCGAATTGCGCGGCGCAATCCCTCCGGCATAGCGGTCGAGGTCGTTGTCGGCCAGATAGGCGAAGAACGCAGTCTGATCGAAGCCAGGATCGAAAATGACGTTCGGATCCGTTGGACCGGTCGGCACGTAGATTAGGTGCCGGAAGTCCAGGGTGTCGCCAAACAGGTCGCCGGCATTGGAATAAACAGCGCTTGCCGGGACGCCTTCATTCACACGCCCGAACAACGTGAACTTGGTCTCGTATTCGCCGAAGAACGCTCGCCGGTAATTGGCGCGGACCGTAAAGCGGTGCCGAACGTTGTAGTTGGATCGCGCGACATCCGGATCGTTTGGGTCCGACACCGAGATGTTGACGTAGTTGGAGAACGCCACCGAGCTGGTCATCGGGCTGACTTCGGTCGATTCGGTGTAGGCGTAACCCAAGGTCCAGTCGAGGCCCCAGTCGTGGGACTTCGCCAGCGCCAGTGACCATACGTCAGAATCACCGTCATCGCTTGCATTAGTCAGGATGAAATCCTGATTGAAATTGCGGTTGCTGCAATTAACAGTATCTGCGGGATCAATCGCGCAATCCGGGTCGCGGCGATCGATGCTGCGATACAACGGACGTCCGTCCGGCGCCGTACCGATCTGCTCGAGAGTCGAATCCACGATCAAAGCCGAGTCTTCCTTCTCGGTGTGCAGGTAATCGACCATCAGGCGATAGTCGTCGCCAAGGAATCCGGCATTGAAATCCCAGGTCGCACCAAGTGCGAATTTCCATTCCTTGGGAATCTTGAAATTCGGATCCAGGGCGTTGACGCTGCTGTCCGCCGAGCCGGTCGTCACCCCGTCAACGAGGGACTGCGGAATATCGAATAGCGGCAGCCCGCCACCGTCGTGCGGAAGGGTGAACAGGCTGTCCGGCGTAGCATGCAGGTCGAACATGCTGACCTGTACCACTGTCACGCCGTCGTTCGAGTAATTGTTCGACAGCCAGACGTTCGGGTTACCGCCGGAATACAGGCCAGCGCCACCGCGGAAGCTTAAGGTATCGGAGAAATCCCAGTTGAATCCGAGCCGTGGCTGGACCAGGCCTTCGCCATCGAAAGTACTCTGGTTGGAGTAGCCGTTGCGGGCGAAGAAGTTGGCATTCTCGCGCGGCGCGTCGCTGCTAGTGTACCAGTCGTACCGCACGCCGGCGACCAGGGTCACGGCGCCGTCTGCGATCGGGAACTCGTCCTGCAGATAGAACGCATTGATCTCGTAGCCGAACTCGGCGCTGCCGTTGGCGGGCACGTTGGACGGCGCGGCGTTGCCGTAGAACACGTCGTCCGGGTCTCCGGTTTCGAAGTTATCGATGCACCCGTCAAAAGTCAGCGGATCGGTCGGCGAGCATCCGACGTCGAATCGCACTTCGCTCTCGGTATGCTGGATGAAGAGGTTGAACACGCTGAACTCTTCGCGCTCCCAGCCGCCGGTGATTACGTGGTCGTTCATCGTGTACGTGCCGGCCAGTTTGTAGCTCGTATTGTCGTAATACAGTTTGTTCGACTGCCGGGAGTCGTCTCCGCCGAGGTACACTGTGGCGATCTGCGGGCTGATCGGGCCGGCGACGCCGTCCGGATCGTTGATGGTGCGTACCTGCACTTCGCCGAAGCCCGGTTCGCCTTGCGAAATTTGGCGGTTATCCAGCTCGCCGTAGGAGACGCGCAATTCGGTGGTGAAATTGTCGTTCCAGCTCGAGAACAACTGGCCGACGTGGGACTTCAGCTCGGCGCCTCGTTCATAGTAGTGGTCGGCAAATTCGTATTCAGTGTCGCCATCGTCGGATTCGTTGATGTTGAACCCGTCGTTAAACGTGTACGTATAAGCTGCACGATGGCTGTCGTTGACGTTCCAGTCCAGCTTAATGAGGTATTTTTCATCATCGTTCGGCAGGCTGGGCACTGCCGGGCTGACAGTGTAGCCGTACACGTCCTGGGCGATCTGGGCAATCCGGTCGAGCTGCGCCTGGCTGGCACCAAGTACCGGCACGGCAGAACTCGAATCGGCTGAGCCGCGGCCGAATATGTTGGCGCCCTCGAGTTTTTCGTAAGCGGCGAAGAAGAACAGCTTGTCCTGCATGATCGGGCCGCTGAAGGACAGGCCATAACGTTTTTCCTCGAACGATCCGAGGGTGAGGTCGTCGCCTTCGAGTTGGTCGCCGCTCAGAGAGTCATCGGTGTAGTCGTAGAACACCGATCCGTGAAATTCGTTTTCGCCGGATTTGGTAACGGCGTTGATATTGCACGCGGTGAAACCGCCGTACTGGACGTCAAACGGTGCCAGTTCGACAGACACCTGCTCGATGGCATCGTAGGGAAACGGCATGCGCTCAGTCGGATAGCCGTTGCTGTTCAAACCGAAATTGTCGTTCAGACGCACGCCGTCGACTGTCAGCGAATTGAAGCGGGCGTTGGCGCCTGCGCACTGCACGGCGTCATTGAATGCCTCATCGACGTAAATACGCGGGTCGATGGAAATAACGTCATTGATGTTGCGGTTGATCGCCGGGGCATCTTCCAGATCGGCGAGCGTGAAAGTGGCCGAAGGACCGAGAGCCACCTGCGCTGTTTGCAGAGCGGTGGCGGTCACGACAATTTCTTCCACCGCGGCTGCACCGAGTGCGAGGTCGAACGTGAACGTGTCGCCCAGCCCGAGGTACACGTCGGTGATGCTCTGTGGGGCGTGTTCGCTCGATTGAATGGCAATGCTGTAGGGACCGCCGACCCGTAACCCGCCAACCGAAAACTGCCCGGTGCTGCTGGTGACTACCGAGCGGCTCGAACCGGTGCGTTGATCCACGACCGTGACCGTCGCGCCGGCCGCCGGAGCGCCGTCCGGGCCGCTGATCGTGCCACGTACTGCCGAGGTGGTTTCCTGTGCGAATCCCGCAACAGACATGGCAAGCAATACCATCGTTGCGAAAAACGCGCGCCCAATGTTCAGAAACGATGGGCATGGGAAATGTCTGGTGTTTGTCATTGTCGATCCCCGCGATTTGAATGGGAGCGAAACAATATGCCAGCAATATGACAGCTTGATTTCGCTCGGGAAGAAGTTCAGTCGGGCCGCCGCAACGTGCGCCAGCTCTGCTGCTTCGATTGCTTTAAAGCAAATCTAACGCAGGCAAAATGGCGGCGCAATCAAGGTTTTTGGCGGGTTCCCGGACCCTCCGGAGGAGGGTTTGTTACCGCCGAAAGCACTGCGTTCGAAACACCATCAAAATGCCATGGCAATCTATTGTTTCTGTTTCAGTTCGACAGTCGCTACCAGCGGCCAATGATCGGATACGCCGGTGCCATCGGCGGCCTCGAAGCGTTTCGGAGTGCCTTCGTCGCTGACCTGGGCTGCCGTTTCGTTCGCAAGTTGCACCGAATCAGCGCGAACGGACCATGTTGCGTCCACGCCACGCTCGCGGGACGATGACCAAAGTATCATGTCCAGGAAGGACCAGCTGTCCTCACGCGCGTAGTACTGCGTGCCGGGGCATTCATCACAGCCGAGTTCGTGCGCAACGGTCCAGTTCGGGCGGGCAAACCGTCCGAGCATGTCCTTCGAAGCATCCTCTGTC
>CAYXKM010000048.1:0-16455 GCA_964465665.1 uncultured Woeseiaceae bacterium
AAGTTGCTGAGCGCGTGCAATTCGGCATAGGCGGCTGTCATCGTCGCTAACCGAACATGCCGTGCAGATACCAGCCGGATTCCCTGTCACGATTGCGGAAAATCCACAGATGCATACCGGCCGGGTTGACGGCCACGAAATAATCCCTGGCGATGCCATCATCGTCCCACCAGCCGGTTTCCAGTCTCTCGGGGCCGTCCAGCAGTTTTAATGGGCCCTGGTAAAACGGCAGCCCTTTCCCGGTATCGAGCGGTCTGGGTTCCGGCAACATCCACAATGGCCGCCGCAACAACAGGCTGCTGTTGCGGCGCAGTTCCGCCAGCAGCGGTGTCGCGCAGGGCTCCTGCGGGTAGTGCGGTACTGCCTGACATTGCGGTCGCTGTTCGAACAGTTTGGCCGCGCGCCAGGCATACTGCGGACGATGCTCGGCCACGGCCATGATGCCGTGCACCGATTCATCGCCGATGCGTGCGCTCAGGCGTTCGACAAGATGTGACATCAAAGGCTCCTGTCGCTGGCTGCCGGCCCTGTTGAAAGCCAGCCGTCCGGTCGACGTGGACAGCGGTTGACCCCGGCCGCCTTGCAGGCGAATGGCGATGACCGCCGCAGGCAACTTGAGGCGATCGAATCGGATGACCAGCAACTCACACCAGTGCTCGACAGAGCGATCGGCCTGTGTGCAACCGACCGTCAGGTGCGTGGTCGGCTGCTGCAGGTGAAAAAAACTGAAGCGAACACGCTGTACCATGAGTTGCCGCCTGAGCAAAAAGCGTTCGAGTTCGAGCAACAGGCTGCGGCAGGCGTTCAGCAGCAACTCGCTGTCGCTTTGCTCCTCCGTAAGCTCGTATTCCTGGCAAAACACCTCTGCGGTCCGATGGCATTTCCGCGGATCCGGCAATCGGCCAAGAGCCCTGTCGAGTTGCAGCAAGCTGCCGGCACCGAAACGCCGGACAAAACCCTCGCGTGGCAGACGCAGGCAATCACCCACAACGGCAATGCCCATGCCTTGCAGTGAACCGGTAATGGCAGCAGGCCAGTCAAGACAACCGAGCGGCAGGCGGCTCAGAGCTCCCGCCAGGTTCTTTCTGTCGCGTATGCACACCCTCTTCCCGGCTCTCGCAAGCCAGGTTGCGGCAAGCGGGGTCGGGGCAATAGCCAGTGACGCGGTAAAGCCCTGCTGTTGCAGGTCATCGGAAATCGTCCGCCGCAGTGCATCGAGTCCGCCAAACAGCCGCAGGCTGCCGGCGATTTCGAGCAGCAGGGCTGCCGGCATTTCGACACTGACGAAAGAAGTAAACCGTTCCGCCCGGGCCGCCAGGGCCTTCAGCACCTCTTCCTCACGCGCAGGATTACGTTCTTCGAGACAGAGCGAAGGCAGGAGCGCGAGTGCCGCATTCACTGACATGCCGCTGCTGATTCCGGCAGCGGCCGCTTCGGTGCTCGCCAGCAGCACCCTTTGCAGTCCCTGCTGATCTTCCGTTACCGCACAGGCGCCGTCGGAACCCGTACCCATGACCGCTTCGAGCGGCAGTGAACGCAGATGAACACAAAGCCACAGACGATGGACACTGGTGGCCTGGGCCAAGCCGTTGCGGACGGCCGTGGGCGCCTGCAGAGACAGCGACTGCTGTGCCGTGTCACCGGCAGGACGAAACTTCTTTCGCTTCGTTAATGAAGGAGTCGGGCTCGCTTCCCGCGCCGTGGCAGGCGACTTCCCCGGGGGCAGCATTTATTGCTCCGGTGCAGACGCATAATCGCGAATCACGGCGCGAATCACGGCGCGAATCACGGCGGGCCGGCCGCCACGACTTTTCAGGATGCCGAGATCGGTGCCCTTGTCGCCGGCGCTCACCCGGATACGCAATGCCGCCGCGGAGGAACAGGACAGATCCCTGACAGGGCGAAAGGCAATGGCCCAGCTCCGGCCACTTTCCGCAGCCAGCTGCAGGCGCCGGCTCGCCACATCGTCCATCCGTTCTGACCACACCAGCACCGCGGCGCAATTGCCGGAAGACAAGGCCTGCTCGGCGGCCCATAAAGCTTCCGCTGCCCTTTTCGGCCGCACAATCAGTACCCGCGAAAGATTCATGCCCCATTGCAGGAGCGCCGGCGCATAGGGCTCGAAAGGTGGTGCAATCCAGGCAATCCAGCCGACGGCTTGCGCAGGATCCTCGCCCGCTGTCTGGCTCAGGCTCGCCAGCGCCGGCATCAGCAGCTTCAGTTCGCCCGTGCCGTAATGTTCCAGCAGGATTTCCGTCAGTGCATGCGGTGGCCAGCCACCACCCGGCAGATGCCGGTCCAGCCTGGGGTAACCGCTCCTGAGACCCTGCCAGCCCATACTCGCTGCAGGACCGCAACCACGCCAGAGTCGCGGACTCTGCAACAGTTTCTCCAGGATCTCGTTCACTGTTCCGCCGCCGGTATCCAGCCAGCCGCTCTCAGTTCAACGGCAAGCCATCACGAATGACACCGACAACGACGCCCTCGATAACCATCGACTGCAATTTGAGATCGACCCGTATCGGCTCGAAGTCGTCGTTTTCCGGCAGCAACCAGACCAGCGATCCGTCCTGCCGATAACGTTTGACGGTTACCTCATCATCGACCCGTGCGACAACGATCTGCCGGCTGCGGACTTCGGGCGTGCGGTGCACAGCCACGAGGTCGCCATCGAGTATGCCGACGTTTTTCATGCTCATGCCCTCGACCCTGAGCAGGTAATGCGGTTTCGGATTGAACAGCGCCTGATCGATCCTGTAATGCGTCTCGATATGTTCCTCTGACAGGATAGGACGGCCGGCAGCAACCCTCCCGACCAACGGCAGACCGAGCTGCTCACGCAGGGAATCCTTCAGTTGAATGCCACGCGAGGTGCCGGGCACGAGTTCGAGCACGCCTTTTTTCTGCAGTGCCCGCAAATGCTCTTCAGCGGCATTGGAGGAGCGGAAACCCAGCTCTCTGGCAATCTCGGCGCGTGTGGGTGGCATGCCATATTCAGACATAAATTGCTGAATCATATTGAGAATCTGTAACTGTCGGGGAGTCAGCTGACGCATGGTGTGATCCTGTGCATATAAACAGTTACTGTTATTATATACAGGTCTTTGCGCAGTGCAAGTGCCGCCATCGCCGGACTGCCATCCTGCTCACACTCGCAGCCGTCGCTACCCGACGACCCCACGCACGCGGTCGCGAGAGTATCCGCTGACAGCAGAAAGCGTTTGCAATGCGCAACGATTCCGCTGGCAATACCCGGGAAGCGTAGTAGAATCCGCACGCCTCGCAGTGGCAGGAGCGTCATACATCGATCCCGCAGGCTGCAAAAGCAACCCTGCCGTCAATCAATAACTGTCTCCGACAGACGACAAACACCGGACAAAATCCGTGTTTTCATTGAAGACAGCGGCGGTTTACGAAATAATGCGCGTGCATTTCTATCCCAACAGAGGAAACTTGAATGATTAAGAACGTATTAAAAGTGAGCGCAGCCGTGCTCGTACTCGGTCTGGCCTCTGGTTGTGCCAGCACCGAAGCCATCGAAAAAGCACAGACTACCGCCGACGCTGCAGCACGTGACGCAGCAGCAGCAAAGTCAGCCGCTGAAGCCGCGCGCGCAACCGCAGACAGCGCTGCGCAGGCAGCCCGTGGTGCTCAGAGCACTGCAGACCAGGCCATGTCGGCTGCGACTGCATCGCAGGCTTGCTGCGATGCCAATCGCGACCGCCTGGAGCGCATGTTCCAGAAATCTATGTCCAAGTAGTCGAACGGTAGTCGAACGCTACGAAGATCTAGTGAGACGCCGCGCTTGTCGCGGCGTTTTTTATTCCGCGTCCCACTGGCGCCGGCACGCCGTTTGCGTCCTGCAAAGCCAACTCCGCCCGGTCCCAGTCTAACTCGCCGGGCCTGCTGCTGGTCGCCGCCACAAACTGTTCGGTCAGTGAGGTCAACGCATCCTTGACGGGCGGTGGCCCGACCTCCTGTACAACATCCTTTGCCACGGCAACGACAGCTGCGGGCGCGTCCGGTTCCTGGGTTTCGGTGGCCGGTAGCGGGTCCATGATTTCCAGGGTCCTGTGCACTTCGAGCACCAGTTCATCATCGTCCCAACCGATCTTCACCGGCTCGTTGATGATTCGCACCGGTGTGTTGATACTCACCTGGCCGAACAGGTACTCGATGTCTTCCGGAAACATCCGGATGCAACCGTGAGTGACCCGCATACCGACGCCGGCAGGCCGGTTGGTACCATGAATCAGGTAGCCGGGTATGTCGAGCCGCATGGCGTAATTGCCGAGCGGATTCTTCGGTCCGGGCGGTACTACTCGCGGCAGCGGGTCGCCATCTGCGAGATGCTCCGCGCGCACCGATTCCGGCGGGTACCAGCTCGGGTTCTTCGCTTTCGCCGTTACGCGCGTCATACCGAGCGGAGTGGCCCAGTCCATACGGCCTATGCTCATCGGCCAGGTCATGACGACTGCGGATGATCCCGCAGCCGGCTCCGGAAAGTAATACATCCGGTACTCCGCGAGGTTCAACACTATGCCGCGGCGGGGTACCGATGGCAGCACAAAACGCGTTGGCAAGAGTACCTCGGTACCGTCACCCGGCAGCCAGGGATCGATGTCCGGATTCGCACGCACGATATCCTCATACCCGAGGCCGTGGCGCCGCGCTATGTCCAGCAAGGTCTCTTCCGCACGGGCGCGGATCGACGATACGGCGCCGATAACATCATTGCCCGGAGGCGGTAACTCGTAGACCTCCGCATTTGCCGGCGCCGACAAAATCGCAGCGACCAGCAATCCTGCGCAGACCAACCCGCGCTTCCTCATTGCCCGATCTCCTCTTTTTCGATCACTTCCGCTTCCGCCTCTGCTGCTGCCAGCCACATCTTGATGGCCGGGCTCTCGAGCAGTCGTGCAGGATAGGCGCTGGCCTCTCCGGGCGTGCTTACGCCGTAGCTGCGAAATCGCAGCACTACTGGGGCATACATGGCGTCTGCAATGCTGAAGCGGCCGAAAAGCCAGTCCCCATGCCTGCCATAGTGCCGATGGCAATCGGCCCAGATGGCAAATATCCGGTCCATATCCGCCGTCACATCATCACTGAGCGCTACTCTACGCCCCACGGCACGGCAATTCATAGGCATTGCCTCACGCAAAGCGAGAAATCCGGCATGCATTTCCGCACTGATGGATCGGGCGTGTGCCCGCGTCCGGGGATCGTCCGGCCACAATTTCCGTTCCGGCCAGCGTTCGGCGACTGTTTCGGCGATTGCCATCGAATCCCAGACAGCGTATCCATCGAGCACGAGTACCGGCACGCGGCCCGCCGGCGTATACCTTCTCAGTTCGTCGAGAGTGCCCGGTGCGTCCAGTGCAATTCGGTGCTCGTCAAATTCGATGCCCGCTTCGGCAAGCAACAACCACGATCTCAGCGACCATGACGAATAGTTGCGATTTCCGATGACGAGTTTCAGGGTCACTGTGTTGCACTCACTGAATTATGGTTTTCCGATCTTGCACTGTCGCCGGCTTTGCTTGTCAAGTCAGGCATTTTACAGCGGGCCATGGTCGGAGTCTGCTTCGATGCCGGGTAATTGGAACCTGCATTGACCCGCACAGACAGTGCCGGTAGCCTGTCACCCCTTCAACCTGGGCAGATCGTCGTTATGGGCATGAGATTCTCGCTGGAACTGAGTGACCGGGACCTGCGTTTTTTTCGTGACGCGCTGAGCAAAGCCCGGCTCGCAGTCCGCGACGCCGAGGAATCCGAGATCATCGAGGCCATCGGGGATGTGCTGGCCGAAATCAAGAGCGAAGATCCCCTGCCCGACTTCGTGTCGCGGCGCATTCCGCTGCTTGAATCCATGTTGCGAATGTTGCAGGACGACGAATGGAGACTGCCGTCCGCAGAACGCGAGCGGCTGCTGGCTACGTTCATCTATTTTGGCGACCCCGAAGATATACTTCCCGACCATATTCCGGTGATCGGCTATCTCGATGACGTGATCATGATCGAACTCGTGGTCCGCGAGTTAAGGCACGTCAGTGAAGCCTATGACGACTTCTGCAATTTCAGGGACAAATACGACCACAAGAACAAATCCCGATCCGACGCCGCGGTACGACGGGATCGTGTCGATCGCAAACGCCAGGCATTGCACCAGCGTATGAAGCGGCGCTTGAAAAGCGACAAGAAGCTGCAGAAGAAAACGATGCTTTGGTAGGAACGGAGCGCGTCGTGCGAGTGCGATGCCTAATAGCGCATCAGGATCGAACCCCAGGTGAATCCGCCGCCGAAAGCTTCCATCAGGATCAGTTGTCCGCGGCGGATACGGCCATCACGAATGCCGACATCCAGAGCCATCGGCACCGAAGCCGCTGAGGTATTGCCGTGGTCCTGCACCGTCAGTATGACTTTCTCCATAGGCAGTCCGAGCCTCTTGGCAGTCGCCTGAATGATACGCAGGTTGGCCTGGTGCGGGACCAGCCAGTCGAGTTCATCCTTGTCGATATTGTTGGCTTTCAGCGCCTGTTCGGCTACGTTGCCGAGGGTCTTGACCGCTACTTTGAAAACTTCGTTGCCGACCATGATGATCTTTGAGTCACCGACGCCGGCCTTGTGCAAGTCCTTTGATACTCCGACAGGGTAATACAGCAGGTCCTTGTACTGACCGTCCGCGCCGAGATGACAGGAAATGATGCCCGGTTTGTCCGAAGGCTTTACCACCACGGCACCTGCACCGTCGCCAAAAAGCACGCAGGTGCTTCGATCATTCCAGTCGATAAGCTTGGTGATGATTTCCGCGCCGATGACCAGCGCGCACTTCGAGTCTCCCGCGCGGATGAACTTGTCTGCCGTGGTCAGTGCGTAAATGAACCCGGTACACGCGGCCTCGATGCTGAATGCCGGGCAGCCGCCGATCCCTAGGCGATGCTGGACAATGGTCGCAATATTGGGAAAAACCAGGTCGGGCGTGGTCGTGCCGATGATCAGCAGATCGATGTCTTCCGCGGTCACGCCGGCGTCTTTCAGCGCGATCTTGGCCGCCTCGAGGCACAGATCCGAGGTCGTCTGTTCCTTGTCCGCTACATGCCGGCGCTCGACGCCTGTGCGTGTGCGGATCCATTCGTCCGTCGTATCGACCATTGTCTCCAGATCGGCATTGGTCAGGATCCGCTCGGGAAGAAAACGGCCGGTCCCTGCGATTCTCGAATAGATCATGCGGCTTCCTGTTGCATAAAATTGCCGATCTGGGACGGCACCTGGTTCCTGACTTCGACAAGCGCCGTTTCAATGGCGTGCTGAAACGCGTACGAGTCTGCACCGCCGTGACTTTTGATAACAATACCATTTAGTCCGACCAGAGACGCGCCATTGTAATTTCGCGAGTCCATCTCGACTTTGAGCCGCCTGAGCACCGGTGAGGCGAGGAACGCCTGCACTCTTGACGAGAAGTTTCGAGTGAAAGCACGACGCAGATAGTGCGACGCGAGCCCGACTGTGCCCTCCATGGTTTTCAATGCCACGTTGCCGGTAAACCCGTCTGCGACGACCACGTCGGCCTTGCCGGAAAAAATCTCGTTGCCTTCGATGAAACCGATGTAATTGAGGGCGCTGGCATTCAGCAGCGCCGCCGCTTCCTTGACCGTGTCATGACCCTTGGTGTCCTCGACGCCGATATTGAGAAGTGCCACGCGGGGCCGTTCGATGCGGCGGATGTCGCCGGTGACGATCGAGCCCATCACGGCAAACTGGAAGAGCTGCTGTGGATCGCTGATGGTATTCGCACCCAGGTCCAGCATGTGAACTGTCCCGCCTATTGCGGGCAATTCGGCAATGATCGCCGGCCGATCGATGCCGGGGAGCATTTTCAATACGAATTTGGCGGTCGCCATCAGTGCACCGGTATTTCCGGCACTGACACAGGCATCCGCAATGCCGTCCTTGACCAGGTCGATCGCGACTCGCATCGAGGAATTCTTCTTCCGGCGCAAGGCATCGACCGGCGATTCCGACATGCTGACGACTTCGTTCGCATGATGAATCGTCAAGCGATTGTTCGATCCGATGATGCGGCTCACCAGGTCGGCCAGCACGGCTTCATCGCCGACCAGCGCGACGTTGAGCCCTGAATGTTTGTCGAGGCACGCCGATGCAGCGCGCACGACCACCTCGGGACCGAGGTCACCGCTCATGGCGTCAAGGGAAATAACAGAGTTTGATCCCACGGAATCGTCCGGCCAGGCGCAATCGCCGGCCCGGGAGCGGGGGGTCTACTCTTCGGTAAGGTCTTCGGCTTTTACGATGACCTGCTTGCCGCGATAGAAACCATCCGGCGTAACGCGGTGCCGCAGGTGTGTTTCGCCCGAGGTCGGATCAACGGACAGCGCCGGTGCCGTGAGCTTGTCGTGCGAGCGCCGCATGCCGCGGGTCGAAGGTGTCTTGCGACTTTTCTGAACAGCCATTGTTATCTCCATTCAACGATGACATCGGCGTGCCACCATGCTTGTGTCTAGTCCTGCATCTGCGACCGGAGGTCAGCAAACGGTTTTTCCTTGTCACTCAATTCCGGCTTCGGCTCGGCCAGATGCGGCTGGCAGGAGTTCTCGTGCCTGGCCACCAGCGGCAAGGCCATGATCAAGGCTTCCTCGACGATGTCGATGGGCCGCAACCACTCCTCGTCCAGTTCCCAAACCTCGGAATCGGGCGCCGTATCCGGTGCCATTTCGATCGGGTCGTCCGGGCGGGCGAGCAACAGCTTGAGCCCTTCGCAGACCGGGTATTCGAACGGCTGCAGGCACCGCTGGCACAATCCAGCCATTCGAGTCTCAACCTCGCCCGTCAGGGTGACGAAGCCGCGTCGCGTATCGGCCCAGCCGAAACGCAGTGTAATCCGTACCGGAAATTGCCGCCATTTTGCGAGCGGCCCGGAGGTCGTCGCCAGGTCCGCCTCGATGATCGCTGCAAGCCGCGGAAAACTATCGATATTCTCTTTAGTTTCAATAACTTGCTGTCTATCCGCCAGCTCCGCCGGCGTGACGCGTTGTGTCAGCGAGCTGGCCATGGCGGGGCGCATGATATGTGCGAATCCGGAAGCTGTCAAAGAACCTCGCTTAAGTCTTGCGGGTGTCCGGACAACATTTTCCGGGTAGACACAACGGAAACTGGCTAGACTCGTCAATAAAGAGCTGCAAACTGCTGATATCCGATGCAAAATCCGTCCGCGCCGCCGATCGTGCTCGCCTCCTCCTCAAGCTACCGCCGTGGACTTCTCGATCGATTCCTGAGTGATTACGACTCCGAGTCTCCGGACACCGACGAAGCGGCCTGGCCGGATCTCGCTCCGGAGGAGCTGGCACCGCTACTGGCCAGGAAGAAAGCTGAGGCAGTGTCCATCAAACACCGCGACGCGCTGGTAATAGGCGCCGATCAGCTTGCCGTGCTGGACGACCTTGTTCTCGGCAAGCCGGGCGACCACCAACGCGCCGTCGAGCAGCTGCTCGCGGCTTCAGGCAAAGCGGTCCGCTTTCTGACGGCGGTGTGCCTGTTGGATCCGGTTACGCGACGACGCTACGAGCACGTCGATACCACGATCGTTCGTTTCCGCAGCTTCGACCGGCGCCTCGCTGAAAATTATCTGCGGCACGACAAGCCTTACGATTGCGCCGGCAGCTTCAAGCTGGAAGGCGCCGGATTCGTACTTTTCGAATCGGTCAGCACTGAGGATCCGACGGCTCTGATCGGCCTGCCCATGATCTGGGTGTCCGGCCGGCTGCAGGAACTCGGATACCTGCTGCCCTGAAAGTTTTGCGCGCTGGCCGCCGGTCGGACGCCTACGCTTCGGACAGCCGGTTGAGGAACTGATCCAGGTCGTCTGCAAGAGGGGCATTAAAATGTATCTCGTTACCGTGCTCGTCCGGAAAGGAGATCGACTGGGCGTGCAGGAACAGGCGCTTCAGGCCGAGTATCTTCAGCCTGGCGTTTGCGTCTGCATCGCCGTAACGTTCGTCGCGTGCAAGCGGGTGACCCGCGTGCGCCGCATGCACACGAATCTGATGCGTTCTGCCGGTGAGCGGCTGACATTGCAACAGGCTGTAATGGCCGAATGATTTCGACAGGCGGATGCGTGTCTGTGCCGGCTTGCCCTCGGCACTGACGATAACATGCCGTTCACCGCCTTGCCGATGCTGCACGAAGAGCGGTGCATCGACGAGTTGCGTGCCGTGCTGCCAGTCGCCGATCGCCAGTGCCAGGTAGTTCTTCTCGACCTGGCCGTCACGAAACATCGCGTGCAGGGTACGCAGCGCACTCCGCCGTTTAGCCAGCACGAGGCATCCTGAGGTTTCGCGATCGAGGCGATGCGCAAGCGAGAGGTCCCGGAGCTCGGGCCGCGCGCTGCGCAGAATCTCGATGACGCCGTGGCTGATGCCACTGCCGCCGTGCACCGCCATGCCGGCCGGTTTGTTGACCACCAGCATCTGCCGGTCTTCGAAAAGAATGTTCTCGAGCAATGAGCGCCCGGTTCCGGCCGGCGGACCTGCGTGCTCGGCGTTGATCCTGGCCGGCGGCACGCGCACTTCGTCGCCGGTGGCCAGTTTGTATTCGGCACGAACCCTGCCGCCGTTAACCCGGACTTCGCCGCGCCGGAGTATGCGGTACAGTCTGCCTTTGGGCAGGCCCGGCAATTCACGGCGCAGGAAATTGTCGATACGCTGACCTGCCTGTTCCTCATCGATACGGATTTTTCGGACCCCGGTTTGGCGCATGCCGGGATCCAGCTCGGTCGGGGTCTCGTTCATTTCCAGGTCCGATAGGCGTTATTCATTCAGGGTCAATGACTTATTTGGCATTGCCGCAGCAGGTTGCTGTGCTATATTACCCGCCCGTAGAGGCAGCAGGACGTTTTTCCGTCTCATGCCGAAACGCTGCGAAGGACCGGCAGGCACGGCCCGAAAGCAGGAACGACCGAATTTCCGACTACCGCTTTACGCGAGGTCGGCCTCCAATTGGCAGCAAGCCCGGGTTTTCGGCATGCGCCAGAGCGGATTAACCGCAGGGTACACATGATTTATTTCCTGTTGAGACTGATGATCGACCCGATCGGTAATCATCGGCCCGGCCAGAAGTCAGCATCCCGCGACATCGGTGCATCGCACCGGTCATTGCGACTTGCGCCCGTTCCCTGCCCCGCCGCTCCGGTTACGTCACGCCAGATTCGACTGCTGCCCGACTACAACCTTGAAGCAGGGCAACATGAAAAGAATGTTAATCAATGCAACTCAGGAAGAGGAGTTGCGAATGGCGATGGTCGACGGCCAGCGCCTCTACGATCTCAATATCGAGTTACCGTCTAGCGAACGCAAGAAAGCCAATATCTACAAAGGGAAGATCACACGCATCGAGCCCAGTCTCGAGGCGGCTTTCGTCAACTACGGTGCCGAAAGGCACGGCTTCCTGCCACTTAAGGAAATCTCTCCCGAGTATTTCCTGACCGACGTCGATTCCGGCAAACCGAATATCAAGGCCGTCCTCAAGGAAGGCCAGGACATCGTGGTGCAGATCGATAAGGAAGAACGCGGCAACAAGGGAGCTGCGCTGACGACGTTTGTCAGTCTTGCCGGACGGTTCATCGTTCTGAAACCCAACAAACCCCGTTCGGGCGGTGTATCCCGTCGCATCGTCGGCGAAGACCGCGACCTGGCCCGCGAGTCCGTTCGCGAGGTCGAAGTACCTCCCGGAATGAGTATGATCCTGCGTACCGCAGGCATCGATCGCAGCTCCGAAGAACTCGAGTGGGATCTCAAGAACCTGCTCGCCATCTGGGAAGCGATCAAGAAAGTCGTGGTCGAACGCCCCTCGCCGTTCCTGATTTACCGGGAAAGCAATGCGGTTGTGCGGGCACTGCGCGATTATCTCTCTGCCGAAGTCGGCGAAATCCTCATCGATGACGAAACGGCGTACAAGGAAGCGGCGGAATTTGTTGAGCACGTGATGCCGCAGAATCTGCGCAAGATCAAGCTGTACACCGACGAAGTGCCGCTGTTCACACGTTTCCAGATCGAGTCGCAGATCGAATCCGCATTTGCCCATTCGGTCACGCTGCCATCCGGCGGCAGCCTGGTCATCGACCATACCGAGGCGCTGGTTTCGATCGACATCAACTCCGCGCGCGCGACCAAAGGCGGCGATATCGAAGCGACGGCGCTGAATACGAACCTGGAAGCGGCCGACGAGATCGGTCGGCAACTGCGACTTCGCGATTTGGGCGGGCTCGTTGTTATCGATTTCATCGACATGGGACCGCAGAAAAACCAGCGCGACGTCGAAAATCGCCTGCGAGATTCCGTCAGCCAGGATCGTGCCCGTGTGCAGATCGGCAAGATATCCCGCTTCGGATTGCTGGAAATGTCGCGGCAGCGTTTGCGGCCATCGCTCGGCGAATCGAACTACCTGACCTGCCCGCGTTGTTCCGGCATAGGCAATATCCGCAGCGTCGAATCGCTGGCGCTTGCCATACTGCGCATCATCGGTGAGGAAACGCGCAAGGAACGCACTTCCAAAGTGATCGCGCAGCTGCCGGTCGAGGTGGCGACTTACCTCCTGAACGAAAAGCGCGACTGGGTGCAAAACCTCGAGGCTCGCAGCGAAACGCAGGTCATACTGATTGCCAATGCCGCATTGGAAACACCGCATTACCGTATTCGCCGCGTACGCGACGACCAGGTCGAGCTGCCGGAGAATACCGGTACCAGTTATGCGCTGGCGGAAATGGACGTCGACATCGAAGCGCCGCAGGCCGTGCAGGACAAGAAGTCGGCCGAGCAGGCGGCGATCGTTACGGTAACCGCACAGAGCCCGGTACCGCCGCCCCGGCCGAAAGCGCCGGAAAAGAAAGGTCCCGGTTTGTTGGCCCGATTCCTCGGGCTGTTTCAGGGGCGTCCGGACGAGGAAGCCGGCAAAGCCGATCGTGACAAGCGCCGCCACGTCTCGGACAGCCGGCGTCGCGGCGGACGGCAGTCCGAACGACATGATGAATCGCGCCGGCGCGGCGCGGAGCGCGACCGGCCGTCGCGGAAAAGGAAACCGGACAGGCAATCTTCGGCCAGGCCGCAGGGCGACGACGCCGCGCGACAGCAGAGAAACCCGGAACGGAAGAAACCGCAGGAAGTACGCAAGGAACCGCAAGCCGATGAGGCGGGCGTAAGGCGCGACGAAGGTCGTGAGGTCGGACGCGAGGTCGGTCGCGATGAGAGTCGAAAGAAATCCGGGAAACGCCGCTCGCGCGGCGGCCGGCGCCGCAGAAAGAACTCTGAGAATGCCGATGTTGCAGCGAGACTTGAGCAGCAGCAGGGAACGGCGATGCAGAATCCGCCAGCGGACATGCCATCGAAACCGTTCGCACAGCAGCAGACGCGTACCAACGGGCAGGACCGCGAGAATTTGCGCGAATCCTCGCGAGAACCTGCGCGCGAATCTTTCAGCGACAGCATCCCCGGTGAACGAAATGAAGATTCAGTGCCGGTCAGCGTAGCGTCGAAGGTCGCGGCTCCGGCGATTGCCGCTGTAACCGTGACATCCGCCATCGACTACGAAGACACACAGCCCGAGCTGCCTTTGATTCGCGAGCCTTATGAGCGCCCACCTGTGGACGAGGCCGTGCGATACGTAGCGACGCCGGAACCCGCACCCTACGAGCCGGCAGCACCGACCGAGGTCGCGCCTGCAGCCGAGCAAGTCCCTGCCGTGAAAGCCGAATTGGAGTCGCCAGCGCCAAGTGCGGGCGTGGTTGCCGAACCACGGCCGCAAGGTCGACTTTTGCCTTGGGAACCACCGGTTGCTCCGGTTGAAAAGGCATCGGCGGAGGATCCGGTGGCTCAGGAGGCGCCGGACGATCGCGACGCTGCGAGCTGACAGAAATCAGCCGATACGGTGTCGCAACAACTCCAGTAGCTCAGTCGACGCATCCTCGACCATGTCGAGGACGCGCTCGAATCCGGCCACGCCGCCATAGTACGGATCCGGCACTTCGTATTCGCGACCTGCGGTTGCGTATTCGAGAAACAGATGAATTTCTGCTTCCGACTTTTCACCGGCAGCAGACCTTAGCATCTCCAGGTTATCGCGGTCCATGGCGAAGATGTAGTTGAATCGCTCGAAGTCGGAGCTGTCGATACTTCGCGCACGGATGTCGACGAGTGAAAAACCGCGGCGCTCGGCAGCGGCCTGCGCGCGCCGATCCGGTGGCTCGTTGACGTGATACGCATGGGTTCCGGCCGATTCGACCTGTATCAGGTGATCCAGCCCTGCGTCAGCCACGACCTTGCGGAACACGCCTTCGGCCGTCGGTGACCGGCAGATATTGCCCATGCACACGAAGAGTATGGACAGCTTGCCCCTCGTTTCACTCATATTCGCTACCTGTCTCGGCTGCCAATCTTAGTCAATCAATGCAGGTATTGCGATGGCTGAAGAACCGCATGCATGTGTCTGCAAGCCAATAAGTGCCTGCAGCTCGGGGACTCACATATCGAGTGCGGTTTCGATAGCCGCTACCACGGCCTCGTCATAAGGCTCTGTACGCGGACTGAACTCGCTTACCAGCTTTCCGTCCCTGCCGATCAGGTACTTGTGAAAGTTCCACGTCGGATAGGTTCCGGATGCGGCGGCCAGCTGATCGAAAAACGCATGGGCATTAGCCTCCTTTACCGTTACCTTTTCGAACATCGGGAATTTCACCTTGTACGTCAGGCGGCAGAAATTCTCGATTTCCTCTTCAGTGCCCGGCTCCTGCCCGAGAAAATCATTCGACGGAAAGCCGAGCACGACGAAGCCGTCATCGCCGTACTGCTGGTAAAGCTTTTCCAGTCCATCATACTGCGGTGTGTTGCCGCACTTTGAGGCAGTGTTGACGACCAGAATGACCTTGCCCGCATATTCGTCGTCAAGGTTGACCATCTCGTCCGATGCGAGTCGACGGAAGTTTTGATCCAGCAGTACCGGATCCTGCGCTGCCGATATCACGGTTGCCATAAGAATGAACACTCCAGTTACAAGACGCATAATGATCTCCTGGTAGACGGCGCACGGTGCCGCGCGAAAGACTGGCGTAATCCCATCATGCCCGAAGCACAGCACTTTGACCAAGCCCACCATCTAGCAAGTCGTATCACCGTTGGACCTAGACACTTGAAATTCGACCCGGAAACCGGACCTGAAGTTCGCCATGAATTACCAGAAACTCAATTGTCTGTCATTTGCCCTGAGGGTTTTGCCGGGTCTCGTCACGATCATCGAACGCAATGGGTACCAACGCGGTTCATTCGAGCTGACATTGCATCGCATGAACAAAACAAGTTATTGACGATTCAATTGCTTTGACAACCAGCAGGCAATCGACTTCGATCAGCGGCCGTTAGAAAGCTGGAGGTCGGCATTTAGCAGCTCGTCCTCGGTATCGACACCTGCGCCAGGACGCACAGTTGGCCGCCCGACCCGGATTTTCATACCGAGGTGCAAAGCACGCAGTTGTTCCAGTTGCTCGCATAGCTCCAACGCCGGCGCACTCGCCGCAACCATTCTCAGTAAAGCGGCAACCCGATAGGCATAGATGCCGTGATGGTGCAGCGCGGTGGTCGCTGCGAGACCCTGTGCATCCGGACTTCGCGCATGAGGAATGGCTGCGCGACTGAAGATCATCGCGTTGTCGTTTGCATCCAGCAGTACTTTCACGATATTCGGATTCTTCAGATCTGCATCTGAATAGAGCGGCGATGCCAGCGTGCCGATGTCCGCGCCATCGTCGTCGAGCAATCCAGCACATTGATTGATCAACGCTGCCGGCATCGTCGGCTCGTCGCCTTGCAGGTTGACGATGATGCGGTTACCGGGCCATTTCCTGACTTTGCACACTTCGGCAATCCTGTCGCTGCCGGAATGATGGTTGCTTGAAGTCATGCAAACTTCCGCGCCGAATGCCGCCGCTGCATCGGCAATGCGCTGATCGTCGGTTGCAATGACGACACTTTGCGCATCGCTTTCACCGCCGCGCTCCCACACGTGCTGCAACATCGGCTTGCCGGCAAGCATTCGCAAGGGCTTGCCCGGCAACCGGGTCGATGCGTAACGTGCCGGTATTACGACGTGGAATCGGTTATCGGACAAAGCTCTTCCTTTTTTCGCAGCAGAAATCCGTGCAGGTCTTCCAGCCAGTTCGAACGGCCGGCATTCGGAAACTTGACCGTGACCGGTATGTACCAGCCGTTGTCGATGGACATTTCGGCGCATTTTACCGCGTCCTTTTCCGTCATGACGATCGGCAGGTTGTCGCCGAATGCAAAATGTTTGTCGCTCAGTTGACGGTGATCGCGATACGCATGCGGGATAACGCGCATGCCATGTGATTCCAGCATGCGAAAGAAGCGCGTCGGGTTGCCGATGGCGGCCACGGCG
>CAYXKM010000049.1:0-9359 GCA_964465665.1 uncultured Woeseiaceae bacterium
GATCAGGCGCTCAACGAAAGAAACGAGCGCATATATGCCAACCACGTCGGATTCTCAAAGGCCAGGGCACGGCGTGTTGCTTTGGCGCTACAGGACAATCTGAATATTCCGACGACGGCCATCGAGAGCGATGGGCGTGGCACGTCCCGGCCGATGGCCAGCAACGAAACCGCGCTCGGGCGATCCCTGAATCGCCGCGTCGAAGTTGAGTTCTGGTATGACGATCCCTTGCAGGAACTGCCGGACGAACCGCAGCTTTGTCCGGAGTCGGCCGGCGCCGAACTCGTTACCAGGGTGTACGACCCACCATGGGGCAGCGTCGACAACATCGACTTCAGCGACGGGCAGCCCGTGGTCCCGCCAGGCTTCGAGGACGAGCTGGCCCGCGCCATGGCAGACGTCAAGGACCGGACGAACCCGCGTGTACGCTTCGTCGGTTACACGCGTAATGAAGGACTTGCGCGCCGCACAGCGCTCGTCTACGGGGACGACATTGGACTGTCCTCGTCCCGTGCCCGCCGGGCCATGGAGGTTGTCGATCAGCTTATGGAGATCGACGACTCGCAGCTCGAATTCGAGGGCCGCGGATACGTCCATTCGAGCGACGTCGTGAATGACGGTTTCGTTCAGGGTGATGAATCGCACGTATCGGTCGAAGTTCTGTACGATGAACTGGCGATCCTCGACGATTACGAGGGCGTCGACATCACACGGATCACGCGCGAGCTTACACCCCAGAATCCTCTCGGCCTGAATCTCATGCGAATTACCGTCGACGGCGAGCCAATCGATGATCCGCAGAGGAGCTCTTCGGATATTCAGCGTTGCACGGACGTGGCGATGGAGAAAGTCGACATCCGCTTCGGTTACGACAACCTGCGATCGGCGCCGCGGCTCAGCATAACGGCAAATCCGTCGCGCATAATGGTCGCGCGCGAGATCGACCGCGAAACGCACGTTTCCAAAGTGCGTTTCCGCATGTATACGAACTACTCCTATTACATCGAGCGTGCCGAGGTGCGGGTCTTCGACGCCGGCCAGTCACAGGAGTCGGAGCCGCTTGAAATTATCGAGATCGATCCTGCGGGCGTCGCCGAGTGGCAACCACCTGCCGCCTGGTTCAAGGCGCCCGTGCACGAACTGGCCTATGTGTTGCGCGCCTACGGTGACGATGGCAGGTTCGATGAAACGCTCGCTCAGCCGCTTTGGTTCATGTACGGCGAGGTCGGGCAATCCGACGACGGCGGACAGGACGAGACCGCAGAGGCGGAGCGGGAGCCGGAACTGCTGTCGGCTTACGGGGAGAACGCACTCGGTCTGCACAACATAGGGCTCGGCAGCGGCACCGTGAGCGTCCGTGGCAGTGTTGCAGAGAATCAACAGGTCTGGGTCGCCGGACGACCGGTTCCCGTCGATCAGAGTGGTGGTTTCGTTGCCGAGGAAATCCTGCCGCAGGGCACGCATACCGTCGAGGTCGCCGTGATCGATGAGGAAGGCCGTGGCGAGCTTTATCTACGCGATCTGGAATTCGAATCGGATGACTGGTTCTACGTCGGCATGGCCGACCTGACGATCTCCGAGAGCAAAGCGAGTGGCCCCATCGAATTGCTGAGCGGCGAGAATTCCGACTATGACTACGACTCGACCATGGATGGCCGGCTGGCGTTTTTCGTCGACGGAAAATTCGGCGAGCACTGGCGTCTGACGGCGAGCGCCGACACGCGAGAGGGCTCACTGGACAATCTGTTCAGCAACATCATGGACAAGTCACCGGATTCCCTGTTCCGGCGGATCGACCCGGACTACTACTACCCGACTTTCGGCGATGACAGTACCGTCGAGGAGATGGCGCCGACCATGGGCAAGTTCTTCGTCAGGCTGAGCGAGGACGACAACTACGGGCAATGGGGTAATTTCAAAGTCGGCTACATGAACAACGAACTGGCACAGGTCGATCGGGGGCTTTACGGTGCCAACCTGCACTACCAGACGGATGCGACCACCGAGTTCGGGGACCAGCGCTTTGTCGTCGATGCCTTTGCGGCCGAGCCCGGTACCGTGCCGAGCCGGGAACAATTCCGCGGCACCGGCGGATCGCTTTATTTCCTGCGCCGGCAGGACATTCTCAGCGGTTCGGAACGCGTTCGCATTGAGATCCGGGACAAGGCGTCGGGCATCGTCACGGGCGTCGTCAACCTTACGCCGGCCATGGACTATGACATCGACTACCTGCAGGGGCGCATCGTGCTTGCAGCGCCGCTCGCATCGACGGCGGACGACAATCTCCTGGTACGCAGCAACGCGCTTTCCGGCGATGAGGTCTACCTCGTCGTACGATACGAGTACACGCCGGGGTTCGATGACGTGGACGCGGTGTCGACCGGCGGGCAGATGCATTTCTGGTTAGGCGATCACATCAAGCTGGGCCTCACCTCGAACGTGAACGAGCAGGACGACGGTGACAGCGCCCTTAACGCTGCCGACCTGACCTTAAGGCTCAGCGCCGAGTCCTGGCTCAAGGTTCAGCAGGCCAGGACCGAGGGTATGATCGCCATGCCGCTGTTCTCCAATGACGGTGGTTTCGAATTCAACTCATACGACCCGTTGTCATTCGTTAACGCCGAAGCGGAGGCCAGCCGCGCAGACATCAGCGTCGCATCCGACGACATCATCGGCTTCGGCAACGCACGACTGGCGCTGTACGCGCAGGAAGTCGGGGCCGGCTTCTCGGCGCCGGGACTGACAGCGCTGACGGACACGACAAACTACGGCGGCACGTTCAGTATGCCTATCGCAGAGCGTTTCTCTGTCGGAGCCAAAGTCGATAACCGTACCCAGGACCAGGGCGTCGAGACCCGGGCCCAGGAGTACAATGTGGGTTACCGGCTGTCCTATAACTGGGATGTCAGGGCCGGGTATCGGGTCGACGATCGCCTCGACCGGTCGCTCAGCGCTCCATTGACCCAGTCGCAGGGCGAGCGAACGGATGCGGTTCTGCAGATCGGCTACGATTCCAAGGACACGTGGAGTACCTACGCATTCGTGCAGGATACGTTGTCCGTAACCGGTGATCGCGAGGAGAATGCACGCGCCGGTATCGGTGGATCGCATCGCATTTCGGATCGGCTGCGAGTCGACGCCGAGATGTCCGACGGCAGTCTCGGCATGGGTGGACGAGTCGGCACGAATTACCTCCATTCGGATCGCACCAGCCTGTACCTCAACTACGCACTCGAGAACGAGCGTACCGACAATGCCCTGCGCAGCATGCGCGGCAGCGAGGGCAACCTCGTCACCGGCGTGAAATCCAGGCTTGCGGACAGCACGAGCGTGTTTCTCGAGGAGCGATACCAGCACAACGACTCGATGACGGGGCTTACGCACGCGACCGGAATCAGCTTCGCGCCGACCGAGAATTGGAACCTGGGCATCAATACGGACATCGGAACCTTGCAGGATGTACAGACCGGCGCGGAGACGAAACGCCTGGCCGGTGGAATCCAGATCGGCTTTGCATTCGATGCGCTGCAGTTCTCGAGTGGCATCGAGTACCGTGACGACGACGCCGAGCAGCCGGATCTGACCAGGTTGACGAGAACCACCTGGCTGTTCAGGAACAATTTCAAATACCAGTTGAATCCGGGGAGCCGTTTGCTCGGCAAGCTCAATCATTCGGTGAGCGACAGTTCGTTAGGTACGTTCTACGAGGGCGGTTACACGGAGGGCGTGCTTGGCTATGCCTACCGCCCTGTCCACCACGATCGGCTGAACACACTGGTGAAGTACACCTACTTCTACAATGTACCTACCACCGATCAGATCACGCTGCAGAACATCGCTGCCGAGTTCATCCAGAAGAGCCAAATCGCGTCCGTCGATGTCACCTACGATCTCACGCCGGCGCTTTCGATAGGCGGCAAGTACGCGTACCGGTTAGGACAGGTAAGCCTGGACCGCGAGAATCCCGAATTCTTCAGCAATAACGCCAACCTGTATGTGCTGCGCAGCGACTTCAGGTTCTGGAAGAACTGGGAGCTCCTCGTGGAAGGGCGCTTGCTGGATATGCCTGATCTGAACGAAAGTCGCAGCGGCGCACTGACCACGGTCTCGCGTTTCCTGGGAGATAACCTGAAGATAGGCATTGGATACAATTTCACGGATTTTTCGGACGACCTGACCGATCTCAGTTACGACCATCATGGCGTATTCGTCAGCATCACCGGCGCGATGTAACCGGCAATCAGCACTATCTTATGTGCTTCAGGATTCCGTCGAGTTCGTCGAGACTGTTGTAGGAAATGATCAGCTTGCCGTAACCCGTGTTCGAGTGATCGATACGCACTTTCGCTCCGAGTTTCTCCGAGATGCCGGTCTCGAGGCGCCGTATGTCGGCAGAAGGCGCACTGGCCGCGGCTGGTTTCTTCGGCGCATTTTCCCCGGTCATGATGCGGCGCACGAGTTGCTCGGTTTCGCGCACGGATAATCCTTTTTTTACCACCTGGCGCGCTGCATCGAATTGCTGCATCGGGTTCGTAATCGAGAGCAGTGCGCGTGCATGTCCCATTTCGATTTGCCGCGATTCGAGCATCGGTTTCACTTTGTCCGAAAGGTCCAGCAATCGCAGCAGGTTGCTCACGGTGACGCGTGAACGGCCGACCGCATCAGCGGCTTCCTGGTGGGTGAGGTGAAACTCGCGGATCAGCCGGTCGAGAGCTTTCGCTTCTTCGAGCGGGTTCAGGTTCTCGCGCTGAATATTCTCGATGAGCGCCATCGCGATGGCGGCTTCATCCTCGACTTCGCGAATGACGGCCGGTATCTCGGTAAGTCCCGCCATCTGCGCCGCGCGCCAGCGGCGTTCGCCGGCGACGATCTCATAGCGTTGCCCAGCCCCGGACTTGCCGACGAGCGGCCGGGCAATGATCGGCTGGACCACGCCCTGCGAGCGAATGGAGCTTGCAAGCTCCTCCAGCGTGTCCTGTCGAATGTCGACGCGAGGCTGATATTGGCCCCGTTGCAACATCTCCAGCGGAATGTTCTTCAGCGTTCCATCGACGCGACCGCTCGCGGCCGTCAATTCCATCACCGGTTTGCTCAATAGCGCATCGAGCCCTCGGCCCAGTCGTTTCTTTTTTGTCATCGTGAGTGGCGATCCGTTTGTAGCATCTGATGTAAATCCTAACTTGCAGCCGACAAGCGTTCGTCCTCGCGCCGCAATACTTCGCCCGCAAGCGCGAGATAAGCAAGGGCGCCCCGCGAGGTTTTGTCGTGATAAAGGACCGGCCGGCCGAAACTGGGCGCTTCCGCGAGACGCACATTGCGGGGTACGACGGTGCGAAACACTTTGTCATTGAAGTGCGCGACCAGCTGATCCGAGACTTCGTTTGACAGGTTGATGCGCGGATCCACCATCGTGCGCAGCAGACCGTAAACCTCGAGCTCCGGATTGACGGAATTCTTCACCTGTTCGATCGTGTTCAGGAGCGAAGTCAATCCTTCGAGTGCGTAGTACTCGCATTGCATCGGTATCAGCACACCATCGGCTGCCGTCAGTGCATTGACCGTCAGCATGTTGATCGAAGGCGGGCAATCTATAAGAATGAAATCGTAAAGGCCCCTGACCGGCGCCAGCGCCTGGCGCAACCGCATCTCGCGGCCGAGCTCCTGAAGCAGCCTGACCTCGGCAAGCGTCAGGTCCTCGTTCCCGGGCAGCACCGCGAAACCGCCTTCCGGCGCGGAAATGATGGTGTCTGCGGCAGTGGCGTCTCCCAGCAGCACGTCGCAGGTCGTCAGCTCGAGGTCCATTTTGTTTATGCCGCAGCCCATGGTCGCGTTGCCTTGCGGATCCATGTCGACCAGCAATACGCGGCGATGCGTGGCCGCAAGCGACGCCGCCAGATTCACGCAGGTGGTCGTCTTTCCTACACCACCCTTTTGATTGGCCACGGCAATGACTCGCGTCATGCCGTGCCCGCCTTTCTCAGGCTCACGAGGTGTCGCGATTGCTGTGGTAAATCGGGTACTTGCAGTTCGATCACACGGAAATCCCAGTCGGCCGGGTGTTTGTTCAGGTCGTCCAGCTCTTCGGCCGGATATTTGCCCTTCGCCGCCAACAGTACACCGTTTTCGGCCATGAGGTGAGCGCAAAGCTCGACGATCCTGGGGAGCGACGCCAGTGCACGGACGAGTACCGTGTCAAAGAGTGGATCTGCAACGAATTCCTCGGCACGGGCCTGAACAGCGGTGACGTTGCGGAGCGCGAGATCGGCAACCACATGTTTGACAAAAGCAATTTTCCGCGCGTTGCTATCCAGCAGCAGGAATCGCCGTTGCGGTTCCGCAATGGCCAGCGGCAGACCCGGGAATCCGGCACCGGTTCCGACGTCGATGATACTCGCGCCTTGCAGGAACGGCCTTAGCGCCAGGCTGTCCAGAACATGCCCGCTCACCATCTCCGCAGTATTTCGAATCGATGTGAGGTTGACACGCTTGTTCCATCGCTCGAGCTCGCGCAACAAACGCGCAAGTTTTCCGACCGCGTCAGCGGAAAGAGCCTGGCCGAGGTCGGCAACGCCGGCAGCGATACTCTTTTCGATGTCGTTCATGCCACTAGCGGACGCATACCCAAAACAGTGCGCGCAATGCGGGCGACGATTCGGACCAACGGCGCCACGCCGCCATGCCTTTCTCGCTCGGAAGTCTTAACTCGCTCGAAAGGCATACCGTCGTGTCGCCGTCTCATAATCCCCTGTAGGAGCCCGCATCGCGGGCGACCCTGGCTAGGCTATTTCACCAGCAACGCCATGAAATCATCGACCGACGTGGCAGCAAGCCGCGCCCGGTCGGCGCACAGCGAAGAAAGCTGTGACCACTGGCCCTTCGCCAGTTTTCCGGAAACGCTCGTTTCGAATTTCTTCTTTAGCACCGGGATGCCTTCGGCGCGCCTCTGCCGATGACCGATGGGGAAGTCAACAGCAACCCTGTCTGTGCTGCTGCCGTCTTTGAAAAATACCTGGATCGCATTGCCGATGTAACGATTTGCGGGATCGAAATAGTCTTTCGTAAACTGTTTGTTCTCCCGTACCTCCATCTTGTCACGCAGCGCATCTATGCGCGGATCACGGGCGACCGTATCCTCGTAGTCCGCCGCCGTCAGGCGGCCGAAAATCAACGGAATGGCAGCCATGTACTGGATGCAATGGTCGCGATCAGCGGGGTTGGCGAGGGGTCCGGTCTTGTCGATGATGCGCACACCGGGCTCCTGGGTCTCGATCACGATCCTCTCGATTTCCGGCAACCTGTCCTTCACACGCGGGTGCAGGGTCATTGCTGCTTCCACCGCGGTCTGCGCATGAAATTCGGCAGGGTAGGAAATTTTGAACAGCACATTCTCCATGACATAGCTGCCGTAAGGCTGCGGCAACGAAAACGACTTGCCCTTGAACAATACGTCGTAGAAACCCCAGGTCTTCGCCGTCAGCGCGGAGGGATAGCCCATTTCGCCGGTCATTGCGATCAGTGCGAGGCGCACGGCGCGACTGGTCGCATCACCCGCCGCCCAACTCTTGCGCGATCCGGTGTTCGGCGCATGCCGGTACGTGCGCAGTGCACAGCCGTCGATCCACGCATTCGACACTGCATTGACGACCTGTTCGCGACTGCCACCAAGCATTCGTGTGATCACCGCCGTCGAAGCAACACGGACCAGCAGAACGTGGTCGAGGCCAACGCGGTTGAAACTGTTTTCCAGCGCCAGCACACCCTGGATTTCATGCGCTTTGATCATGGCTGTCAGCACGTCGTGCACTGTGAGCGCCTTTCTGCCCTCGGCGCGCGCTTTACGGCTCAGGTAGTCGGCTGTCGCGAGGATACCGCCGAGGTTGTCGGACGGGTGTCCCCACTCGGCCGCGAGCCAGGTGTCGTTGAAATCCAGCCAGCGGATCATGGCGCCAATGTTGAAAGCGCCCAGCACGGGGTCGAGTTCATAGGATGTGCCGGGCACGCGCGCACCGCCGGGCAGTGTCGCGCCCGGCACGATCGGACCCAGCAACCGGGTACAGGCCGGATAGTCCAGCGCCTGGAATCCGCAGGCCAGTGTATCCATCAGGCAATAGTGGGCGGTTTCATAAGCCAGATCGGAATCAATCCTGGTGCTGCAAACGTAGTCTGCGATATCGACAAGCACCTGATCGGGATCAGGCCGGGTTGCCGAACGGATGTCGTGGCCGGACATGGTTACTCCACTATTGAAAAATGGTTCAGTCGCGCTTGTCGATCGGCAGCCATTTCTGCAGCGGCGGCCCGATGTAATCCGCCGCCGGTCGAATCAGCTTGTTGTTGGCGCGCTGCTCCATGACGTGGGCTGCCCAGCCAGTAATCCTCGAGCAAACGAATATCGGCGTGAAAAGGTACGTCGGGATGCCCATGAAGTGATACACGCTCGCGGCAAAAAAATCGGCATTGGCGAAAAGCTTTTTTTCGTCCCACATGACTTTTTCGATAGCTTCGGATACAGCATACAGATGTGTGTCCCCTGCCTCGTCCGAGAGCACCTTTGCCATTCTCTTGTTCACTGAATTGCGCGGATCCGAAACGGTATATACCCGATGACCGAACCCCATGATTTTCTCTTTTCGCGCGAGCATCTCCCGCACGCCCTTCGCTGCATTGTCCGGGGATTTGAATCTCTGGATCAGCTCCATGGCCGCTTCGTTCGCGCCGCCGTGCAACGGTCCGCGCAATGCGCCGATCGCGCCGGTCACGGCCGAATGCATGTCGGATAGTGTCCCGGTAATTACGCGCGCTGCGAATGTTGATGCATTGAACTCGTGTTCGGCGTAAAGAATCAGCGTCGTATCCAGGGATTTGCGGTGTAACTCAGCGGGCTTTTTGCCGTGCAGCAAATGCAGGAAATGGCCGGATATGCTGTCGTCCCCGGTTTCTACAGCGATACGCTTGCCGTCGGTGTGAAAACGATGCCAGTACAGCAACATCGAAGGCAGGCAGGCAAGCAGCCGGTCTGCGACGCGCCCCTGATTGGAAAAATCGCCCTCCGGCTCGAAATTTCCAAGCAGCGACACCGCGCTGCGCAACATGTCCATCGGGTGGGTATCCCCAGGGATCATTTCCAGCACCTGCTTCAATCGCGGCGGCAACCCGCGCAATGACTTCAACGTCTCTATATATGTTGCAAGCTCACTGCTGTTCGGCAGCTTGCCGTACAACAGGAGATACGCGACTTCCTCGAACGAGGCGTTGTCGGCGAGATCGTAGATGTCGTAGCCGCGATACGTCAGGCCTGCACCTTCCTTGCCGACCGTGCAGAGATGGGTCTCGCCGGCCGAAACCCCGGCCAGGCCGCC
>CAYXKM010000050.1:0-2947 GCA_964465665.1 uncultured Woeseiaceae bacterium
ACGACTTTCATCGCCCATGGGGCTGCCGTCGTGGACTTCGCCAGGATTCGACATGATCACGTCACCGGCACGCGCCTCAACTTGGCCGCGTCCACTATTCCAGCGTTGCCCACCGCGGTCGATTAGCCCGAAGGCGAAGACGTCGTGGGTGTGCCGGTCGAAGACCTGCCGCGATTCCGCGAACACGGCCTTAAAGCCGGCTCGAACAACCGGCAAGGCGACAAATCTCTCAGATCTGCTCAGCGCTGGCACAGCTGGTGCTCCGATGCTGCCCTGTGGACTCATCAGGGGCTGATCATGCGACGGGCGTGTCCCAACAACAAGAGATGGTCCGAAAAAGGTGCCAGGGACAATTTCTGGATCTGTCGAACTCGTAACGACATCGCTGCATCCACCGATTGGGTGGTGCGGATGCTCGCGGCCGGTCAATTACGCTGCCAAGTCCGGCAACGATCGACCGTCCGCTTCTAGGCGAAAACAGTCGGTCGAGGCGAGACACAAACTGACAGTGTCTGTGCGGTCAGCTCAAAGTTACTGCACCTGATCCCCCTGTCTGCCGGTTGCATTTCACGGTGACCTTTTTTTGCGGTATAGTTTGCCGGTCACAGGGGTGGCCATCAGTTCGCACCGTTTTTCTCCGGCGATTGCAGGGTGAGGAGCGACGCGAACTGGCCTGAGATCCGTGTCGTGCCGGGCGGTGCGACGAATGCGGGAACCCTTAGTACCTGAACCGGGTAATGCCGGCGTAGGAAGAGGATCCCTCGATGTACCCAGTCTCCGCGTTTCTCCGAAGGTTCGTGCCTCCGGTCTTCGTTGCGTTTGCTTTCGGCAGCACCAGTGCGGCCGAAGTGATCGAAGAGATCGTAGTCACCGCCGATTTCCGCGGGCGTTCCGTGCTGGAAATTCCCGCGAGTGTCACAGTGCTTGACCGCTCGATCATCGAGCAGGCAGCAGTCCAGCATTTCGAGGAACTGATCGGCATCGTCCCCAACCTGAACTGGTCCGGCGACGGGCATCGCGCGCGCTACCTGCAGATACGTGGCGTCGGCGAGCTGGAGCAGTATGAAGGCGCGCCGAACCCGTCGGTCGGGTTCATCATCGACGACATCGATTTCAGCGGCATCGGCTCGATCGCAACGCTGTTCGACTTGCAGCAGATCGAGATCCTGCGCGGGCCGCAGGGCAGCCGTTACGGCGCGAACGCGCTGGCGGGACTTGTCTACGTGCAGAGCGCCGAACCGACCGATGAGTTTTCCGGCACGGTTCGTCTCGGTGCAGGCGGCGACAATGCACTGATCGGTGGCATTGCACTGGGCGGGCCGATCGGCGGGCCATCACTCAAATACCGGCTGAGCGCACACCATTACCAAAGCGATGGCTTTCGCGACAACACCTGGCTGCAACGCAGCGATACCAACGGACGCGATGAAACGACCGTACGCGGGAAACTCGCCTGGGACGCTCCGGGTGACTGGAACGTGCGAATTGCTGCGCTGTTCACGGATGTCGATGACGGTTATGACGCGTTTGCCATCGACAACAGCCTGGTCATGCTGTCTGACAAACCGGGCAGGGACGCACAGCGTAGCGGCGGCCTGTCGCTGAAAGCGACCTGGAGCGGGGCGGATCGTTATCGTTTCACTTCGCTGACGTCGGCTGCGCAATCGTCGATTATTTTTTCCTTCGATGCCGACTGGGGCAACGACGAGGCCTGGGCCCCGGTGATCTACGATTATTTTTCCTTCAGCGACCGTGACAGAGAGACCGTGAGCCAGGAGTTCCGCCTGAGTTCGTCGGAAAACGGCAGGATCTTCGGCGGCAGCACCGACTGGCTGGTCGGTGTCTATGCCATGAACATGCAGGACGACATCGACACTCGGAACGTCGGCGAATACGACGATTCGTTTTTCACTGATACACTCGATTCCCGTTATTCGGGCCGCTTCGAAGCATTGAATACGGCGCTGTTCGGCCAGCTCGAGGCCGATATCGGGGCATCCGGCAGGCTCGGGTTCGGCTTGAGAATCGAAAACCGCTCGACCGATTACAGCGATTCCGCAAACCTCGATCTCGACCCGGGGGAAACCATGGTCGGCGGCGAACTGTCCTACCGGCACCACTTCTCCGATGGTTTGTTGTCCTTCATTACCTTGTCCAAAGGTTACAAAGCCGGCGGGTTCAATCTGGGCGACGTGCCGGGCGAAAGCCAGCGGCAGTACGGCAGCGAGTCCTTGTGGAATCTCGAAGCAGGATTCAGATCCACAGTGATGAGCGACACGCTGACAGTGGGAGGCTCGGTGTTCTACAGCCGCCGTAAGGATCAACAGGTCCGGACCTCGCTACAGCTGGTGCCCGGTGACCCGGCGTCGTTCGTGTTCTTCACCGACAACGCGGCGCAGGGAAACACGCTGGGCTTCGAGGTGGACCTGCGCTGGTTGCCGTCCGACCGTTGGGAGTTGTACGCGAGCGCCGGGTTGCTCGATGCCGTGTTCAGCGACTACCTGACGCTGCAAACCGGCGAAACGGAAGTCAGTAGTCTCGACGGCCGCGCACAGCCGCACGCGCCCCCGTACATGCTGGCACTCGGCGGCAGTTACCGGCACGACTCCGGACTGTTTGCGCGTTTGGATATGTCGGCGCGCGACAGTTTCTATTTCGATGTCAGCAACGATCAGAAATCGTCATCGTACAGGCTGGTACACGCGCGCGTCGGCTTCGCGAGCGAGCGCTGGGTGGCCCAGTTATGGGCTCGCAACGCGCTCGATGAGCGATACGCCGTGCGCGGCTTCTATTTCGGAAACGAACCGCCGCTATTTCCCAACCGCCTGTACACGCGACAAGGCGATCCCCGCCAGATAGGCATCACACTCGATATGGAATTCTGATGATGAAAGTAGCCGTCGACATAAGCCTTTACCCCCTCACCGAGGACTTCATTCCGCCGATC
>CAYXKM010000051.1:0-2783 GCA_964465665.1 uncultured Woeseiaceae bacterium
GCGGGATCCGGACCGGCGGCCGGATCGAGACCCGCCCGGCACAGGAACGGCAGGAGGCGCTTCCCCAATTCGTCGGCCGGCATGGCGATGATGTGCTGCTGGTTCAGCCAGCGGAGTTTCTCCGGATTGAATGCCGACGCCGACTGGTTGACGTCCGCTATATCGAACAATTCGACCATCTCGCCGATCTGAAACACCTCCTGATCGCCGTGCGACCAGCCGAGGCGCACCAGGTAATTCAACAACGCCTTCGGCAAATACCCCTGGTCTCTGTAGTCGCGGACGTCCACTGCCCCGTGGCGCTTTGACAGCTTGGCGCCGTCGGCGGCCAGGATCATCGGCAGGTGCGCATAGAGAGGAGTCTCCGCGCCGAGCGCACTGAGCATGTTCATTTGACGAGGCGTATTGTTCAGATGATCGTCGCCACGAATGACGTGCGAAACCTGCATGTCGAAGTCGTCAATAACAACGGAATAGTTATAGGTCGGCGTACCGTCCGACCGGACAATTACAAGGTCGTCGAGCTCGGAATTCCTGAATACGACCGTCCCCCTGACCAGGTCATTTACCACCACTTCGCCATGGCGCGGATTGCGAAACCTGATGACCGGCTCGACCCCTGCTCGCGGCACACGGCCCTCCCGGCAGCGGCCGTCATAGCGTGTTTTCTCGCCCGCAGCCATTTGTCGCTCACGAAGTTCGGCCAACTCTTCCTTGGTGCAGTAGCAATGGTATGCGTGACCGTCGGCCAACCATTGCCCGGCAACCTGGCGATAGCGGTCGAAACGATCTGTCTGATAAATCGGACCTTCGTCGTGCTCGAGCCCTAGCCAGGACAAGCCATCCAGAATGGCATCGACATTCTCTTTCGTTGACCGCGCCCTGTCGGTGTCTTCGATTCGCAGGATGAATTTTCCCTTGCAATGCCGGGCATAGAGCCAACAAAACAGCGCCGTACGAACGCTGCCAATATGCAGGACGCCTGTCGGGCTCGGCGCGAAGCGGGTTCGAATCATGATTTCAGGTGCTTGGTAAATCTACCGGATTATGGAAGAAGGTAGGCGTCGCCGGATGATATAGGCAATACCGATTGTCGTACAATGTGAATTGATTCTGATCTGAATTGTCTACGTCACTATGAATCAAGCAACCATTCTGTCCGGTCTCGCCGCAATACTGCTTTTCCTTGGCAGTTTGGCCAACGCGACTGATTGGCAATGGGAGGTAACCGAAAAGCCGCCAAGATTGGTTAATCCCGTGCGAATCGACCTGTCTCAAACGAACTCCGGGAAAATCTCTGCTTGGGGCATTTTGTGTGCGGGCTCGATCTACAAAGTGCGATTGCGGCGCAATGATGATGCTGTCATATTCATGTCTGGCCCGGATCCACTTCAGTTTCCGGTGCACATTACCGGTGGTCGTAACGTTCACGTTATCGGGTTGCAAATCGAGCTGGTGACGCAACCCGGCTGCGAGGTCGGCAGGTTGCCCAATCGGCCGCCAAGCGAATACCCGAATGCTAATATCCATCCGAGAGTCCCCGGCGAAATGGCCCTGCGACTGCAGCAGTCTCACGTTACTTTTGTGGAAGGTCTGTACATCGATGCACGGGGTCACCAGACGGATTGCATAGTCATCAGAAATCCGGACGATCTCGATGGCGCCACGGCACAAATGCAACGTGACGTCATTATCCAGAATACTGCCTGTCGCGGCGTGGAAGGCATGGGCAAGACCGATATCGGCGACGGAGTGCATGGTGACCTTTTTCAGAACCAGGGGCGCGATGTGATGCGGCGCCTGGTATTCGAGAACGTCTCACACCGGACCAGCCATGAGGGCATAGTGCTGCATGGAGACCAAAAAAACGGCTTGTCGGCTACAAAAACGCTAATACTTCGGCGATACGATTATTCATGGGACAAACGTTTTGTTGGCGACGATGATTACGAGCGTTTTGGTCTTGCGTTCTCCGGGGATCCGGGAACAAACTGGTTTCTTGAGAACGGACACAACGATGACTATAGGGACAACGGCGACTACCTCATCATCAACGGCCAACGGTATGGCAACTCACCTTCCAGACAAGTATTGGCACACCCTGAGATTCGATCCGGTCTTCCATCCGAAGGAACTTTTGCACCACCGGAGCGGACGGGCCTTAATTACCGGTCACCTCACATGGCAGGCACAGGCTACTGACACGCTGCATCCTAGCGTTTTGTAAAATCAATTGTCGCAAACTATAAACTTCGTCACATAATCTACACACACATGAGAAAATCGTGCGGTTCGGCCTAACTGTATAGTGTTATTGCCTTTTTGTGTCTGAGTGCGCGAGTTCGAACGATTCAAGAATTATGACGTGCGTCACATTTTTGAATTTGTCTGCTGCCAACGACAGTTTTTGACGCTCACCTATCTATTCAAGTGTGTACCATCCGCAGTAAGCAACAGTTACATACAGGCAGTTTTGATTAGCGTTTAGCAAATCCAAATTCTGAAACAGGGCAAACCCGTTGAAAGACGGGGACGCAAAGCCACCGGTCTAAGGGACGTGAGTCTTAAGATAGCGGGGTTGCCAGAAATCAGGCAGTAGCAATTTTGCCTGCCCGACATGCCGGATTCGGCTGTCGCTGCAACCACCTTTCACGAGAATCAGTCCACGCGGACCGGGCGACGAATAGACGTCCACCGACTCGCGGATTAGCCAATACACAAGGGCTGGACTGATGACTAACAAATCTCCGATTCGATACTTCCTGGCGGTCATGTCAGCGATC
>CAYXKM010000052.1:0-10458 GCA_964465665.1 uncultured Woeseiaceae bacterium
CTATGAAACGCAATCCCCAGCGCACAAATTCGGGTTCCAGTGGCGGGCGCATGCGGATCGCCCGGTCGGTGCCACGGAGAAGCCCGGGGAGCCTCCGCGGCATGCCTGGCCGCGCAAGCGCATCGGTGAAACTGTAGGACAGCTGCCCGGCATTGGCATGGCTCGCCCCGCTTGCTACGGTCTCCGCGCGGTCGACGACCGTGACCTGGTAACCCCGTTTCGCAAGGTAAAAAGCTGTTGTAACACCGATTACGCCTGCACCGAGGACCACAACGCGCATAAGGTATCCGATTGAAGTTTCAGCCGATATTAATGCAGGCTGTCGCCATAGCCGACACAAAAGTGCGGCGGATTCTCCGGTTCCTTAGCTAAAGAGGCTGCGGTATCCTCAGCGTCCGGTTTCACACGTGTCGACGACACAATAATCACAGTTGAAAATCGCCGGCGGCCGTCGGCAGATTGGCAAGTGACCACGGGGGAGTATTGATGAAGCACGTCGCTATGCAGCAGGCGCGGGTCCTGCGTTCCATATTCGTTATTGCGCTTGCCCTCTGCATCAGTGGCTGCCTCGAAGACGAAGACGCTGCATCGGCTTCCGCGACGTACAGCGAAGGACCGGGCACCAACGCCGGCCAGTGGCAGTACCTGGGCGGCGATTCAGCACACACCCGTTACTCGCCCGCCGACCAGATCAAAGCTGAAAACTTCGAGGACCTGGAAGAAGCCTGGGCCTGGGATGGCGCGAGTTTCGGCGCCGCCAGCGGCCGGTCGACACCGAGTTACGTCGACGGAAAACTGTATACAGTTGCCGGTCCGCGCCGGCACGTCGTGGCCATCGATCCGGCTACCGGTGAAACCATCTGGTCGTATCGCGAGCCGCACACGCGACGCTGGGAATACTCGATGCGCCAGGATTACGGCAAAGGCGTTGCCTATCACGAAGTCGACGGGCGCGGCGTGATCTACATTATCTCGCCGGCGTTTTTCCTGACCGCGCTCGATGCGGAAACCGGCCGGCCGCTGGAAGGATTCGGCAAGCCGGTGCCGATCGAGAGCTTTCCACAAACCGGCGTCGTCGACCTGCTCGCCGATCTCGGCCACGAATACGATCCATACGAAGGCCTGCCGCTCGAGAAGGGTTACATCACCTCGTCGTCACCGCCGATCGTGGTCAACGGCGTCGTGGTGATCGGCAATTCCGCGGAACAGGGCTACAACCAGTCGCGCATCGAGAATATTCCCGGCGACATCCTCGGCTACGACGCAAAAACCGGACAATTCCTTTGGAAATTCAATGTATTACCAAAGCTTGGCGAATTCGGTCACGAGACCTGGGAGAACGATGCCTGGCAATGGACCGGGGACATCTCCTCCTGGGCGCCGCTTTCCGCCGACCAGGAGCGCGGCATCGTTTACGTGCCAACGAACGGCGCGACGCTCGATTTCTACGGCGGATTCCGCCCGGGTGACAATCTCTTCAGCACCAGCCTGATCGCACTCGATGTGAATACAGGCGAACGCGTCTGGCATTACCAGCTCGTGCATCACGATATCTGGAACTACGACACACCGACCGCACCGGTCCTGCTTGACGTCACCATGGACGGCAAGAAAGTCCCGATCGTCGTGCAAACGACCAAGCAGTCCTTTGCTTACACGTTCAATCGCGAGACCGGCGAACCGATCTGGCCGATCGAGGAGCGCCCTGTGCCGGCATCGCGCGTACCCGGCGAGAAATTGTCGGCAACGCAGCCGTTTCCGACCAGGCCCGCACCTTACGACAACCAGGGACTGACACATGACGACCTGATCGATTTCACGCCGGAGTTGCGCCGGCGCATGCTGGAAATTCTCGAAGAATACGAAATCGGGCCATTGTTCAATCCGCCCTTGCATCGCAACAACGATCTCGGCAAGAAAGCGGCGTTGTGGTGCCCGGGCGATATCGGCGGCGTCAATATCGATGGACCGAACGCCGCCGACCCGACCACCGGCATCCTGTACGTGACCTCGCGCAAGCATTGCTCCTATCGGGTGCTCGCGCCGGGCGCCGAGCGGGATGCGGTCATCAAGGAACCGACCGGCACGACCATAGCCGACTGGGTCGTGACGCCACCGTACGGCTCGGTGCAGGGCCCGGATGGCCTCAACATGTTCAAACCGCCGTACAGCCGTATCACGGCCATCGACATGAACACCGGCGAACATCTGTGGTGGATCCCGGTCGGTGAGACCGCGGACAGGGTGCTGAATCACCCGGACCTCAAGGATATGGACATTCCGAACACGGGTTACGGAGTCGCGGTGGCACCCATGGCGGTCACCGGCACACTGCTGATCTACGCGGGCCAAGCCAGCGACGGTTCACCGCAACTGTATGCCGTCGACAAAGCAACGGGCGAACAGCTCGCCAGGGTCGAGGCGCCGGCGGTCAGCAGTTACGGCATGATGACTTACATGCACCAGGGCAAGCAGTACATCATGTTGCAGACCGGAAGCAAGCTGACTGCCATGGCCCTGTATGACCCGGACGCCGATTCAGCTTCGGTTCACTGACCGGGCTCTACACTGGGCGGATGTTTGACACGGGTTTTGCGATGAACAGAATCGTTGCTGCGGCATTGTTGTTGCTACTGACCATCGGCGGGCCGGCCTCGGCCGATGGCCTGACAACCAACGATGCCGTCTACAGCAGGGAGCAGGCGAAAGCCGGAGAGCAGTTGTACAAGGACCATTGTCTCCTGTGTCATGACAAAAAGTACTTCCGGCCGGTGTTCGCAGCCTGGGAAGGAAAGACACTGGGCACCATGAACCTGGTGATGAGCACGTCCATGCCGCAGACCAACCCGGGCTCGCTGCCGCTTGCAAACTACGTCGACATCCTTGCTTACATGCTGTCGCTCAATCGTTACCCGGCCGGGCAGGCGCCTTTGCCAGCCGACAACCTGGTTCTGGACAGCATCACCATAGCGCCACGCTGAGCTGGCGCCGTGCCCCGGCTGGCTGCAGAATGCAACAAAACGCAATCGCGTAAAGCCAGGGGGAAGTCAATGAGGACCGTTCTTGTCGTTCGGGCGTGCGCCCGGCCCGTGTTTCTGTTGTGCTTGCTCACGATGGCGATCGCATTGCTGATTCTGCTGTACTCCTACCCGGTGACGGCGGCGGATGGCGGAACTGAGCGCGGAACCGAGCGCGATACTAAACGCGGCACCGAGAACGGGCAATGGCGTTATCTCGGCGGCGACGCGGCACATACGCGTTACTCGCCTGCCGATCAGGTCAATGCCGATAACTTCGGCGAGCTCGAAGAGGCCTGGGTCTGGGATGGCGCCAGTTTCAATGCACAGAGCGGCCGTTCCACGCCGAGCTATATCGACGGCACGCTGTATACGGTCGCCGGCCCGCGCCGTTACGTGGTCGCGCTCGATCCCGCCAACGGCGAACTCCTCTGGTCCTACGGGGAACCGAAAACGGCGCGTTACGAATACTCGATGCGCAAGGATTACGGCAAGGGCGTCGCCTTCGCCAGAATCGACGGCAAACTCGTCATTTACATCACCTCACCCGGGTTCTTCCTGACAGCACTCGACGCGGCAACCGGGCAACCACTCGAAGGATTCGGCAAACCGGTGCCGGTCGCCGGATTTCCGAAAACCGGCGTGGTCGACATGTTGCCGGACCTCGTGTCGGACCTGGATATCGAAAGCGATCCTTACAACGGCATACCGCTGGAACGGGGTTATATAACTACGTCCTCGCCGCCAATAGTCGTTAATGGCGTGGTCGTTGTCGGCAATTCGCACGAGCAGGGGTATTACCAGTCGCGCATCGAGAACGTGCCCGGCGACATACTCGGCTATGACGCGAGGACCGGCGAGTTCCTGTGGAAGTTTCACGTCATTCCCCGGCCGGGCGAAGTCGGTCACGAAACCTGGGAAAGCGATGCATGGAAACGGAGCGGTGACGTGTCTTCCTGGGCGCCGATGTCCGCCGATCTCGAACGAGACCTCGTGTACATCCCGACCAATGGCGTGACCATAGACTACTACGGCGGATTTCACCCCGGCGATAACCTGTTCAGCACCAGCCTGATCGCGTTGCATGCGAAGACCGGGCAACGCGCATGGCATTACCAGCTGGTACACCACGACATCTGGAACTATGACACGCCGACAGCACCGGTGCTGCTCGATGTCAACGTCGATGGCAAGCCGGTGCCGATCGTCGTGCAGACCACCAAGCAGAATTTTGCGTACACATTCAACCGCGAAACGGGCGAGCCTGTGTGGCCGATCGAGGAAAAGGCGGTCCCGGCGTCCGACATTCCCGGCGAGAAACTGTCCCCCACTCAACCCTGGCCGACGAAACCTGCGGCGTACGGCATGCAGGGCCTGACGCACGACGACCTCATCGACTTTACCCCGGAGCTGCGGAAAGCGGCTGTCGAAAGCCTCAAAGAATTCAAGATCGGGCCCTTGTTCAACCCGCCGTTGCATCGCGACAACGACCAAGGTTACAAAGCGGCGTTCTGGTGCCCGGGCGATGGCGGCGGCACCAACATCGATGGCCCGAGCGTTGCCGATCCGGCCAGCGGCATCATCTATATTTCGACGCAGGCCGATTGTTCCTCGCGCATCGTTGCGAGCGGCGAGGAACGCGATGCCGACATACCGCACCCGACCGGCACGACCTTTTCCCGCTACGCATCGCTGCGTCCGGATGGCGTGCGCGGTCCTGAGGATCTGCCATTGTTCAAACCGCCGTACAGCCACATCGTGGCCATCGACATGAACACCGGCGAACACCTGTGGCGCATCCCGGTCGGCGACACGCCCGACCTGGTGCTGAATCATCCGAAACTGCAGGGCATCGACATCCCGGAAACCGGCACCGGCGCCAACGCGCCGATGGTCGTCACAGCGACCCTGCTCATATATGCCAGCGCGGCGAGTGATGGCACGCCCATGCTGTTTGCCGTCGACAAAACGACCGGCGAACGTGTCGGCGAAGCGGAACTTCCCGAATCCGCGCACTACGGCATGATGACCTACGTGCACGAAGGCAAACAGTACGTGATCGCGCAGACCGGCCGTACGCTGACGGCGATGGCGCTCGCCGAATAGGAAACCGTTGACTGACGAAGAAGCAGGGCCGGACAGGCCCTGTTTTTTTGTCGGCCAGAGCATTCGGGTAAGCTACGGCAATGAGCGATCCCTTCGAAGAAAGCGCACTGCGCTACCACCGGGAACCGACACCGGGAAAACTGGCGATTACGCCAACCAAGCCGCTGGCCAACCAGTTCGACCTGGCGCAGGCCTATTCCCCGGGCGTCGCGCACCCATGCCTGCGTATCAGCACGAACCCCGCCGACGCGGCCCTGTACACCTCCCGGGGTAACCTCGTTGCCGTAATTACCAACGGCACCGCCGTGCTCGGGCTCGGCAACATCGGGCCGCTTGCGGCGAAACCGGTAATGGAAGGTAAAGCCGTATTGTTCAAGAAGTTTGCCGGCATCGACGTGTTCGATATCGAGATCGCGGAAGAAGACCCGGACATGCTGGTCGAAGTCATAGCCCGGCTCGAACCGACTTTCGGCGCCATCAATCTCGAAGACATCAAGTCACCGGAGTGTTTCGAAGTCGAACGCAAGCTCCGCGAACGAATGAAAATCCCTGTGTTCCACGACGACCAGCATGGCACGGCAATCGTTGCGGGCGCTGCCATCCGGAACGGCCTGCGCGTGGTCGGCAAATCGATCGACAAAGTGCGGCTGGTTGCGAGCGGCGCGGGCGCGGCCAGCCTCGCCTGCATCGACCTGCTGGTCGATCTCGGCCTGCGTAAGGAAAACATCCTGCTGGTCGACCGCAAAGGTGTCGTTTACGCGGGCCGCAAGGAAGACATGAACGAATACAAGGCGCGCTACGCTCCGAAAACGAAGCTGCGTACCCTGAGCGAAGCCATCGAAGGCGCGGACATTTTCCTTGGCCTCTCCGGGCCGGGGGTGATGACCGGTGAGATGGTGAGCAAGATGGCGGACAAACCGCTCATCCTCGCGCTCGCCAACCCGACCCCGGAAATCCTGCCGGAAGTTGCCAAGGAAGCGCGACCGGATGCGGTCGTGGCGACAGGACGATCCGACTATCCCAACCAGGTCAACAACGTCCTCTGTTTTCCGTTCATATTCCGCGGTGCGCTGGATGTCGGCGCAACGACCATCAATGCCGCGATGAAAATCGCCTGTGTGGATGCCATTGCCAGCCTCGCAATGCGCGAATCGACTGACGAAGTCGCGAATGCCTACCAGAACGAATCGCTGAAGTTCGGAGCGGAATACCTGATCCCAAAGCCTTTCGATAAACGCCTGATGGCAGAGGTTTCTTTCGCCGTCGCAAAAGCCGCCATGGATTCCGGCGTCGCTACCCGGCCCATCAGTGACCTGGAAAAATACAAGCTCACCCTCGCGAGTTTCGGGCTGCGCTCGTCACTGTTCATGCAGCCGATGATCGAAGTCGCGAAACGCAATCGCGAGCGACTGGTGTACGCCGAGGGCGAGAACCCGGTGGTGCTGCGAGCAGTGCAATCAGTCATCGACGAGGATATTGCGTACCCCATCGTGATCGGCCGGGCCGAAGTCGTCGCCATGCGCATCCAGGAGCTGGGATTGCGCCTGAAACCGGGCGTCGATTTCGAACTGACCGATCCGCAGAACGACCGCCGCTATCGCGAGTACTGGCAGTTCTATCACCAGCGCGTCAGTCGACGGGGTGTCTCGATGTCTGCAGCGCGGGATGTCATCCGCACCAATACCACCGCCATCGCTGCCTGCATGGTGGCCAAAGGCGAAGCCGAAGCGATGATCTGCGGTTCGGTCGGGCGCTTCGACAATCACCTGCCGCACATCATTGACATCATCCGCCCGGAATCGCCCGGAACACGAATATCGTCGATGAGCGTACTGATCCTGCCATCCGGACCGTTATTCATCGCCGATGCGCATATCGGTATCGACCCGCCGGCCGAGCAAATCGCCGCAACCGCCCTCGCCTGCGCCGAGCGCATCAGAAGTTTCGGTATCAAACCCAAAGCGGCATTGCTGTCGCATTCGAATTTTGGATCATCCAGGGCAGCCAGTGCGCGAAAAATGCGTGCCGCTTTGAAAATCGTCAAAGCGCAGGCGCCGGAACTGGAAGTTGACGGAGAAATGCACGCCAGTGCGGCGATGAATCAGACAATCCGCGACTCGCTGGTGCCGGATTCGGCACTGACAGGTAGTGCCAACCTGCTGGTCATGCCGGACCTGGATACGGCGAATATTTCGATGGAGCTGATTCGCGCCGTCAACGACGCATTGCTGATCGGGCCGATACTGTCCGGCACCGCCCGGCCGGGGCACATCGTCACTCCATGGCTGACCATGCGTGGCATTTTCAACATGAGCGCCATCGCCATTGCCGATGTCTGGCGCAAGAAGAACGCCGGCGCACAAAAAACGTTGAAAATCTGACCGGTCCCGCCCCGCGGCACTGCCCGCGGCTGACCTGCGCTGGCCGGCTGTTTCTCCACAGGCTGCTAGGTGCCTGATTCCGCTGCTTGCCCGTCGAAAGTCAGGAGCGACGGCGGCCGCTCTTTCTGCAAACGAACGGCGGCCTGCTCGACTTCGCCGAAGGCCCGCAAGAAATTGTTGCGTGTCAGTTTCGCGATGTCCTCGTCGCTCCAGCCGCGATGCAGCAGCTCTGCGATTAGGTACGGAAACCGGGAAACATCCTCGAGTCCCTCGATAAGCTCATCGCCCGTGGCCCCATAAAAATCGCTGCCGATGCCGACATGCTCGATACCGGCGACATCCACGACGTGCTCGATGTGATCGGCCACATCGTCGAGCGTCGCGATTGGCGGCGCCCCATGCTCTTCGCGATAGGCTTCGCCCGCCTGTTCCCATTCCGCATCGGTCGTTGCGTTCTTCAGGAGCGGAATCATTCCGACTTCCCACTCGCGCCGGTCCTCGTTGACGTAGGCCGGTATGAAAGTCACCATGACCACGCCGCCGTTTCTCGCCACGCGTTTCAGCACCTTGTCCGAAACGTTACGCACATGATCGGTCAGCTCACGGGCCGAGGAGTGGGAAAATATCACCGGGGCTTCCGCGACATCGAGTACGTCGTTCATGGTCTCGGCGGAAACGTGCGAAAGGTCGACGATCATGCCGAGCCGGTTCATTTCGCGTACGACTTCCCGGCCAAATTCGTTTATGCCCTCGTGACGCGCGTCGTCGGTCGCCGAATCTGCCCAGTCGTTGCTGTGAAAATGGGTCAGGGTCATGTAACGCACGCCGAGGGTATAATAGGCACGCAGAGCACCGAGCGAATTGACAATGCTGTGGCCGCCTTCCATGCCCAGCAGCGATGCAATCTTTCCTTGCTGGCGCGCGGCTTCGATCCCAGCGACATCGGTCGCCAGCTGCAGGTCATCCGGGTACAGGTCGATCATGCGGCGCGCAATGTCGATCTGTTCGAGCTGCGCTTGCATCGCCTCGAGCGGCGTCAGTGAGCTCGGCACGTATACCGACCAGAACTGGGTCCCCACCTGTCCTTCGCGAAGCCGTGGAATGTCCGTGTCATATTCCGCACGTTTTGAGATGTCATGGCCCTCGACGTCTCCCGCAAACTTTTCGCGAATCACCCACGGCAGATCGTTATGCCCGTCAACGATCGGCGCCGACGCGAGTATCTGTTGCGCCCGCTCGAGCGCTTTCTTTTCATCCTTGCCACAGCCGCTTTGCATTGAAAACAAAGCCGCGCATGCGATCAGGATCGCCCTCGACCAGACTCCCGACATAAACGTTCTCCTGCACATCCATTGCCGCGCCGGTGGTAGCATAGTCCGTTCACACCGCCCGGTCATATTGTGTTGCTACTTCAGAAAAAATTTCGAACCGGAATGGTAAGCGAAAAATGCCGCAGACCACAGCCGCCGACATAATAATCATCGGCGCCGGTATCGCCGGTATCGCGACCGCACATTACCTGACCCGTAGTGAGACTGCCCGGAAAGTCGTCCTGATCGACGCGCTGGCGCCGATGTCGGTTACGTCGGCTCAATCCGGCGAGAACTACCGCAACTGGTGGCCGCACCGGACCATGACCGGGTTCATCGATCGAGGCATCGACCTGCTCGAGGGTATTGCAGAGGACTCCGGTAACCGGATCTGTCTCACCCACCGCGGATATGCGCTGGCGACCCGGCAGGACGATATCAGCGAGTTTTTAAGCGGCCTGCACACGGGATACGGAACGGACGCCGCAGAGCTGATCCGGATTCGCGATCGGGCCAGTGCCGGCTCCTATTTGTCCTTGCTGAAGGAGAAGCAAACCGGGGTCGACGTGATCACGGACCGTGGCACGATCCGACGGGCATTTCCCGCTTTCGACCCGGAGATTCGCCACGTCATACACATCCGCCGCGCCGGCGATCTCGACAGCTACCAGCTCAGCCAGTACCTGCTGGAAAAATTTCGTGCCCGAGGCGGAAGCCTCGTGCGTGGCGAAGTGACGGAGATTCGCAAGAATCGATTGCTTCACGTCCGGCTGGCAGACCGGCGCATGTTTTCGACCGATCGGCTGGTGGTCGCTGCCGGCCCGTTTGTCAATGTGCTGCTGGCACACCTTGCCGAACGCCTGCCGGTCCGAAACGTGCTGCAGCAAAAGCTCGCATTCGAAGATGGACTCAAGGCCGTACCGAGAGAGCAACCGTTCTCGGTGGATCTCGATCCGCAGCTTATCGACTGGAGCCCGGAAGAACGTGCGCTACTCGCCGCTGATGAAAACTACAGTTACCTGGCGGCCACCATGCCGGGGAAGATTCACTGCCGTACCGACGGCAGCGGTCAACGGCGCTCGTTGCATCTCGGCTGGGCTTACAACAGGGAATCCAGTGAGCCGGGCTGGGCACCGGTCCTCGATGACACGTTTCCGGAGATCGTGTTACGGGGCGCGGCGCGCCTGGTCCCGGCATTGAAAGGGTATTACGACAGGCTCCCGTCGATGAACAGTTCTCACGGTGGTTACTATACGATGACCGATGAAAACCTCCCGATCATCGGACCGTTGCAAACGGAGGGTGTGTTCGTGGTCGCCGCGCTCTCCGGATTCGGCACGATGGCTTCGTGTTCCGCGGGCGAACTGTGTGCGCAAAGGATCGAGGGCGCCCTTCTGCCTGCGTACGCGAAGCACCTGTCGCTCGAGCGTTACGGGGACGAAGAATTCATGAAGGCGCTCACTCTGTCCGGTGACCGAGGTGTGCTATAAGCACTGCGCCTGATCGAAGCTTGCAAACCGAAAATTCACAAGGAACCCGATGTGCCAGTGATACTAAGCCCGAATGAAGCCCGGGTTATCGGCTGCCTTATCGAAAAATCCGTTATTACCCCGGACCTCTACCCGCTGACGCTGAACGCGCTGA
>CAYXKM010000053.1:0-6529 GCA_964465665.1 uncultured Woeseiaceae bacterium
GCCGCCGATCACGTGGTCGATCTCGGTCCCGGTGCTGGTGTGCACGGCGGCACGGTGGTGGTGTCCGGAACCCCGACACAAATCCGCGACTGTGCGGAATCGCTGACGGGCCAGTATCTTTCTGGCAAACGATCGATCGCGTTGCCGCAGGCGCGCAACCCGGTCAACCGGAAACACATGCTGAAAATCAGCGGCGCCCGCGGGAACAATCTCAAGTCCGTCGATGTCGCCGTCCCGCTCGGCCTGATGACTTGCGTGACCGGCGTATCCGGTTCGGGGAAATCCACGCTGGTCAACGACACATTGTACAAAGCGGTCGCGGATCGACTTTATCGCAGCAACTCGAACCCTGCACCGCACGAAGCCATCGAGGGTCTGGAGAAAATCGACAGCGTCATCGAGATCAGCCAGAGCCCGATAGGCCGCACGCCGCGCTCGAATCCGGCAACCTACAGCGGTCTGTTCACGCCGATACGCGAGCTGTTTGCCGGCACGCAGGAAGCGCGTTCACGCGGTTACATGCCGGGCCGCTTCAGCTTCAACGTCAAAGGAGGCCGCTGCGAAGCCTGCCAGGGCGACGGCGTGCTGAAAGTCGAGATGCACTTCCTGCCGGACATCTACGTGCCCTGTGACGTCTGCCGCGGCCAGCGGTACAACCGCGAGACGCTCGAGATCCGCTACAAGGGGCGAAACATACGCGAAGTACTCGAAATGACCGTCGAGGACGCGCTGGTGTTCTTCCGGAACGTACCGGTAATCGCAAAGAAACTGCAGACGTTGCTGGACGTCGGACTTTCCTACATACGGCTGGGGCAGAATGCGACCACGCTATCGGGCGGCGAGGCGCAACGGGTCAAACTGGCGAAGGAACTGTCGAAACGCGACACGGGCAATACTCTTTACATCCTGGATGAGCCGACCACCGGACTGCACTTTCACGACATCGAGCAGCTGCTCGTCGTACTTCACCGCCTGCGTGACAAGGGCAACACCGTGGTCGTCATCGAGCATAACCTGGACGTGATCAAGACCGCGGACTGGGTCATCGATCTCGGACCCGAAGGCGGCGACGGTGGCGGACGCATCATCGCGACCGGTACCCCGGAGGACATCGCCGCCTGCAAGTCGTCGTTCACCGGCCAGTACCTGCGGCCGCTGCTGGGCAACGCGCGCAACAAACGCCGCGCCTGACTCTGTGATGACTTGCACGAGCCTGAACTGCAGGAGCCCGCAGTGTCTGGCTGTGGCCCCTGTAGGAGCCTGCATTGCCGGCGACCAATCGTGGCACAACGCGTCAGGCTGACACCGCACCGGCACGCCGTTCGAGCGCATTTCCTCTAAGTGAGAACGGCGTGCCGGTGCGGTGCCGGCCCGTTACCAACGCGCAGACAAGGGGCATTGTGGTAACAGTTACCCTAGCTCGGGAATTAAGGTAACTGTCACCTTAATTGTTGCCGGACGCAGGAATCGAAGGCGCGCGCGAAGCGGCCGGGCGCTTCCTTGTGCATGCGCAGGTACATCGACGGTTCGATCAGCTCGAGTTCCATGAGCAAGAAGCGGCCGTCCTCGCCGCGCACGAAGTCGCTGCGGCAATACACGGGCAACGGGTCGATCAGGCTGATGACATGATTGGCCGCCTGCACCAGTGCGGACTCCGGTTCGATTGTGGTGATTTTTGAACCGTGCTCTTCCTGCACGCGAAAATCACCCTGCCGCGGCACTTTCTGTATGGCATGGCTGTACTGGTCACCGAAGTGAAACAGCGAAAACTCGCCCTCGGTGCAGATGTTGCCTGCGAACGGTTGCACGACGAACGGTCGCGAGTGAAAAGTCTTTTGCAACAACGCTGTCGTTTCAGCCGCCACCGGTCTCGACACGAGGAAAGTATCGGTCGCGTTGGTACTGATCACCGGTTTGACGATGATCCGATCGCCGAAAGCCCGGAAACTTTCGTCTATGCCTCCTACATCGAACCAGTTCCCCGCCGATGCATCGCTCCAGCGGCTGGGCACGATCTGGGCACTGCGTGCCTCGAGATCCCGGAGATAGGTTTTGGCGAGGTTCCAGCGCACAAGGGACAGGTCGTTCACGAGGATTGCCGGTGAGGCGTCGATATCCTCCAGCACACGCAGGAAACGGTCGGGGTCCTGCGGGTAGTCCCATGGCGCCGCAATGTACACGGCGTCGTAGGTAGCCCAGTCGATGCCCGACCTTCGCCAGGGCAGCCACTCGCAGTGCCATCCGAGCTCGGCCATGGGCTCGAACGCCAGGTCGGCGTCGATGGACCAGCCGCCGGTATCTTCCATCGTCAGGAAAGCACAGCGCAAATTACTCGGCGGCATCGGCCAGCTCGCCAAACGTGCCGGTACGCAGGAAGCGTTTGACGAGGCCGATCACTTCCTCGTTCTGCATGATGTAGGCATGGCTGACTTCGACCAGGCGGAAGTCGCTCATGCCCTCGAGTTTCGTATCCTCAACCGACACTTTGCCATCGTCAGGGTTGTCGAGGATCGCCGATGACAACGGATCAATACTGCGATTGCCGGCGATCACTGCAAACTCGAATTCCGGCGCGCCGAGACTGAGCGGAATGCTGCCCTCGCCTTTGCCGAGCTGCGAGCCGGCAGGACCGTTCAGCCAATCGAACCCGGGCATCCCGCCAAGGCTGTCGGCCACCTTGCTACCCTGGTTCGGTGGCGCCAGCATGACCACGCGGCCAACCCGATCGATAGCGTTTTCCGCATAGTAATAGCGCACCAGTATGCCACCGAGGGAGTGCGTGACGAAGTGCACTTTGGCAGCGTCTTCACCGCATTGCTCGAGTCCCTCTTCGATCGCCAGAGGCGCGAGTTCCTCGATCGGGTATTCGCGCGAAGGGTATGACACGTTGGCCACGAGATAGCCGTCATCCTGCAATGCGTCTTTCATTGCATTCATGGCGCGCGCCGTGCGTGCCAGGCCGTGCAACAACACCACGCATTCGGCGCCGGCTTCCGCCAACGGTGTTGGCGCCGCATTCAGCAATGCTGCGAGCAGCGCTGACCGGATCACGTAAGCACCTTCCGCATGCAGACCCTGTTCGCTGCCTTGAGTCCGGCTTTCGCCTCCTGGCGCAGCAGATCGCGCATTTCATCACCGAGCGAGCCCTTGCCGAGCACCTCGAATCCCAGCGCTGCATAGAACGGCGCATTCCACGGCAGGTGGCGAAAGGTGATCAGCGTCAGTGCATCGAAGCCCTGCGACGTTGCCCAGGCAACGACGGTGTTCACGAGTGCCGTGCCGATGCCACGGCGCGCGAAATCCGGGTGTACGTCCATTTCATCGACGTGCGCCTGGTCGTCGATTACGCAGGCATGCGCGAATCCTACAGGCTCGCGCTTGGCATTCAGCGCGACCCATAGACGTCCGTCGCGCTGCGCTTCCGCCAGCGTCGCGCGATCCGTAACCCGGTAACGGATATGCAGGGGCAAGTCCGCTTCCGGAAACATTGCCGCCGCCGCCTGTTCGATACGCGGAATAGCGGACAAATGCGATTCTGCCGCGAGCTCGATCGATGCCATTGCGAGTAAGTCAGCGGGTGAATCCGGCAGCTTTCAACTGCCGGTCGTGCAGGGAGCCAAGCGTCAGCAACGCCAGCACCGCGCCCAGAAGCGCGAGTGCCATGTCGGATTGCGTATCCCATACGTAACCCTGCGTGCCGAGGAAGGACTCGGCCGCTTCCTCGGACAGCAACGCCACCCACCATTCGACCAGCTCGTACAGCGCGCTGATACCCAGGCACAGCCCAACGATAAAAAAGTTGCGCCAGCGAACACTGTTGAACACGTTCTTCCGGATAACCAGCTCGCGCGCAATGATGGCCGGGATGAACCCCTGCGCCAGGTGCCCGAGTTTGTCGTAATCGTTGCGCTGGCTTCCGAGTGCGTCCCGGACCCAGTCGCCGATCGGCACCTCGGCGTAGGTGTAATGGCCGCCGATCATGAGGATGATGCAGTGAATCAGGATCAGCACGTAGGTCAGTCGCGTCAGCGGAAAGCTCAATCGGGTGTACCAGAGTACGGCTGCACCAACCAGCGCCGGGAACACCTCGAGCCACCAGGTCGGGTAGTCTTTCGGGGCGATGCCCGACCATAGCAACACGCCGAGGAACACGACGATCCAGACGATCTGCCGGGTAGTTGTATTCATGCTCCGGTCCGCAGAGTTATTCATGGCCGTCCATCCCTTTTTGCCCGGCTTTCGGCCTCGGCCGCCACAGGCCCTGCTGCGCAAACGCTTTCCATGCCCAGGGCAGCCACCTGAGCAACGCAAAGCTCAACCACAATGCCCAGACCAGGATCAGCATTTTGTAGAACCACAGCGGCACTGTCAGTACCGATGCCTGTGGCAAGGGTCCCTCGCTCCTGTCCGCGAACCATTGCAGCCAGTTGCCCGCCGATTCGTAGCCCCGCACGTGCATGTCCGGGGTCCCGAGCAATCCGGCTGGAAGGCTGGTCACGATCGCAGCCAGAGCGGCAATCGTCAGCAGCGCGAAACCGATCTGCAGCAGGTTGAAATGTCGCGAGGCCTGCGTGAGAGGCCAGCGATGTCTTGCGCCGCTGCTCAACAGCCACAGTGCGACAACCGCGAACGCTATCCAGGAAAAAGTGCTGAAACCGAGCCCGAGCAGGATCCACTGCGTCGAGCCGAGCGGTGTCAGGTCGATCCGTCCGAGCAGCAGCGCGAGAAGTACGAGTGCCGCCAGTTCCGACCAGTAAAGAACGGCAGGGCCCAGGTCCGGCCCGCCGGCGAACAGTATCCAGCGATTTTCCGGTACTTCCATGTCGAGGGTGATGTTGCCGGCGGCGACACCAAGATCGACTGCGGGAGTAAGTTCGCGAAATGCGAGGGTCGAATCGGTTTGCCATCGCACGTTGACCGTATGTTCGCCCGGCAAAATCGGGATGCTGAGCGCGCCCTGGTCCGCCCGCAGCGGTTCTGACCGGCCATCGATCAGCACCTCGGCCACCTGCGCATTGGCGGGCAAGGTCAGGACGTGTTGTGCGCCGCGTGTACTGCGGTATTGCAGCGACAGGCTGGTATCGCGTGTCCGTGCCCCGAGTGTCGTTTCCAGCTCGACGGCATCGAATGCAAGGGTATTTCCGTCCGTGCCCTCGGGACGTTCGGCGTGGACCGTCAGCGATTCCCCGGCGCGCGGGTGGAACGAGGCGGTGCGTACACCGTAACTTGCCTCGCCGGATTCGCTCTCCGGCAGGCCTTCGAATTCGACATGCCAGACACTGCCGACGGTGAACTGCCACACCTCTGCCCACGGCACCCCGCTGGCCACAGTCAGTTGCAGCGGTGACCTGCGCGGCAATGTCGACGACCAGGACACGCTGTAGGCATCCGCATTCATGGAAACCTGCACCTTGCCGTCCGTCACACGAAAATCGCCGCTGACGATGGATTCGCCCTCGAGCAGCGGAATGTCAAGCGTTAGCGCGCCTTGCTGCGGGGCAACCCGGTACACGGTCGTTTGCACCCGCCAGTCAAGGTCCAGCTCGATCTGGCGTTGGATATTTACGAATACCGGCAGGCGGCTCATTTCCCAGGCCTCGCCCGCGTCCGCTGCGTCCTGTTGCTGCAGACGCGTCAATTGCAGCGAGCCGCTCGTCAGGCGCCGCTCGCGTATGCCGGCAATCAGCCAGCCGTCGCCGCTCGCCGAAATCGCCCGCGGCGTCGCAGGAAAGGGAATTTCGAGGCTGGCAACCGGCGGCAACGGTCCCTGCATTTCGATATCGCTCTGCCCCGCGGGCACCCGTATCCACAGCGCGCCGTCGTCGCCGCGATAGACCGGCGCCGATGCATTGCCGTCGATGGCTATGCGCTCGGCACGCCACCCATTCATGGAACCCGGCAACGGGACCGCCACGGCATCGAATGCATGTACCGAGAGTCCGACGGACAAACGATCGGCCGCGATCCGCACATCGGCAGAAATCACTTCCGCGCACGCCGGTGCACAGTCGGGCGGCGCCAGCAGTCGCTGCTGCAATTCCTTCAACACCTGTTCCGGGGGCACCTCGGCTCGCGATTCCATCGGCGCCACCAGCGTGCACGACAGCATCAGGATGGCAACCGATGACGCCGCCTTGCCGATGCGCAGTCCGCCGGGCACCTTCCACGTCGGACCGCGCCCGAGTATCTCGAACGCAAAAACCGCGGCGAATGCCATGATCGCGAGCACCTGCAACAACTTCCAGATACTGAGCAGCCAGTCCGGGATGATCACGAGACGCATCGTCCTGCCGACGTCGACCGGGCCACTGAAATCGAGGTCGTAGGTGTTCCACTCCCACGACGGCCTGCCGGGCCCCGCTTGCACGACCGCGTTGTCCGCATAACGCGAAAAACTTTTACTTGCACCTGTGCCGGTGACGACGATCTCCTCGACTGCCCGGGATTCGCGGCTGACGGTGCTCTTCATTTTCTCCGCAGCGTTGTAGTCAATCTCCGCGCTCGCGGGATAGACATCGCGCTGGGCCTG
>CAYXKM010000054.1:0-3240 GCA_964465665.1 uncultured Woeseiaceae bacterium
GGTCCCCTGCATCGTGTTCTTGAGGTGGTAAGGAATGTAGCGCGCCTCGGCCATGCGGACTTCCGGATAGATGCCGGACTTGACCGGATCGTTCTTCTCGGGGACGCCGTCATCGAAATTGACTATGCCGACATCGAGAAGAAGGCTTTCAGACACATTGAGCGACGCGACAGCGAGCGGCGACTCTTCAGGTGCGATGACTTCCGACACGGTGCAACCGGTCAACATGACTGTGGCCGTTACCAGCGCTACAGCAACCGGAAAAATGGATTTCTGCGCCTGCCGTCCGTTGCTTTGACTCATTTCGATCATCGCCTAGAGCTTGTTGTAATTCCTGTATTCCTCCCAGAGGCGTTCGCGCAGCGCCGGGTCGTCCTCTGCAAGGGCTGCCTCGCGCAACTGCTTGGCGACAATGTCTTCGCTCACCAGTTCCGGTATGTCGTCGGGGGTGCGACTGGCAATATCTTCCTCGGACATCGAATCAACGGATGCCGTGGCGCCACCGCCCGCGTTCGCCGTTGTGCCCTGAGCCGTACCGGTGCCTTGAACACCGCCGCTACCCTGTTTGCCGAGGCCCACTCGCCCACCGCCACCGGCGGCATCGCCGCCGAATCCTTCGGTGTCCCGTCCTACGGTGGAAATCTCGCGCTGCTCTTCGGCAATGACCCCGTCGAAATCATCCACCGATTTCTCCAGCGTTTCCTCGAGCCGTGCCTTGCGTTCGGCATCGGTTTCGCCCGGGTACTGTCCGACTTCCCCGGCACATTCATTGCCCTGTTCCATGCCGCCGACGCCGCCCGGCAAGCTGCCGCTAGTGTCGCAGTTGCCGGCGCTGCCGGCTGCCCCGCCGCCTGCGGCTCCGCCACTTCCACCCATGCCGCCTGGCATCTGGCCACCCATACCGCGAATTCCACCGCCATCGCCACCGCCGCCACCGCCGCCGGCAGCGCCACCGGACGAACCGCCGGATGCGCCGCCCGAGGAACCACCGGGCATGCCACCGGAAGCACCGCCGGATGACCCGCCCGAGGAACCACCGGACATGCCACCGGAAGAACCGCCGGATGACCCGCCCGAGGAACCACCGGACATGCCGCCGGACGAACCGCCCGACATGCCACCGGAAGAGCCGCCGGATGAGCCTCCGGGCATGCTGCCGCCGGACGATCCGCCGGGCATGCCGCCACTGCTGCCACCGCCCGGGATTCCGCCGGGCATGCCGCCGGATGAGCCGCCCGACATACCGCCGCTGCTTCCGCTGGTGCCCATCTGCACGGCGCAGCCGCTAATGACCAGCGCAACAGCGGCCGCAATTAGCGTGTTGCGAACAGTCGGGAGTTTCAGGTTTGCCCGGCGGAGAGATTTCATCGCTTTATCGCCTCATCAGATCCAATGCACGATCACGGCATGCGCCGGCAGCGGTCTGCATACCGACAGCAACTTTAATAATTCTTGGAGGCCCGCAAACTGACATAAGTTCCATCGCGAAGCCGCGCAAATCCTGACTGCGGAAGCCTGCACCAACATCAGACCATAATACTCCGCAATCGGAGTCGCAACCGGGATTGGAAAGGATTTTGCACTGCCGGCCGACACTGCGGGCGGCGCCACGGAATACGCTTTAAGCGCCTGTTTTTATGCTATTTTCGGACAAAATTCCCGCCGGGCCGAGTAACGGCCCGGCGGGAAGGTCATTATCATTTGACAAAATTGCGTGAGCTCACCGCACCTAGCGCGGACCCCGGCGACCCCAGCGCGACGGCATATCCGCAAGTTCAGCACGCTGCTCGGGTGTCAGCACGGCATTCAGTTCAGCCCGCAATCGGCCATGCAGCAGGGTTGCCGCAGTGGCAAGTTCGCCATTTTCGCGAGCAAGCAGTGACAGTTTGGTATCAAATTCCGAATCGCTTGCGTCGAGCTCGCGGACCGCTTGATGGTTTTCAATCGCGCGCTCGCGAAGTTCGATGATTTCCGGCCGGGATGCATCGACTATGTTGCGCAAGGTCTGCGCCTGGGTTTCGTCGAGTTCGAGACGCCGCGTAATATGTTCGACCATCCGGTCCGGATCACCGAACTCACCGTGCGAACGGTGATGCCTGTCGGAACCGTCCCCTGCTGCTGCCGTTGCCGACACCAGAAGCAAGCCAGTCACAAACCACATTTTCCAGCTGTTGTTCATCGTGTTAACTCCATTCGGGTAACCAGGGTAATTCCTGTCGACGTGTGTTCGACGGATGGCAGGCAGCATAGTCCCTTCTGAGTGAACTAAAGTCAGGAAAAACAACGTCATTGCCAAGAATTGTCAAGGGACGGGCGGCCATCGTTGCAGCGTCGTAGCGTATCCAGCACCATGCCCCGCAATTCACGGAAACCTGCCGAATGGGACACCCGGAGATCACAAGTCGCGTGCTGCTGATCGACGACGATCAATCGCTGGCCGGCATGCTGCGCGAATTCCTTGCCACCGAGCGAATCGAGCTTTCGTTCGCCGCCAGTGGCGAGGTCGGTCTCGAGCTGTTGTCCACCGGTTCATTCGACATGGTCATCCTGGACATCATGATGCCGGGCCAGAGCGGGCTCGAGGTACTGAAGACCCTCAGGAAGACCAGCAACCTGCCGGTGATCATGCTTACCGCGCGCGGCGACGACATCGACAGGATCATCGGCCTGGAGTTCGGTGCCGACGACTATCTGCCGAAACCCTTCAACCCGCGAGAGCTGGCAGCGCGACTCAAAGCAATCCTGCGCCGATCCCGTGCTTCCACCGATACGACCGACAGGCACAAGCTTGGCGCGATCGAACTCGACAACCGGACCCGGCGCGCGACGGTCAACGGCATCCCGGTGCAATTGACCGGCACCGAACTCGAGATCCTCGGTTGCCTGCTGAAGACCCCTGGCCAGGTCGTCAACAAGGAAGAACTGAGCGAACGGGCGCTGGGCCGCAGACTGCTACCCTACGACCGAAGCATCGACACGCACGTGAGCAATCTTCGGCGCAAGCTCGAGCGTGCCGGCGGCGGCAACGCATCGATTCAGAGCCAGCGCGGGGTTGGTTACGTGCTGCTTCCGAAAGCATAGGACCAAGGTCACATGCAAAGCCTGTTGCTGCGGATATTCCTGTCATTCTGGCTGATCATCGGTATTACCACCGGCGTGGCTGCGCTGGCCGGATTCTGGTACGCCGAACGCGCAAGATCAGACTTCGAAAATTTTCAACTCGGCGACTCGCTGGTCGAG
>CAYXKM010000055.1:0-24162 GCA_964465665.1 uncultured Woeseiaceae bacterium
TTACATGAAAGCCATACCGACCGGCGGTCTTTGCCTCGCCTGTCATGGAACAGCGATCCCGGATGCCGTGCGTGAGCTTCTGGACGAACACTATCCTCACGACCGTGCCAGGGGTTATGCGGAAGGCGATATACGAGGTGCATTCAGCGTCGTTTGGCCGGCATCGGCACAACAGGATCTGAAGAACAACTAGGTGCCGGGCTGGAAAATAAACCCGGCACCTTTTTGGCTTAACTACGCGTGGCGTTACGCGCGGCCTGCAATTCGAGCCGTCCGGCATCGCCGCGTTCGCAAATCGTCAGGAGCTGTGTGTAATAGGTCTTCGCTTTCTCGTGATCTGATGAGCGCTCGGCAGCGACAGCGGCGCCGTAGATGCCACGAAAGCGATTCGGTTCCTTTTGCATCGTTGCTTCGAATTCCGCGAGCGCTTCGGCGGGCCGATCCATTTCCAGCAGCATTTCACCGAGCAGTTCGCGCGCCGGTTTGATCGGTCCGGGGGAGATGGCGCTCTTTTCTGTCTTGTCTTCCAAGGCAACGGCCTCGCGCATCGTCATCAGCGCTTCGTCCTGCCTGCCCTCGGCGAACGCGACCCAGGCGGCGGACCCCTTCGCCTGGATTTCGACCTGCCCGGACCAGTACATCTCGCCGGAAGTTTTCAGGTTTGCAGCGAGGACGTTCAATTTGTCGACGTCCTTTGCCGCAGCAACGGCGTCACCGTTACGCGCGGCGCCCAGTGCCCGGGCGAAATGGGTAACAGCATCGATCCAGGGAAATTGTGACTTCTGCGGAGCGAGGCTCGCGGCCTCGGCCCAGGCATTTCGCTCCAGCGCATATCGGGCTGGGATGGCAGCAAGCGCGTACCACCCTGCAGGAGCAGGAGCAGCGGCACCCGCCGCATTAGCCTGGATTCGTGCGCCGATTGCAGCAATCTGTTGCAGCACTTTTTTCGCTTCCGCGTCCTGCGCGGTTTGCAGGTAAGCATAGGTCTGGTAATCGAGCGCATGCAGCTCTTCCGAGGGCGCCTTGTCCTTGCGGGCTGCTGCGGCGGACGCGATGTTGGTTTCGATCGATTCCTGCCACAGACCAACACGGGTAAACGTGTGTGATGGCATATGCAGTGCATGCGGGGCATCCGGCGCAATCTCGGCGTAGCGCGTCGCAGCATCCAGCGCTTTCGGCGCAAGTGACGGCACGTCATAACTGTGAATGATGTAATGCGCTATTCCGGGATGATCCGGCTGGGCGATGAATTCTTTTTCGAGAATTGCTGCTGCTTTCAGCAGGTTTGCATACGTCTTGTCAGTCGGCAGATTGGTCTGGTCGAGCGACAGCGCGTAGAAAATGCGCGCTTCCGAATCGTCCGGGTATTTCGCCGCAAGCTGCTCCATGGCCTTCTCGTACGCAAGCGTCCGTGTTCTCTGGTCGATTGTGTCGCTGTCCTTGAAGAGGTGTGCCACGGCAGCGATGTAATCGCGCTCCCGTTCCGTCCCGGCATTCGCCGCAATGGCTTTCGCAACTGCCGCTTTGCCGTCCTCGATGGCTTGTGGCGAGCGAAACCCGCCGAAAGGATTTCCCCACCAGCTCATAGCGATTCCCCAGTGAGCCATGGCGCAGCCGGGATCCCTCGCGGCCACCTCCTGGAACGACTTTATCGCGGCGGAGAACCAGAACGAATGCAGCAGGGCCACGGACCGGTCGAAATCACTTTGTACGTCCGCGTTGCAGGAGGTCGGGAAATGCACGGTGCCGAGGCGTTCGGGAGGGCTTCCTTCGGCGTGGTCGTGTTGTGCAAATGCAGGGACGCCTGCGAGCAGAAAAGCAATGCTGAAAACGACAGGCAATCCTCGCAACATTTTCTTCATCTCCTCTGACTCATGATTTGATCGACTTCCGCAATGTGCCGCACCTTGTCCGCTTCCTCCAGGAAACTGGCAGTGAACGCGTTTCTCGCCAGCGCATGGATATCGCCGGCATCGAGATTCAGCGCTTGCTGGATGCGCAGGAAATTCTCGCCGATGTAGCCGCCGAAATAGGCCGGGTCATCCGAATTCACAGTAACACAGAGGCCGGCGTCCAGCAGCCGTTTGAGATTGTGCTGTTCGAGCTTGTCGAAAACACGAAGTTTGACGTTAGACAAAGGACAGACCGTGAGCGGGATCTGCTCTTTCGCAAGGCGCCGGACCAAGTGAGGATCTTCCAGGCAGCGCACGCCGTGATCGATGCGCCTCACCTTCAACAGGTCCAGCGCCTCCCGGATATACGCCGGCGGCCCCTCTTCGCCGGCATGCGCCACGGTCAGGAAGCCCTCGGCACGGGCCCGGTCGAATACTGCCGTGAACTTCGACGGCGGATGTCCCACTTCGGATGAGTCGAGCCCGACGGCCGTAATGCGACTTGCAAACGGCAGCGCCGCATCGAGCGTGTCCATGGCATCGTCGGCACTCAGGTGCCGGAGGAAACACATGATCAGGCGAAATGAAATCCCGAGTTTCGATTGGCCCTCTTCCAGGGCGCCGTGAATGCCGTCGATCACGGTGGCGAAACTCACATTGCGGGCAGTGTGGGTCTGCGGATCGAAGAAAATCTCCACGTGACGGACGTTATCCGTCGCCGCGCGTTGGAGATAAGCATAAGTCAGGTCATGAAAGTCCTGCCCGGTCTTCAGCACCTGCGCGCCGGCATAATAGATATCGAGAAAGGACTGCAGGTCGTCGAATTCGTAGGCACTGCGAATCTCGTCGATGCTCGCGTAAGGCAGGCTGACGCCATTCCTGTGCGCGAGCTTCATCATAAGCTCGGGTTCCAACGTACCCTCGATGTGCAGATGAAGTTCCGCTTTCGGAATTTGTCGTATCAGGTCTGCGAGACCCATTTCCCGCCTCACGATGGGTACATGACTCGACCGCCGTCTTGCAGGGTCCTTTTTGCCGCGGCGCCGGCTGACGCTACTTCCGGAACAGCATCACCAGTCCTGCGACCGCGGCTACGCCACCGCCAATCAGGTAGATCATGGTTTGATCCGAATATTGTCCGGTCAGCGCCTCGGATATTTCTTCCGTCGGTGCATTGGTGGCGTTAAAGCCGAAAAACAATGCGATCGCACCGGCAACCAGCAGTGCGATACCAATCATCCTGTTCGTGCTCATAAAACTGCCTCCGATCAAGTGTAATGACCACTTTTGTGGCCTAAGGATAGCAAAAACGCGCCAGGCTTATTCTCTATTCAGTATGAACCGGACGATTTTCAGCGCTGTTCGAGACGCATTGACTTTCTTGTCAGGACGAACGCAATGCAAAGAAGAAAGATGGCATCCAATGCAATTGCCCAACCCAGATCCAGGTTGATGTGGCCGATTACACCCCCGCCGATCATCCCCAGTACGGACAGCACTTTCAGCCTTGGCCGCAGGACCCGATGGTTCTCCCAATCAATGACGGGCGGGCCCATATGCTTATGGTCCATGATCCACTGGTGAAGCCGGCGGCTTCCGCGCGCGAAAAAATACGCGGCGAGGATGGCGAACGGTATTTGCGGAATAATCGGCAGCATCAACCCGGCGACTGCCAGCCCAAGCGCGCCAATGCCGGCGATCATGAAGATCCGGGGTCGGGTACCGTTGTTTCTCCATTCTGCGGCGAATTCATTCCACATCAGAAAGGTATTCCTGGCCGGGCTTTGGCAAGTTGCTGCTGCGAGCCCGGGCAAGTTCAAACTCGGCGCGCGCCAGTGCCAGATGTTTCACTTTCAGGGCCTTTGCACTGCCAATGAACGACTGTGCAACGTCGAGGTCGCCATTCGATATGGCAAACATTGCCTGGAAAAGCAGCGCAGTGGCGATTCGTTCCGCAGCTACCAGTACCTCACGGTTTCCCGGGGCAAGTCGTGATGCACGATTAAAGAGATCGACTGCGCTATCTCCCCTCGGTTGGGTGAGGCGTTCACTCAGAATGCGTTGGTCAATGCCGAGGAGCAGCGACTCAATGGCGGCGGCGGATTTTTCCTGCTGCAAGGCGTCGCGAACTCTGGCAACGGCGACGTCATTTTCGCCTGACAGTGAAGCCGCCTGCGTCAGCAAATCCTCTGCCTGCTCAAGATTGGTTTTGCTCAGCAGCTGCGCGTTGAGCAGAAGGTCCTGCTGGTAGCGCCCGATCAGTTCCGCTGTCAGGGGGATTCCGAAGTGCTTTGCTTGTACTTCACGTGCGGTGTTCAGGTCGTCGACAGCCTGCTCAGGATTTTGCGCAGCCAGAGCCGCCCTCGACTGCACCAGGAATTGCTCTGCGATACTGTCCAGCCCCATGAGCGCCTCGGCACTCTGCGGGTTTTCGGCCAGGATGGCCGAGTAATAGGCGAAAGCATTGTCCTCACCCGGCCCCACCAGCCGGCCGGCCGCCATGGCCGTAGTTGCGCGATCGAGCAGGGGCCGGAATTCCCGTTGAGTATCGCCGCTGTATGAAATCGACCAGGAGACAATTGCAACCAGGGCCAGCAACGCCAGCGCACCATAGGTCTGCGTGCGAGGCTGAAGAGGAATCGAAAGGTGGATTGCTTCACGAAGCGGTTCGTCCGCATGTTGAAGGGGTTCGTCCGCCTGCTCGATAAACTGATCGAGGAATTCCTGAGCATTCTTGAAGCGCCCATCCGCAGAGAACCGCAAAGCGCGCTTAATGGCTGGCCAATAGTCGAAGGCAAAATCCGGCAACGGCTTCGGCACGAGGCCCTGATTCCGTGCCGATACTGCATCGAGATTGCCGAATGGCCGCTCGCCGCTGAACAGGTAATAGGCGGTCACGCCCAGCGCAAATACGTCGTCGCCAGGCTGCGGTGGCCGCCCTTCGGTGAGCTCGCAACTTGCGTACGCCGGTGTTGCCCAACTTGTTTCGCTATGTTCACCAGCACTGGGTGGCGATTGTCCGGAAGCACCGAAATCGAGCAACTTGACGGTTCGGTTGCCTGTCAGAAATATATTCGAAGGCTTGATATCCCCGTGAACGATCCCTGCGGCATGCGAACAGGCGAGCGCGTCTGCGACGTCTCGTACAATATCGACTGCTCTTTTCTGCGCGATGCGTTTGCCATGGGTGTGTTTGATCGTGTCTGCCAGGTTCTCACCGCTGAGCCATTCGAGAACCATGAACTCCACGCCGCGGTCGATGGCCAGGTCGTATACGGTGACGATATGCGGATGGTTCAGCTGCGACAGCTTGAGGAACTCCTGGCGGAGGTGTTTCGTGGTTGCGGCGGCGTTATTCTTGGCAGGGCGGGGGAACTTCAGGGCCACCCGGGGTTCCGTGGCTCCGGCCAATTGTCGATTCCTGTCCAGGGCCTGGTAGACCAGCCCCATACCGTCATGCTGAACGGCCGCGAGAATCTCGTATCGATCATTCAATACCATTCCGGGCAGGACTGTTCCGGGTAAAGCGACGTTCGGCAGCTCAGGAATGTTTTGGCCAGGTAATTCCGCCGATACTACGGTGCCAAAGCTGGACAATGGATTGGTCTCATCGGTGGTTACCGGATCAGTCGCAGGTCGTGCCGCGAGAATTTCTTCCGTCGATTCCACATCCCAGTGCGGGTGTTGCTCGTGCCCGTCGCTTCGTGCAGCTTGGTCAATGCGCAAGTCAGGCAGATCATTTGCCGCCATATCTCGACTTAAAGACAGGTCGCTGGTCCGCTCAGGCGCGCGAACTGTCCTTGCGCACGGCTGCGTGTGGGAAAAGCATGTATCCACTCTGGTAATGACCCTCATTGGACGTCGGCTCGGCCGCCGGCATTGCAGAGTGTGCGATAGCGCTCAGCGCAGTCGCACACGGCAGCGATCGTTTGCCACCCTTGCTCTTTATGAAATGAATACATTAGTGGCCCGCATCCGTCGGTGCGGTACCGTACGGAGTGACCGGCGTTCGCGTAACTCGAAGGCGATGCGCATATATAAGCGATGCATGCACAGGGCCGCTTCACGCGATTCCGTCCCGCAGCGCGATGTTGTACGCTCGAATGCCTGAGCCGACCGACAAAACGATTTCTTCGCATGCTGGAATACACACATGGCAAAACTGATCGTCGTTCTCATACTCCTGCTTGCGGCCGCTGGCGGCGCCTGGCATTTCGCCGGACGCTCCGACCCGCCCGCAATCGAGATCGTGAAACCGGAACGGCTGATCGGTCCGTCCGGCGAGCTCGAAGTGACCATCGCAACTCCGGGCGGAGCACTCACGCGACTTGACGTCGTTCTGCAGCAGGGCGATGCGCGTTGGCCGGTGTTTGGTCTGCCGGGATCGGAGCCTGCCCGACTCACGAAGGTCGACGAAAACCGCTTGCAGCTGAACCGGCCGATCGGCAAGCGCGATGTTCCTGAGCTCGAGGCCGGTCCGGTTACGGTAACTGTCACCGCCACACGAGCGGTGCTGTTCGGCTTGCGGCAGGTCACTTCAAGCGCGACTCACGAGATCGAGGTGCGCCTGGTACCGCCACAGGTTGGTGCCATGTCGCAGTTTCATTACATCAACCACGGTGGGTCCGAGATGGTGGTTTATCGCGTACGGCCGGCCGACGTCGATTCGGGTGTCCTGGTCGGCAACTACGAATACCCGGGGTATCCGGCGACCGGTGCCGGCATCGAGGGCTCGGATCCCGGTCTGCGTGTAGCGTTCTTTGCGCTGCTTTGGGACCAGGATGTCAAAACGCCTATCAGCCTGTCTGCGCGCGATGAAGTTGGCAATGAAAGTCGAGCGAGTTTCGACTACCGTGTTTTTCCGAAGAGTTTTCGCAAGAGCCAGATCAACCTGGACGACCGCTTTCTGCAGAAAGTGGTGCCGGAGATTCTCTACAACAGCCCGGAGCTTAAGGTCGACGACGCATCGGACCTGCTGGACTCGTACCTGACCATCAATCGCGAGCTGCGCCGCCAGAACAACGCCCGGATCGCTGCATTGGCGAGTTCAACCGCGCCGATGATTCTTTGGCAGGGGGCGTTCGAACAACTGATAAATACTGCAGTAGAGGCGGGCTTTGCGGATCAGCGCAGTTATGTGTATGACGGCAAGGAAGTCGATAAACAGGTGCACCTGGGATTCGACCTGGCGTCAACCACCAATGCCCCGGTGCTGGCAGCGAACAAGGGACAGGTATTGCATGCCGGCTGGCTCGGCATTTACGGCAACTGTGTCATCGTTGATCACGGCATGGGATTGCAGTCGCTGTATGCACACCTTTCGACCATCGACGTGGGTGTCGGCGATATCGTGGAAAAGGCCGGACGACTCGGCTTGAGCGGCGCGACCGGGCTCGCCGGGGGTGATCACCTGCATTTCACCATGTTGATGAACGGCCATGCCATTACGCCGATCGACTGGTGGAGCGGGCAATGGATCGAGGACAGGGTGCTGCGGAAGCTGCGTCAGGCAACGCCGGGTTCAGGCGACGAACCGACCGCGGACGGAAACATCCGGTAGCAGGGGTTCATCCAAGCGGATTGAAAATCGCGGCGTCGGGAAGGTCTTTGTCCAGTGCTGCATAGACTCGTCGCTTGAAAATTTCGATATGTTCGTCCGACATTCGTGCGATCGCCTCGCAATCCCGCCTGACACGCGCACCGATAATGTCGTTGTGATTTTTGAGGATCAGCGAGGCATGCAATTTCCAGTCTTTGTCAACGATCAATCGAAACGTCAAAGATGACAGGCGTGTACTGTGTTCAAGCAGCCTGCCATAGGAATGCTGCAAGTACCGGTTGGAGCACCCCGCGGCCACTTCTACATGAAACTGAATGTTCAATTCGCGTGCGAGCTTGACTTTCTTTGTGTCGCACGCGGTTTCCAGTCGCTCCTCGATTTTCAGCAGTTTGTCGAGTTGACCGGTGCTGATTCTGGCCGCGCTCAACACCATTACCAGTCGCTGTGTGAGCTGGAACGCTTCGAAGAAATCAGCGATATCCTGCACGGTAAATGTTTTCACGTAGGCACTTCGGTGCGGTTCCATGCCGACCAGGCCATCCGCAGCCAGCTTGCGAATGACTTCCCGCACCGGAGTGCGGCTCACTTCGAAACGCTCCATCAGTTGCGTCTCGTCAAGTATCGCGCCGGGTTGCACCTCGGCGTTCAGTATGTCGTCTTTCAGCGTGCTGTAAATTTCTTCAGCAAGCACGCGGGTAGCTGGTGCCCTTCCCATAAGTGGCAGGCCCTTCAATGTAGCTTTGTTAATGAACACCCATAGGCTGTGGAACAGTTTCGGGTGAATTTATTCGCGTTGCCATCCGGCGGCCCGAGGTCGCAGTGCTTTGTTGTATTCTTTTTGTATATGACTTACATTTCGAAGTATCATTTTATTCAAAGCGTAACCGGCCCCGAGTCCAGACCGGAAACGCGCCTAATATACCAAGACTGCTAGCGATTGTATTTACTTTGTACATGATCAGGACGGTCTGAGGCAGACGACGTAGCGAGGGCTTGGCCATTGCGTGCGCGGCAATGCAAGCACACGCGATTGTGGAATGCCCGTTAGCTCTGCTCTTGGAACGACCGTGCTTCGGGGGAGGCGGCTATGTCCATTTGTGCTCAGTGGGAATTGTTGAAGTTTGCGCCTGCGAGTTTTCCGGCACGAGTGCCCGTCGCAGACTCCGCGTCAAAACGTCCGGTCTTGCCAGTTTCCGCTGCGATGCCGCCAGGTCAACGCCACATCGCCAACCTGACCCCGCTTGCGGCCGCGATCTTCGCCATTCTGTATCCCGCTCATAATGCGGCGGCACAGGACGAGAGCGGGATCGAAGAGATCATCGTTACCGCCACGAAGCGCGAGATGAACATGCAGGATCTCGGGCAGAGCATCACGGCGCTGACTACCGGCGACATACAGAAACAGGCGATACAGAACACGGAGGATTACGTTCGCGCGTTGACCAGCGTATCGCTCGCCAACGCGGTACCGGGCCGAAACACCATCGTCATGCGGGGCATGTCGAGCGGAACGCAGGAGTTCTACACCGATAGCCAGGTTGCGGTCTACCTCGATGAGCAACCGATAACGACGATCTCCCAGGAGGTCGACGTCCGCATGATCGACATCAACCGGGTCGAGGTCCTTCCCGGTCCGCAGGGCACCCTGTTCGGCTCCAGTTCCCAATCCGGCACGCTGCGCATCATCACCAATCAGCCGGATCCGACCGCATTCTCCAGCCAGGTCGACGCCGGCGTCTGGACCACGGACGGCGGCGAGGAGAGCTACGACCTGAGCGGCTGGATCAATGTCCCCGTCACCGACACGCTGGCCATTCGAGCCGTGGCGTTCACCGCGCACGAGGGCGGCTTCGTCGACAACGTGCTGGGGGCGACGCTCGAGGGCTCCGAGACCAACGCCGATGTCGCCGAGGAGGATCAGAATACCTACGATAACTATGGCGGCCGCATAGCCGCGCTGTGGAATATCAGCGAGGAGTGGAACCTCAACCTGTCGTACATCGCGCAGCAGAGCGAGCTCGAGGGCGCTTGGGAAACGGATCCGGCGCTCGGCGACTTCAAGATCACCCGCTTCTTCGAGGAATATCGCGACGACGACTGGTACCAGGCGTCGGGCACGGTCAAGGGCGATCTCGGCTTCGCCGAACTTACGGCCACGGCGTCGTATTTCGACCGCAAGGTCGTTTATGAATGGGACAACATGGTCTACGAGCAGTGGAAGGACAGCTACTTTGCCTACTATCCCCTGTATAACTCGGACTACACCTTCGGCACTATTTTCAACGACCAGGATATTTACCGCGCGGCATACGAGGCCCGCCTGACGTCGCAGGGCGAGAGCCGATTCCACTGGATGATCGGCGCCTTTTACGAGGACTCGACCACCGAATGGTTCTACGGCGCCAAAAATCCCGATTACGTCGGCACGACGTCCTGGTACGCGGCGCAAGCCTATGCCTATTACTACAACTACCTCGGCTACGACGTACAGTACCCGCTGCCGCCGACGGACATCGCTTACTCCGAGTCGTATTACAACGATATCAAACAGACGGCAGTTTTCGGCGAGATCGGCTTCGATATCACGGAGCGATGGAATGTCACGGTTGGCGCCCGATGGTTCGAATTCGACCGCAACACGGTAACGGTTTACCAGTTTCCGCAGGGTTTGCCGCCTTTCGGCTCGTTCGATACCGGAGGCCGGGTCGAATCTTCCGGTGTCGAGAGCGACACGGTGTTCAAGCTGGGCACGACTTTCCATTTCACGGACGACGTGATGGTCTACGCGTTGTACAGCGAAGGCTTCCGCCTGGGGGGCACCAACAGTCAGCGCGCGGCCAATACGGGCCTGATCCCACCCATTTACGAGCCGGACAAGGTCGAGAACTACGAAGCCGGTATCAAGAGCCAGTTCGCCGACGGTCGCGTGCTGCTCAACGTCATCGCTTTCAGCGCTGTCTGGGACCAGATCCAGGTCACCCAGTTCGGCGTGAATGGTATCTGGTGGCTGCAGGGCATCATCAACGGCGGCGAAGCAGAAAACCAGGGGGTGGAGATCTCCGCCGAGTGGCAGGCCACCGACAACCTGAATCTGGTCGCGCGGGCAACCATCAGTGATCCGCAGTTCAAGGAACCGATCGACCTCGTTGGCGGTGATGTTGTCCCGGCCGGCGCACCCATGGTCTGGTCCGCCGAGGAGAAATACTATGCCGCCGTCGAATACGTGGTGCCGGACGTGCTCGGTGGCGATCTGTGGTTCCGCTACGACTACAGCTACGAAGGCGAGAAGTGGAACACTCTCTCCAACATCATAGAGAACGACCCCGAGGGACTGGTGCCTTCCTGGAGCTTGAGCAACTTCCACGTCGGGCTGACTATGGAAAACGGCTGGGAATTGCAGGCCGATGTCAAGAATATATGGAACGAACTTGCCTACAACTCGCTCGTCAACGATTCGAGCGGCGAACTCTTCGGCGACCCGCGATTCGACAACGTTCGCAACTATGCCAGGCCGCGTACAATCGGTTTCAGTGTGAGAAAGCGCTTCGATTGAGTGCAGGATTTAACCCGCCCCGACACATCGAAGCGCGAAACAGACTGCGAGGCCCAGCCAGTGACTGCCAAGGAATTTGATGCCGTCATTATCGGCGGTGGTCACAATGGACTCACTTGCGGCGCCTACCTCGCGAAAGCCGGACGCAGCGTCCTCGTGCTGGAACGCCGGGGACTTATCGGCGGCGCCGCGGTTACCGAAGAATTTGCACCCGGATTCCGCACGTCCACCTTCTCCTATGTGATGAGTTTGCTGCACCCGAAGGTCATCCGGGATCTCGGGTTGCGGGATCTCGGCCTTACCGTACTGCCGGCTACCGACCTGTTCTGTCCCATCGGTACCGATAATCACATCGTGTTCAGCAGCGATGTTCACAAGACCGCCGAGCAGTTCGCCCGCTTTTCGAAACACGATGGCGACATCTATCCGCAGTTCGACGCCTGGCTGAACGAAGCTGCAGACGTCGTGCGCAAGTTGCTGCTGGATACGCCGGTGGATCCGTCGAAAAGCGATCTCAGGAGCCTTCGCGGATTGTTAAAGCTCGCGTGGAAGTATCGCAGGATAGGCGACAAGTTCTATCGGCTGGTCGATTTGATGACCATGAGCGCCGACGACTTCCTTGCGCGTTGGTTCAAGCACAGCGCGACCCGCGCTGTGCTCGGCTATTACTGTTCCATCGGCACGTTCGCAGGCCCGAAGACACCCGGTTCGGCTTACGTCGTGTTGCATCACATCATGGGTGAGCACGAGGGCGCCGGAGGTTGGGGATTCATACGCGGCGGCATGGGTGCGATCAGCGAGGCCATTGCCGAATGTGGACGTCGCCACGGCATGCAAATCCGTACCGACGCAGACGTGGTCCGGGTCGAAGTGGCCGGCGGGCGCGCCACCAAGGTAATCACGGCAAAGGGCGATGAATATACCGCCCGTGCCGTGGTCAGCAATGCAAGTTGCAAGGTACTGTTCGATCGACTGATCGATCCCGAGCACCTGCCGGGCGCATTTCTGAAGCATATCCGGGACTATCGGACATTCTCGACGGCATTCAAGATCAATGTTGCCGCGGAGGCACCGCCGCGCTACACGGCATTCGATGCGGCGAAATGCGGATTCGAATCGCCGAACTATGTGCACATAGGTCCCACCGTCGAGTACCTGCAAGCGGCCTACGAGGACGCGTGCCAGGGTCGCTGGTCAAGCCGGCCGTTCATCACGGCCGTTGTGCCGACCACGGTCGATGACACGCTGGCGCCGCGCGGCAAGCACGTCGTCAATCTGTTCGGTGGCCATGCGCCTTATGAGTTGACCGGACGTAAATGGGAGGACGAACGACCCGCGTTCGTGAAGAACGTCTTCGACACCATCGACGAGTTAGCCCCCGGCTTCAGCGACGGCATCATCGACAGCCAGGTACTGCTGCCGCCCGATATCGAGCGCATCATCAATACACCACAGGGTCATATTTTTCACGGCGAGCTCTCGCTCGAACAGTTGTTCTTCCAGAGGCCGGCGCCGCATTACGCGGACTACAGGTCGCCGATCCATGGGCTGTACCAATGCGGTTCGTCGACGCATCCCGGCGGTGGTGTGTCCGGCATTCCGGGTCATAATGCGGCCCGCGAAATCCTCAAGGACTGGAACAAACTCGCCCGGTAGTCAAATGATGCCAACGAACGACGAAAAAGGCATGCACGACCTGATCGAAGCGCAACGGCGTGGCTTCTCACTGGATCGCGCATTTTACACGGACGCTGCAATATTCGAGCGTGACCGGGAGCGTGTTATCCGCAACCACTGGATACTCGCAGCGCACACGTCACAGATTGAGTCGCCCGGTGATTTCCGTTTGTTCGACATTGCCGGGGAAAATATTATCCTCGTGCGCGGCCGTGACGGCGCCGTGCATGCGCATCACAACATTTGCAGGCATCGCGGCAGCCGCGTGCTGCTGAACGAGTGTGGCAACACGCCGGCCCTGACCTGCAGGTACCACGGCTGGACGTACGCGCATGATGGCACGCTGTCCGCAGCGAAGCATATGTCGGAGAATTTCGATCGCTCGCAGTTCGGACTCCTGCCGTGTCATGTCAGAGTCCTAGAAGGCCTGATCTTCGTCTGCCTGGCTGCCGACGACGCATCGAATTTTGCCCCGCTAGCGGAGAGTTTGACGCCTTTCCTCCTGTTGCACGGCACTGCGGATGCGCGCGTCGCGCAGCAGCGGGTGTTCCCGGTTCGTGCCAATTGGAAACTCGCCATCGAGAACTACCTGGAGTGCTATCACTGCAAGCCGGCGCACCGGGAATATTGTCGCGTCGAAATCAAGGCCGACCGGATAGGCGACGGAACACCGGCGGCGTTGGCCCGCTATGAAGCCCGCGATCGTGAATGGCGCGCGCGTGCGGAAAAGCTGGGAACTTTGCTCGCCGATGTCGGCTCGACCTTGCCGCTGGATGAGCGACTGCCGAAGGCGCCGATTGCCGCCGCCTACCGGGCGCCGTTACGGGCGTCGCACATCAGCGCTACGGAGGACGGACGAGCGGCAGCGCCGCTGATGGGCGGGTTTCCCGATTACGACGGCGGCGAGACCGCGCTCGCCGCGGGCCCGTTTACCTACATGCTTGCCTACAACGATCACGCCGTTTTCTTCACGTTCGTGCCGCGCAGCGTCGATCTCAGCGATATCGTCTGCACGTGGCTGGTGCACGGCAAAGCAAAGGAGGGCAAGGACTATGAACTTGCACGCCTTACGTGGTTGTGGACGGTGACGACGGAACAGGACAAGGCCATCATCGAAGCCAACGCGGCGGGCGTCAGTTCCCCGAGTTACCAGCCGGGCCCGGCCTCGCAGCTGGAGGCCGACGTGGCGGCATTTCGCGAATGGTATCTGTCGTCGATTGGACCGGCGAGCCGTCGGTCGCGCCTGTCCGAGGTACACGGTGGCCGTTATTTCACGGCCTGAGCGAGGGCGCAGGTCGTGAACGCCTACGCCTGGGGCATCCTTGTCAGCATCGCGATCTATCTCGTCGTCGGCAATTACGCCGGCCGCAAGGTCAAACATCTCGACGATTACTTTGTGGCCGGGCGACAGGCGCCCACCTTACTGGTGGTCGGGACCCTGGTGGCAAGCCTTCTGAGTACCGCAGCATTCCTCGGCGAAGTCGGTATGGCGTACACCGGCCACGGCACGATCGTGCTGATACTCGTCGCCGTCAACGTCACAGGTTACATCGCCGGCGCCGTATTGTTCGGCCGGCACCTGCGTCGCAGTCGCGCGCTGACGGTCGCTGAATATTTCGGACGACGTTTCGCCAGCCGTCGCGTGCAGATTGCCGCTGGCCTCACGATCATCGTCGGCCTGGGCGCCTACCTCGTTGCCGTCACCCAGGGGGCGGCCCTCATCGTCACACGTGTGTCCGACCTGTCGTATCCGCTTGCGCTCGTCATCGTCTGGCTCGGATACACGGTGTTCACGATGTATTCGGGCTCACGCGGCGTCGTGATAACCGACACCATCATGTTCCTGCTGTTCACTGTCGTTTGCTATGCTGCCCTGGCATTCGTCGTCACGGCATCCGGCGGATGGTTCGCGACCATCGATGCGCTCGCAAGATTCACGACCAAGCCCGGCATCATTTCCTGGCACGGTGTCACGGGACCGGACGCCGCCTGGCAGACGCCCGGAGAAGCGCTCGCCTGGGCCGTGATCCTGGGACTGGCGTGGTCGGTGGTGGTTGCAGTCAGTCCCTGGCAGGCGAGCCGTTACCTGATGGCACGTAACGAACAAACTGTTCTGCGAGCGGCCTGCGGTGCAACGGCCGCCCTGCTGTTCATGTACCCGGTGCTGATGTTGTGCGGTGCGGCGATCAACCTCGGAAACGCCGACATCGAGCCGGCGGACACCGCGATGATCTGGGCGGCGCAAAACCTGATGCCGACCGTGGCCGGCGCTCTCCTGATAGCCGGGGTCATGGCGGCCGCCTTGTCATCGGCAACGACCTTTCTGTCACTGGTCGGCTTTAGCGCCAGCAATGACGTGGTGCGGCACGAAAGCACAGACGATCAAAAGTTGCTGCGCCTCAGTCGCATTTGCATGCTCGCCATCGGCTTGCTGGTGCTGATGCTCGCGTTTGCCTTGCCGCCGCGGATCTTCTGGATCACTTACTTCGCCGGCACGGTCTTCGCGTCGTCCTGGGGGCCGGTCGCTTTCATGAGCGTGTGGAGCCGGACGATCACTGCCGACGCCGCTTTCTGGGGCATTGTCGTCGGCTTTGCCGGTAATATCACGACGAAAGCGCTGTCCTATTTCGGCATCATCGAACTGCCGGTGTGGGCCGATCCAATTATCCTCGGTGCCGCCATGAGCACGCTCGTGATCGTTCTGGTGTCGCGGCGCGGCATCGTTAGCGACGCAGAGCATCGCTATCGCAACATGCTGCATTTGGTACCGGACTCGGAACTCGACGAGCTGGAGCTTCGCCGCACGCGGCGTTGGCCGTCAGTTCTGATCATAGGCGGCATCGTATTGTCGGTTCTGATGATCCGTTTCTGGGCGCTGCCGTATCAGGCAACTATTGAGTCGGCGAGTATGTTGACAGGCGAACTTTGGGTCAGCCTCGGCTGCGGATTCGTACTTGTTGCCTGCGGATTGACGATTCGCCGTTATCTGCGTATTGCCTGAAATCCCTGTGAAAGAGGTCTCGACATGAGGCAGTTTGGTACCTTGCAACGTGAAGCGACGGTCGGTATCGCCATGCTTGTTGCGGCAGGTGTCTGTGCGGTGGCGATCGCCGGAGAGCTGCCGGCCGACGGCCCTGCGAAGTACGGGCCGCGCGTCGAGACCGGGATCATGATCGAGATGCGCGATGGAGTGCGTTTGTCGACGGACCTGTATTTTCCCGACGGCGCCGTTGGCAAACTTCCTGTCATTCTCTGGCGCTCCATTTACGACAAGAAAGGTGCCTACGACCGGGAACCCGGCCTGCGAGAGCTGGTGAGTCACGGTTACGTTGCCGTGATACAGGATACGCGCGGGCGCGGTGAGTCGGAGGGCGAATTCGTACCGACCGTCGGCGATCGAAATGACGGCTACGACACGGTCTCGTGGCTCACCCGCCAGTCCTGGTCGAACGGGAAAGTGGGTTCCGCCGGTTGCTCATCGCTCGGCGAATCGCAATTGTTGCTCGCCGCCGCACGGCATCCCGGTCACGTCACGGCGATCCCGCAGGCGGCAGCGTCGGCCTATCATATTCGCGGCCGACCCTGGGCGTCCTTCGACGGTGGCGCGTTCGAACTCGCGCAAACGGCGGGATGGTTCAGTGTGGACGGCCGTGGCGTGGACTTCAGCACGCTGCCGGTGGTCGAGATACTGAAAAGGGCGGGGCGGGCCCCGTCACACTACGAGAAATTCGCGTCCAGCAATCCGCAAGGTCCGTATTTCATGGGCCTGGAGTGGATTCGTCCCGGCGATCGCCTGGATGTGCCTGCGCTCTTCTTCGATTCCTGGTACGACTACGGCCCTGCCGAGACCCTGGAACTGTTCAATGTACTGCAGAAGGAATCCGTCAGTGACACGGCAAGAAACCACCAGTTTGTGATCATCGCGCCGGGCACACACTGTGGATATTCCAATGCCTCGGAGCGAACGATCGTCGGTGAGCGCGATCTGGGTGATGCGCGATTCGATGTGATGGGCTTGAAACTGCGCTGGTACGACTACTGGCTGAAAGGCATTGACAATGGCATCACCGATATGCCGAAGGTTCAGTACTACCTGATGGGTCAGAACCGTTGGCGCAGCGCCGATGCCTGGCCAGTACCCGGAACACGTTTCACAAAACTCTATCTGACCAGTGGCGGCCGCGCGAACAGCCTGAAGGGAGATGGCATTCTGTCTTTCGAGTCACCATCGGTCGCTCATGCAGATACTTTCGTTTATGACCCGGCAAAGCCGGTACCCTCGCTGGGCGGACACGCCTGTTGCACCGGAGGGGATAAGGAAGCAGGATCGTACGATCAAACACATATCGAAATGCGCGACGATGTCCTCGTTTACACGAGCGAATCACTGACGGCCGGCCTCGAAGTTACAGGACCGCTTGAATTGATGCTGCAGGTATCATCGACCGCAGTGGATACAGACTTCACCGCCAAACTTGTCGACGTCTATCCGGACGGTCGCGCGTTCAACGTTCAGGAAGCCGCGCTACGCATGCGCTACCGCGAGGGATTCGACAAGAATCTGCGGATGGCCCCTGGTGAGGTTTATGAGGCGCGTCTGGATCTCCACGTCACGAGCAATTACTTTGGACCTGGCCACCGTATCCGCCTGGAGGTCACCAGTTCGAATTTTCCGCGCTGGGATCGCAATATGAATACTGGCGGCAACAACTATGACGAGACGGAATTCGTCGTTGCGAGAAACACGGTTCATCATTCGGCGGAGCGTCCCTCATACATCGTTCTGCCAGTAGTCCAATGATGCTCGACTGAGAGCCTGTCAACATCGACTGGCAGCTGACTGCAATCACGAACTTGAATTTTCCTGTGCTAGCCTGCCGCCCTCCGTACACTGCCTGGCAATGCCTCGACGATGTCTCCGAGGTCGTCGATCCAAAGGCCCAGATGCCGCTGGTAGTTGCGCCACATCCCGAGCGAGCCGGTATAGATCGGTTGGCGGACTTGCTCCGAGCTCGCGGTCTTGACCGCGCGCTCGGTCTCATGAAAATGCACACAAGCGTCCTCGAACGGCAGACCGCAATGCTCGAGGATGCGCCGGACCTGTTTTTCCAGGTCTGTAACCGTGTCCTCGTAATGCACGTCAAGGACTGCGCCGGGGAGCACCTGGTGCCAGTGCCGGATAATGGTGTCGTAGTTCCGGTAGTAATGCGCCAGATCTTCCATGTCGTAGGTGAAATTCTGACCCTTGGCGAATAACTGCTTGTAACAGCCGAGACAACTGTCCAGCGGATGGCGTCGCGCGTTGATAACCCTGGCGTTGGGCAGGATGAGGTGCAGCAGTCCGATCAGCGGAAAATTGTTGGGCAGCTTGTCAGTGAAAAACGGTTTTCCGGTGAGACGATGGCGGCTTGCACCCTCCATGTACTGCTGACCATAGGCGCGCCAGTCGCGCTTGCGAAGGTCGCCGGCGCTAGCAGGAAACTGCAGCCCGTCAGCACGGTAGCGACCGATGGATGCCGCCAGTTTGCTCAATGTCGGCAGCTCCGAGGTTCCCTCGACCTGACTGTGGCTTGCGAGTATCTGTTCGACCAGTGTTGATCCCGAACGTGGCAAGCCGACGATCAGGATGGCATCCGGTGCGTCGAATCCATGACCGGCGCGCTCGGCCAGGAACTCGCGACTGAAAGTCTCCATGATTTTCAAGTGCCGTTGTTCCATCTCAAGCGGATCATGTGAAACCAAAGGTCGCTGCTTGCGATTGCCAGTGTCGTAGTAGTGCCAGGCCTTGTCGTAATCCTTCCTGTCTTCGTACGCCTTGCCTAGCGCGAACCGGAAATGAATCTCCGAACTGTCGGATAGCCGGCCTGTCGCCAGCTGCGCTTCCATGGCACCGATCTCCGACTCTTCGAAGCGGAATACCTTGAGATTGGCCATGCTCCAATAGACTTCACCGAAGTCAGGTTTGCCCCTGATGGCCGCACGGTAGGCATTTAGCGCAGCCGGCTGGTTGCCGACGGTCTTCAGAACGTGCGCGTAGGCCATGTAGACATTGGGCGAGTCCTGCTTCAGTTCAATTGCTTTTTCGAACGCATCGATGCTCTTCTCCGGGTAGCTGGCTTGCGCGTAAGCACTGCCAAGTCCCGCCCAGACCACTCCATTGTCCGGTGCCGATTTCAAAGCAGCCTTGTAGCAATCAATGGCCTCCATGTGCTTGTTCGCTTCCAGCAGAACCAAACCCAGGGTCAGCCACGCGGCGGTGAAATCCGGCGCTACCGCTGTCGCCCGTCTCAACCAAGCTTCGGCTTCGCCGAGGTTGCCGTCATTGCGCCAAAGGGCAGTCGCCAGAAAGCGCATGGCGTTGACGTTGTCCGGGTTTTTGCGCAGCACGTCCCTGAATGCCGCCATTGCCTCGTTCTTGCGCCCTGCGCGCAAGTGCTCGGCGCCCGCTGCAACAGCCCCTGCTTCGGGGTCCTGGCCGAAGTACTCCTCGAAGTGCTCGTCCGCGTCGCGACCGCGACCGACCGCTGCGAGCGCCTGCCCGAGTTTCTTGTGAGCCAGTGGCAGGCCGGGCTCCAGCATGATCGCCTTCTCGAAATACGGGATAGCGTCATCGAAGCGCTTTTGCAGTGCGAAGACGCTGCCCAGGTCCTCGTAGAGTTGCGGAAAATCGGGATTCAGCGATACGGCCAGACGCAATTGATCTTCCGCTTCGCCGAATCGGCTTTGCTTCATGAGTGCGAGACCGAGCAAGCGCAGATGCTCGGTGCTTCCAGGGTTCATCAACAGGTAGTCGCGGCAAACTTCCTCAGCTCGCAAGGGCCGGTTGTTGCGTATGGCCTGCATCGCCCGATCTATACTCGCGCGCTGCTCAGTGGCCGCTGATTCCTCGGTCATCGATCGTCCATCGTATTGAAATTTAAAGCCGGATCATGCGCTTCCCGCATTACTCGGGCGCCGCCAGATGCACCGTACTCCATAGCTGCGCGGCGTTTGATTCCGTTTCGTCTTCTTGCCGCTGACCAAAAGGTTCGACTCGATAACGACCATTGGCCTCTGACCATGACCAGAGTTCGGAACCCCGCACATCATGTGCTGCAGACAGCGCTGACGTAAGTCCCGACGCAGCGCGCGCAAGCACTTCGCGTGTTGCAGGCTTCAGATCGCTGCGCTCGAGCTGGCGGGCGATGCCGGCGGAAACCATCGCTTGCTGCCAGGACCAGATCACCGTCCCGTGGTATCGGGCACGCCCGAATGAAGGCTCCAGTTTGTCATCTGCGTAAGCCGGGTTTGCAACAACCGGCCCGACATCCGTCATGAGTCCGGCGGGAAACGGTCGCATGAGCGCGGCTACGATGCGTTCGACTTCCGCGGGAGGCACATCGAGAAACAAAAGTGCGAACGCTTCGTCCGTGCTGAGTACCGGCACTGGCTTGCCCTGATCATCAAGCGCGATCGCACGAAACATTACAGGATCTTCTGAAATAGCCGCCAGCGCAGCCGCCGGTTGTACACCAATACTTAGCGCGTACTTTTCTATTTCGGCGCGTGCCACCGGTGCCGTCATCGAAACTTCGAACAGCAAGGGCGCTTCGCGGGACCACACGCCCGCCATCTCGCCGGCTCTTGCGATAGCCGACCTGGTTTCTGCATCGACGTAGCTGTCGAGTAGACCGCTGTCGTGAAATCGAGCGATGGCTGTCAGCGCCGCCGGCACGAATACGCCGTTCACATCATAAGGGATGCGGCCACCGCCGAGCCCGTCATCGCTGTCCCGCCAGTTGCCGACGCTCTCGCCAGCTTTCAAGGAGATGAGATTCCTCCAGTCAGTACTCTCTGTGAACGCGCGCGAGATCGACAGGATAAATCGAAAATTCCGCAGCAATGCGGCACCGTAAGTCTCGCCAGAGTTTGACCGGCGCGACAGGAATTCCGCAGCACGTGCCCGCCCTTCAGGCGCTTCCAGCAAATAGCGTGCGGCGACGACCGGCAACAGGAAATCGTCATCGATCATCTTGTAATCGAGTATCGGCGTATCACTTGCCGCCTCGCCATTTCGGATTCGTCGCAACACCGCGTACTCGCCGATGTCTTCCTCGTGCGCCACTTCTCCCGCGGTATTAAGCCGGTCAAGTACTGCGCCCAGACCGGCTTGCACAAGTTGTGGTTGCAGGACTGGCATCAGCAACTGCAACGACATCAGGGTGTCACGACCGAAATAAGTATTGAAGCGCCAGGACCCGGCGAGCAGCTTTTCTTCGTAACTGAGGAACGCCAGTGTGCGACGCAACTGGACATCCCGGTTCGCTCCGTCGGTCAGTAAACTGTCCTCGTTCAAGGGTTGCAGCGGTGAGTCACCGCTGAGCGCAGTGATGGCCAGTTGTAACTGTCCGTTTCGGTCCGGCAGGAGTTCCACCGGCGCCGTACCTCCACCCGAGATCATGCCGTCTAGTACTTCAATCGACAGATGGTAGCCCGGCGCGCCATCGAGGCGACGCCGTTCCCAGACGACGTTACGCCCCGAAAATTCAGGGGTGACCAGCACCTCTGGCGGCGTCTCACCGGTGTACCCGTAGTCCCGGATCACGCGCACGTTGCTCAGGATTGCGTGCCTGACAGTCAGCGGCGCGCCCGCAACCTTTACTATTGCCCTGATGCCATGCAGCGCGCCGTCGGGAAGATCGCGATGGGTCGAGGATATCGTCACGTCCGGGTGCCATGTGACCCCATTCGAGGCGCCATCGAACCACAGCGCCGTGCCGCTGTTCCCAGCCGGAAACGCAACGACCAGCCGCGGGGACGATCCCGACGTCAGTACCAGGTGAGCGGCCACCGGCCCCTGCCGGAAGAATTCGTTCTGCACCCGTCCTTCGGAAACAGAGAAGCGGAGCGACTCGGACGTCGTGTCATCCGTTGCATCGGCCACGCCGAAAGCTGCCGCAAGCGAACAACTCAGTGTCAGCGCCGCAGCTCTTATTTTCCGACTATCGACCATATGTATCGCCCGGTTGGGCATTTCCGATGCCTGCCTTCGGTCTGTGAAAATACGCTGAATCAAGGCTCCAAATGGACTGTCGTATTATAGTATGAAAGGGTAAAGGCAGGATCGGCGCATTAATTCCATTCGGTGAAGCACGCTCATCCGGCCGAATTTCGACCGGAATGTAGCGGTCAACGCTGCCAGGAAAAGCAGCATCAGTTGTCGGCGCCGTATCGATAGAGCACATCGGGGGGGCGAGCATTGGGTCTGGCTGGAATCGACTACCTGATAGTGGCGGCTTACGCGGTCGTGCTGGTTACCATCGCAACTTTGGTTTCCGTGCAAAAGTCAGGCGACAAGCGAGACACGGAGGACTACTTTCTCGCAGGCAAAGCGTTGCCCTGGTGGGCGATAGGTGCGTCGCTGATTGCGGCAAATATCTCTGCCGAGCAGGTTATCGGAATGTCCGGTTCCGGTTACGCCATCGGCTTGGCTATCGCGTCGTACGAATGGATGGCGGCAATCACACTCGTGATCGTCGGAAAGTATTTTCTGCCGATCTTCCTCGAGCACAGAATTTACACGATGCCGCAATACCTTGCCCAGCGCTATAACGGGTCCGTGCGCGCTGTAATGGCCGTGTTCTGGCTCGGTGTCTACACGCTGGTCAACCTGACCTCGATTCTGTGGCTCGGTGCATTGACCGTTAATACCTTAACCGGCTTCGAACTGACTCATGCGCTGATCGCCCTGGCGGCGTTCGCTGCGGTTTATTCCATTTATGGAGGCCTGAAAGCAGTAGCCCTCACTGACATTATCCAGGTTGCCATGCTGATTGCGGGCGGGCTGCTTATTTCCTATTTGTCGCTGGATGCGGTCGGACAGGGAAAGGGTGCGATAGCGGGTTTCGGAGAACTGATGCGAATCGCACCGGAAAAGTTCTCCATGATCCTGGATGCCGATAATCCGAATTACCAATATCTGCCCGGCCTGTCTGTACTCGTTGGCGGCATGTGGATCATGAATCTCAGCTATTGGGGCTTCAATCAGTACATCATTCAGCGGGCTCTTGCTGCCAAGAGCGTAAGGGAAGCGCAGAAAGGAATTGTCTTTGCCGCATTTCTGAAGCTGTTGGTTCCGGTATTGGTGGTATTCCCGGGCATGGCGGCGTTCGTGTTGGCCCCCAAGCTTGATCGGGCTGACCAGGCCTATCCGGCAATGATGGCACTGACGCCGCCCGGCGTCCGCGGCCTCATTTTTGCAGCGCTGATTGCAGCGATCGTTTCATCTCTCGGTTCCATGATGAATTCGATCGCAACAATTTTCACAATGGATCTTTACAAGCCCGCGCGGCCGGCTACATCCGAGAGTCGTTTGGTGAATATCGGGCGCATTGTCGCGTTCTCCGCGTTGAGTATCGCCGTCGTAGCCGCACAACCGCTGCTCGGTGACGCCGAACAGGCGTTTCAATGGTTGCAGGAATTCACCGGCTTTTTCACGCCGGGCGTTGTCACGTTATTCGTACTTGGGATGTTCTGGAAAGGTGCGACAGCAGCCGGTGCGTTTGCCGCCGCAATTGGATCGGCGGTCCTTTCCGTGCTTTTCAAGGTGTATATGCCGGACATTCCATTCATGGACCGCGTCGCCTGTGTATTTCTGCTTTGTGTTCTGATTGCGGTCTCCGTATCACTGATCTGGAGAAGCCCAGGTGTGAGCAAGGTCGCCGGGGAGAGAAAAATCGATTTCACGACGACGGCCGAATTCAATATTGCGGCGGCAACAATTGCTGCCGTCCTGACGGGGCTGTACTGGTATTGGTGGTGAAGTCGGGGTGATTCGTCAGGCAGAAGCGGACAAGCGCATTCGTTCGAAGACGACCTGCCGGAATGATCAAAGGTGGTGGCAGGAGCGCGTAGCGGATGAGCCACCGAGTACTCTATGACTGTCGCTTGATACCCGTCCGTGCTAGCGCCGCCAACATGCGTTCCCTGCTTGCCTCTTCCTTGTGCGGAAAACTGCGCTGGAAAATTCCTACCGTGTAGTCCGGCCGCCGCTCGAGAACCCAGCCGGCGTTGTTTCTCGCATCGGCTGAACGGCCTGCCAGTTCGAGACAGGCTGCCGCGACGGCATATATGTGAAAATGCGCGTTCGGTTCCTGGGTGCCGCGAATAGCCCACGATGCAGCCTCGTCGTACCTGCCCTGGTTGGCGAGCGAGATGGCACGGCTGGACTTCATTGCAAACAAAAGCGGGTCAAACGGACTGAGGCGTTGCGCTTTGTCGAGCGACGGCAACGAAGCCTCATCCGCATTGGCATGAATGCCGATGAACCCCTTCGCATAGAAACCTTGAGCGTAGTTCGGATTGACCGCCAGCGCCTGGTCGATTGCAAGTAAAGCGTCATCGTGCTGACGGGAAAGGAACAGTGCCCGCCCGAGCGACCAATGTCCCATCGCATCGCGCCCGTCAAAGTCAATACTCTGTTTTCCGCTTTCCAGAGCCTT
>CAYXKM010000056.1:0-29560 GCA_964465665.1 uncultured Woeseiaceae bacterium
GCGTAAGTCGAAACGGCAGCCATGCGTTCCAGACCACCAACCCGAAAATTTTTGCCGGCGGCGACATGGTGCGCGGCGCCGATCTCGTCGTCACCGCCGTCTTCGAAGGCCGCGAAGCGGCGAAGGGAATTGCGTCCTACCTCGGCGTGTAATGTGTGCTTGCCTCGAAATCGAGTCGCCTGCGGTGCAGGCTCCTACAGCTTGCTTCTCCGACATCGCGAAAAGAACCTGTAGGAGCCTGCACCGCAGGCGACGCGCTCTCGACGAAGGCAACAATCTTTAATCGTGGCTGAGTGATTTGGTCGTGAAAAGGTAATCCTTCAGTTCCTTGTCGAAGGCCGGATCCTTGCGCCGTATCCACTCCAGCACCATGGCAGCATGTTCTTTTTCCTCGTCGCGGTTGTGCGCGAGGATGCCGGCGAGCTCGCGGTCCTTGCAGGCATCGACGCGCTGGTTGTACCAGTCGATGGCTTCCAGCTCTTCCATCAGCGAGATGATGGCGCGGTGCATGTCCCGCGTTGCATCTGTGATTTCGTTAATTGGTTCGTGATAGCCCTCATTCGCCATGCCTTTCTCCTTCCATCACCGGCTTGTTCCGGAATCTGTCATTGTGCACGCCATCACGCGGGAAGTTCCACGACAAAAATTGCGCCGTCCGCGGTATTGTCCGCACTGATCGAGCCGCCGTGCCCTTCGGCGATCAATCTGGCAATGTAAAGTCCAAGGCCCAGGTGTTCGTTGTTGCCGCGTCCGCGCACCGAGATCATGGAATCGAAAAGTTGCGATCGCATGGTCTCGGGCAAAGGCGGCCCCGGGTTGCTTACCGAAAGTCGGATACGGTTCTCGACTTTATCCAGTCGAATGGTAATCGAATTGCCGCTGCGACTGAAATCGACTGCATTGTCGGCCAGCTTGTCCAGCATCTGTACGATCAGCTCGGGCGAGCCGTGGAACTCGATTCGACCAGTCTCCGACTGCAACAGGAACCGCCTGTCCAGCCACGCATCGTTGTAAGCGGCAACTGTAGCTTTGACGACGTCCTCCAGGTCGAAGGTCACGGGCTCCGCACTCTGCATCAGTTCCTCGACCCTGTTCGCTTCACTCATTGCGTTCAGGATTTTCTTCAGCCGAAGTGCGCCGTCCTTGGCGCGCGCGGTGTATTTGAGCGACTCGGCGCTCAGGTCCTCATGCTCCAGGTTCTCCAGCGACGAGGTGACGATCGTCAGGGGCGTGCGCAGCTCGTGCGACAGTCTGGAAGCCAGTGTTCGCAGATACTCGTTGTATTCGCCGAGTTGCTGCAACACGCTGGAAAAACTACGCGACAGATCACCGATCTCGTCACTGGCTTTGAGACTCGGAAGACGGGTTTGCACGCGATCGCCGTCTAGCGCTTTTTCCGTGGCATTGCTCAGGCTGCGAATTCGGCCAGACAGCCAGCTCGAATACCCGAGCATTGCGGCGCCAACTACGAGCGTCGCGATCAATGTGAAGTTCATCAGGCGTGTCAGCGCACGATTGGTCAGGCTGAGGATCGCATCCGTGCCCTGCTGCAGCACGACAGCTCCGGTTTGTACCGTGCCGGACCAGACGGGCTGTGCGACCGCCACCACGCCGCGTCCGGTATCCGGTGAACGGAACCAGCTGCTTGACGCGCGGCCATTGAGGGCATCGTTTATATAGATCTGCTGCTCGCGGCCGGAAGGATCGGGCTCTGCGAGCGCCGCCGCATCGCCGGGCTCGAGTATGAAGTTGTATGCAAATCGAAGCAGGCGCGGGGTGTCGGCATTTGCCGTCCCGGCATCGCGTCGCCTCGTTGTCGTGCCGGCCTGTGCCAGGCGCCACCCCGTGGGGTCGGTGACGATGAGTCGCAATCCCGGCTGCACATAGGCATCGATGTAACTCGACAGCACCGGCGAGGGCGTGACGAACCTGCCCGGAATCTGGGTCGAAAAACTGGAACTTCGAATTCCGGCATAAGTCGGCTCGGCTGTATTGATGACAACGACACCGAGACGTTCGCCGAGCAGGCCGCGTGGAACACGCGCTTCCAGCTGATAGCCGCTCGCCGTGTCCTGCCAATGCGCAACGATGCGTGTTTCCTCCGTGATCCGGCCATTGCTCCGTCGCGCCGCGGTCAGCAAGCCGGGCGCTTCCGTGCGAAAAAGGTACTCCACGAGCCCCGCGCCTGAATCGTAACTCAGCAGAATGATCTGGTCGGAGGAGGACGGCGCAACGGCCCCTGGCCGGTCGTAGACGACATGCGCATCGCGAGCGTCAACGTACAGAAACAGGTTCTGCTGGCGAATGCCGACCGCGTAGGCGATGGCCCCGTCGGCGCCGCGTAGTTTGCGGAAGGAATCCGGTGACAGTGACCAGTCATCGGGGTAGCCATCGATCAGCGGTTCGGTCGCCAGCGGATGACCGTAGATCTGGTTCTCGCCGTAAAGCGCGTCTGCTTCGGCGCGGAGGAATTCATCCGGAAACTGTGACAGCGAATCGGCGATCGCCTGAGCGGTGCCGGCAAGCATATTCTGCTGCCCTTCGCGCAACGCGGACTCGGTTTCGCGTATGAACTGGCACCCGGCCCACGGCAGGATCAGTGTCAGCAGACTGACGAGCAACAACTGCCTGCGCAGGGTCACTGCAATGCCTTCCGTTCAGTCGACAAGCCAGCGATAGCCCATGCCGTACACGGTTTCGATGGCATCGAAATCTGCATCGAGTGCAATGAACTTGCGGCGAATCCGTTTGACATGCGAAGTGATCGTGTTGTCGTCGAGTACCGCTTGTGCGGCATCCATCAGTTGCTGGCGATTCTTGACGTGCCCGGGGTAGCGTGCGAGTGCGTGCACCATCCAGAATTCGGTCAGCGTGAGCCCGACAGGCTGGTTCTTCCAGCGCACCGTCATCCTGTCGGTATCGACCTCGAGCTCGCCGCGATTGACCAGCTTGCCCTCGGCCTGTGGTCTCTTTAGTGCCTCGATACGCCGGAACAATGCCGCGACTCGCGCCATGAGGTGCGGCAGGCTGATGTCTTTGGTGAGGTAATCATCGGCACCGAGCCTCAGGCCGGACACGGCATCGAATTCGCTGTCGCGCGCCGTGAGAAAGATGATCGGCAGGTCCGTGGAGCGCCCGCGCAGTTCACGACATAGCTCGAAACCGCCTTCGACATCGTCCCTGAGATTGATATCGATGACGACGAGGTCCGGCAAACGCGCAGAAAAAGCATCCAGCGCGGGCTTCCGCGCATCGAAAACATCGACGGAATAGCCCTCTCGGCGAAACGCTGCCGCATAGTTCTCGCGAATGGCGGCCTCGTCCTCGACGATTGCGATGCGCTTGCCCAAGGTCTGCTCCGGAGCTGCCGGGTGAGAATCACAATTTGCCACAATATGCCGCTGCATTGCCACGGACCGGCCCCGGCGCCGGCTGTATGCATTGCTTGAATGAGGCCATCAGCAAAGGAAGGGTCTCATGTCGAACGGTATCGGCCGATGTGCCGGGAGCAATCGAGAGTCGAAAGAAAAGAGGGCGCAGTATCCAGTACCGGGGCGCTGGCATCCTGCGCCGCCGAAAATCGATGAACAGGCAGTAGCCCGGCATTTCCAGCGCAGGCAACGCTGGCAGTGGGCCGGCATTGCATTGTTGCTGATCTTCTGCCGGCCGTTGCCGGCACAGGAAGAGACTGCGGCCGAGGTAACGCCGTCACAAATGCAAAGTGGCAGCCTGCTGCTCAAAATGCAGAGCGGATACCGGGTTGCGACACGGATGAATACCGATGCGTCGATGAAGATCAGCGGTCTCGTCGGCCGAGTGTCGGTCAGGCAGTCGTTCCGGAACTCCGGAAGCGAGTGGGTCGAGGGTGTTTACGTATTTCCGTTGTCCGACACGGCGGCCGTCGACCGCCTGCGCATGCACATCGGCGAACGAGTTGTCGAAGGTGAGATCAGGGAGAAAGTGCAGGCAAAGAAAGAATACGACCAGGCAAAGCAGGCAGGAAAGAAAGCGAGCCTCGTCGAGCAGGAACGACCGAACCTGTTCACGGCGTCGGTCGCCAATATCGGTCCCGGCGAAACGGTGACCGTGGAAATCGAGTATCTCGAGAACCTGCGTTATGAGGACGGCACGTTCAGCATGCGTTTTCCGGTCACCATGACGCCGCGATACATTCCCGGTGCCCCGCTGAAGGAACGAAAAGGTTCCGGCTGGTCACCCGACACGACGCAGGCGGACGATGCATCGCGCGTAACACCGCCGGTGGTGACGCAATCGGAAGCGCATCGGCTGACCGTGACCGTGGACCTGGATGGCGGGATGCCGCTCGAGATCGTCGCCAGCCGTTACCACCCGGTCAACGTCGTTCCGGTCGCTGACAAGGACACGTCCGGCCGATACCGAGTGACGCTCGCCGACCCGAATACTCCCATGGACCACGACTTCGAACTGATCTGGCGTCCGGTGCCGGATAACGTGGCTCGTGCAACGATGTTTACAGAAACCCTTGCCGGAAAGCCGCACTTTCTCCTGATGATGATTCCGCCGGACGATGCATCGGTTGCTTTGCCGAGAATGGCCCGTGAAACGATATTTGTCATCGACACTTCCGGATCGATGCACGGCCTGTCGATCGAGCAGGCGCGAAAAGCACTCGAGCTGGCACTGGACGGATTACGGCCCGAGGACCGCTTCAACGTGATCCAGTTCAACTCGGTCACTCACGCACTATATCGGGTGAGTGTTCCCGCGACTTCGGAGAATATCGATCGTGCGCGGAACTACGTGCAGGCCCTGAGTGCGAACAGTGGCACCGAAATGCGGCCTGCCCTCGAACTCGCACTGCGCGCACCGGCTGCGGAAAACCATCTGAAGCAGATCATCTTCATTACCGACGGAAGTGTCGGCAACGAACTGGAGCTTTTCACATTGATCGAGACAGACCTCGGCAGTGCACGCCTGTTCACCGTCGGAATCGGATCGGCGCCAAACGGCTGGTTCATGCGCAAAGCGGCGGAAGCGGGCCACGGCAGCCACACCTTTGTCAGCTCTTTGCATGAAATCGACGAGAAGATGGGGCAGTTGTTTCGCAAACTGGAAAACCCGAGGCTGACGGATATCGCAATCCAGTGGCCGGACGGCGTAACGGTTGACGCGTATCCGGCAACGGTTGCTGACCTCTATGCGGGCGAACCGATAGTCGTCAGGGCGCGATTCAGCGGTGAACCGCGCACGGGGAGCCAGGTGACGGTCACGGGCAACTCGGTCTCGGGAAGCTGGAGCAGCGACATCGATATCGATGCGACCGAAGAACATTCAGTTGCCGGCAGCGCGGGCGTCGCTGCGCTGTGGGCGCGATCGCGGATCGAGGATCTGCTGGATCGCGAACTGCGGGGCGCAGATCCGGCGGAAACCCGCCAGGCGGTCACCGACACGGCGATAGAACATCACCTGGTCAGCAAATTCACGAGTCTCGTTGCCATCGACAGGACGCCTGTACGTCCAAAAGGTGCAGGACTGAACAGCGAGCTGGTGCCGAACCTTCTGCCTTACGGCCAAAGTCAGAACGTGATCTTCGGCTTTCCGGCGACGGCAACAGCAGCGGAGCTCCGGCGCATGACCGGTACCGCATGCCTTCTGGCCGCCCTCTTTATCGTCTGGGTCCAGAGAAAACGACGTGTTTGTCAAGTTCATTCGTAAGCACTGGCCGGAGACGACAGTCGTGTCCTGCCTGCTCGGTCTCGGATTCTGGCAGCTCGGCCATGGCGCTTACATTCCGGCGAAAGCCTGGGTTGCGCAGGAACTGATGCAACAGGCCTGGCACCGCGCCGGCGACGGAGACACGCAGGCTCGACCGTGGCCCTGGGCCGATACCTGGCCCGTGGCGAAGTTGTCGGCGAAAAGCGGCGATATCGAGCTGATCGTGCTCGCCGGAGAATCCGGGCGCACCCTCGCATTCGGGCCGGGTCACTTAAGTGCCAGCGTGTTGCCCGGTGAACAGGGTAACAGTGTCATTGCCGGTCACCGCGACACGCACTTCAGTTTTCTGCAACTCCTCAAGGTCGGTGAATCGCTGCTCTTCGAGATGCCCGATGGCCGCCGACATTTGTATCGAATCAGCGACGTGGACGTTGTCGATTCGCGGCGCAGCAGTATCGTTCTCGATACCGATCAGCCCTTGCTGAGCCTGATTACCTGTTATCCGTTCAATACGGCAAGAACGGGTGGCCCTATGCGTTACGTCGTGACCGCCGAAATGATCTATTAGCGACGTAAGACTCTATATTCTTCGTCGAGGGCGGCGGACTGCGAGTGGTCGTTGGCGACTGAATGCCTTTGCTCAGTCCGCTTTCTGCACTTTGAGCTCGACGGCGAGCCGCAGCAAACCTGCGACAGTCAAGGCGTCAGTGATCTCACCGCGGAAAATCATCGCCAAAGCGTCGGCCAGCGGCATTTTGCGAATTTCGATGTCCTCGGTTTCGTCAAATTCCGACTCGCCTTCCTGAAGGTTCGTGGCTACGAACACGATGCCCTGTTCATCGGTGATCGAGTTGCTGATGTGCAGTCGCATGAGTTCGGTCCAGCCGGATGCCGTCAGCCCGGTTTCTTCCTTCAGTTCGCGTTTGGCTGCATCCAGCGGCAGCTCATGGCGCGGTGCGCCACCCATGGGAATTTCCCACGAGTACTGATGCAGCGTGTAACGATCCTGGCCGACAAGCCAGGTGTTGCCTTCGTCGTCCAGCGGCACGATTGCCACAGCGATGTTCTTGAAGTGCACGACACCGTACTGGTTTTTCCCGCCACCGGGATTGATAACATGATCCTCGGTAACGGTAATCCACGGATTCTCGAAGACCGTTCGGCTGCCAAGTTTCTGCCAGGGCATCAGGACCTCCTCGCGCGGGAAGCGTGCCGGATCCCGGTGTTCCTGTTCGATCTTTGCTTCATTGATTCCGCCGGTGTGATGACCGACCGGAATGATAACGCAATGCCGGAAAAGAACCGGCGACGGATTTGCACCGTGGCCTGCGGTACGTCATAGTGCACAGGCTCGTTCGCGTTCGTTCTGGCGCGAGCGCGCCGATCAGCTTCCCGGACACATCATGGAACAATCGCAAGCCCGGCTGACCCAGGGGTCAGTAGGCCGACATCTGGTCGACATGACCGTACCCGTGAGCTACGGCATCTTCATGATGATGTTGCAGGGATTCGTGGACGCGTGGTTCATCGGCCAAGTCGGTGTCAACGAGCTTGCGGCCCTGGGTTTCGGTTTTCCGATACTGATGATCGTTACCAGTGTCGCGATCGGACTGGGCGCCGGCACATCGTCCGTGGTAGCGCGAGCGATCGGCAAGCACGATCAGCGACGCGCACGGCGCCTGGCAACCGACAGCCTGCTGCTGTCGTTCCTCGTCACCGGGGCGATGTGCATTTGCGGCATCCTCACCATCGGCCCGCTGTTTCGCCTGCTCGGCGCGCCGGAAGAGATGATCCCGCTGATTGCCGGTTACATGACGATCCTCTACATCGGTGTACCTTTTGTCGTGGTCGGGATGGTCGGCATGAGCAGCATGCGGGCAACCGGCGACACGCGCTTGCCGAGCAGACTGATGGTGATCGCATCGGTCCTGAACATGATCCTCGACCCGATTTTGATCTTCGGCATCGGGCCGATACCGGCTATGGGACTGAACGGGGCGGCGATGGCGGCACTGCTTGCGCGTGCATCGATATTTGCCGGCACCCTGTACTTCATGCGCTATCGTCTGGACTTGCTGAGCTTCAACAAACCGGACCCGGGTGAGCTGCGCAAGTCCTGGATCGATATCCTGCACGTAGGCGTGCCGGCGGCCGGTACCAATGCGATCATCCCGATAGCGACGGCGGTGATCACGGCGATGCTGGCCGGATATGGCCCGGAGGCGGTCGCAGGATTCGGCGTGGCAAGCCGCATCGAATCCTTAACGCTGGTCCTGTTCTACGCGATGTCCGCGATCATCGGGCCGTTCGTCGGGCAGAACGTGTCTGCCGGCAGGGCGGACCGGATCATCGAAGCTTTGCGACTGTGCCTGCAGTTTTGCCTGGGATCGGGGCTGCTGATCGCCGTATTGCTCGCGGCAATGAGCGGGTTCCTGCCGGGACTATTCTCTGACAACAGCAACGTTACCGATGTTGCTCAGCTGTTTCTGTGGATAGCGCCGATCAGCTATGGTGCGTATGGCGTAGTCATGGTCATGAATGCATCGTTCAACGGCATCGGCTCGCCCATGCCGGCTGTCGCTATAAGTGTCGGGCGCATGGGCGTGATCTACGTTCCGGTTGCCTTGTTCCTGAACCAGTTCTATGGCGTCGCGGGGATCTTTGCAGCGTATGCGATTGCAAACATCATGACAGGTGCGATTGCCTATGTCTGGGCGCGCAGCGTCGTGCCGGCCCAGTGTGACCGCCACCGCGGTCCCGTGGTTACGCAGGAGACAGTGTAAGAGGAATTGAGGCCCGGCGGACGTATCCCGGCCGCACGCCGGTCAGAAAGCGTTGATGCCGGTCAGCTCGTTGCCGACGACCAGCTGGTGCACCGTCTCCGTTCCTTCGTAAGTGATGACGCTTTCGAGATTCAGCATATGCCTGATCGGCACGTATTCCGCACTGATTCCACTGCCGCCGAGGATATCGCGGGCGTCACGCGCAATATCGATGGCAGCACGGCAGTTGTTCCACTTCGCGAGAGATACCTGGGTGGGATTCAGTTTGCCGCGATCCTTAAGCCGACCCAGTTGCAATGACAGGAGTTGTGCTGTCGTGATGCGACGTGCCATGTCCGCAAGGCGAATCTGGATGGCCTGGTTATTGGCTAACGGCCGATCGAACAGCACCCGGTCCTTCGTGTAATTGATGACCTCGTTCAGGCACGCCTGGGCAGCGCCGATAACGCCCCAGGTTATGCCGTATCGCGCCTGCGTGAGACAGCTCAACGGACCTTTCAGGCCGGTGACGCCCGGCAAAACGTTGGCCTCGGGGATACGAACGTTGTCGAAGAACAATGCGGCCGTCACCGAGGCACGCAAGGAAAACTTGTTCTCGATTTCCTGCGCGGCAAAACCGGGCATGCCCTTCTCGACGATGAAGCCGCGGACGCCATCTTTGGTCATCGCCCACACGACGGCTGCATCGGCGATCGTGCCGTTCGTAATCCACATTTTGGAGCCGTTCAGGATCCAGTCGCTGCCGTCTTTCTTCGCATGGGTCTTCATGTTTCCCGGATCGGATCCGCCCTGCGGCTCGGTCAGGCCGAAGCAACCGATCGCTTCGCCCCTGGCCATAGTCGGCAGCCACCGCTCTTTCTGTTCCTCGGAGCCATACGAGTGGATTGGGTACATCACGAGGCTGCTCTGCACAGAAACAAAACTGCGCAGGCCGCTGTCGCCGCGTTCCAGCTCCTGGCAAATAAGGCCGTAACAGATACTGTTGAGTCCGGCGCAACCATAGCCGTCGATGGAACTTCCGAGCAGGCCGAGTTCCGCGACCTGCGGTATGAGTTGCTTCGGAAAATAGTGTTTTTCAAACGCATCGCGGATGATCGGCAGTACCTTGTCATCGACAAATCGCGCGACCGAGTCCTGCACCATCTGTTCGTCTTCCGTGAGTTCAGATCGAATATCGAACAAATCCAGCGGGTTGAGCTGTTTCTTGCCTGAAGCAGCCTTTTTCAAGGGCGTCGTACTGGCCACAGTGGCTCCTCAAGTTCGGGCAGCGGTTTCGGGGAGCCGATTCTACCGGAATCGGCACGTCGGAACAGGTTCAAAAGGGGATGCCGAGCCGTCGGTAAAGACGCGATAACAGCCAGATCGGGCCGATCATCATGAGCTGAATATCGGTCATAAGTGCTATACCTCCGCCCCGGGGATGGCGGCTCCAGAACAGGCCGATGGTACCTGCGAGCAAGGCGCCGGCGGCAATCAGGTCGAAAGGATGTGCGGATGCCTCGAGCCACCATGCGCAGGCTGTAAGTGCAACGGCAAACGGCAGCATGCCGATCGCTAGCGATGTTGCAATGACGAAGTAGTAAACCACCGTCGCCATGAGAAACGTCGTGCCCCAGTTCAGCAAAGGCGAGATGCGGCGAAACTCTTCCGGAACCGGCAGGGACCAGAGCAGCCCTACCAGGCCAAAGACACACGCAATCAGCGCCAGGTGATGCACGAGGGGGTAACGCAGGTTCTCCTGCCGTGCCCCGTACTCTCCAAGCCAGCGATCCGCATCGGCCATTGGGCTGTCCCGACTCGAGTAGCCCCGCATTTTACAGCCGTGTGCGAGGAAAACGAGAGGAATGTCTCATTTCTGCGACGTCACAATGAAACTTCCTGCGGCATGACAGCGGTTAAGTCGGTGTTCAGCCAATGTTCGCGTACAATATCCACCAATTGCAGAGCGCCGGCTGGAAATAGAGTCCTCCTTTTCGAGGCCGGATTCACTTCCGCAGCGCGACAGCTGGGCACAGAAAGAGGAAATGAAATGAATAGCAGAAATTGCACGGTATTGATCATGGTTGCAGCGGCTACGTTCGTCGGGTGCGAGACGCTGGACCCGTACACGCAGGAATCGAAAACCAGTAATGCGACGAAAGGGGCATTGATCGGTGCAGCGGCCGGTGCCGTGGTCGGCCTGATATCCGGCGATGACGCGGTCGAGCGCAGGCAGCACGCGATGATCGGCGCCGGTGTCGGTGCGCTGGCAGGTGCTGCCGTCGGTAACTACCAGGACAAGCAGGAAGCGAAGTTGCGAGCCGAATTGCAGGGCACGGGAGTCAGCGTTACGCGGATCGGCGACAACATCACGCTGAACATGCCTGGCAACGTAACATTCGCAACCGACAGTTCCGATCTCAGCCCGGCGTTTTTCGACGTGCTGACGTCTGTGTCGAAAGTCCTGAAAGAGTTCGACAAGACCGTCGTCGAAGTTGCGGGACATACGGACAGCACCGGCAGCGATGCCTACAACCAGGGCCTGTCGGAGCGACGGGCCGGCTCGGTCGCGCAGTACCTGCAGTCTCAGGGCGTCATGAGCCAGCGGCTGATTACCGTCGGCAGCGGTGAGGCCCGACCGGTGGCAGATAATGGCACGACGGACGGCCGACAGGCCAACCGGCGCGTGGAGATCACCATGGTGCCGTTGACCGCCTGATCGCAGAGCGTGTGCTAAAAAAACGCGGCCTTCCGGCCGCGTTTTTTTTCGTACTCAAGATCCGCCAGCAATGATCCCCGAATCAATCGTCGGCAGTGCGGGCGTGCTGCAATCTTTTTTGTTAACGTTGCCTTGCAGCCCCAAATAACAATAATCGGGCAGTCGTTTGAATCCAGTCTTTGAAATGCGTGACTCCGGCAAGTGGATCGAAGGGTCCGGCATCGTGCGCCGTCTCGTGCCGGACGACAACGACGGATCACGTCATCAGCGTTTTGTCCTGGATCCGCGCAATGGCCAGACTTTGCTCATCGCGCACAACATCGACCTGGCCGAACGCATCCCGCTCGGTGTCGGTGACAGGATACGTTTTCGCGGCATGTACGAGTGGAACGAACTGGGCGGCCTCGTGCACTGGACCCATCGCGATCCGCTCGGTGTCGAAGATGGCGGATTCATAGAGTTTCGCCGCCGGACTTATCTCTAGCGGAGTCTGCAACCGCAAGCTGGAAAACAGCAGGCCGTCAGGCCTCCATTGCCGACCTGAGTTTGCGGATCGCGTTGACCTCGATCTGCCTTATGCGTTCTGCCGACACCCCGTACTCGTTTGCGAGTTCGTGCAGAGTCGGTTTCTTTTCGTCCAGCCAGCGGCTTTGCAGAATGTGCCGGCTTCTGCCGTCCAGTGTTTCGAGGGCTTCGACCATGCGACCGGTTGCATCGTCCTGCCAGTCCGATTTCTCCAGCATGATCGCGGGATCGGAATTCGGGCTCGGCAGGTAGGCAGCCGGAGTAAAGGCATGTTCGTCATCGGCGTCCGGCGCGGGATCGAACTCGGGATCATAGGCGCTGAGGCGACTTTCCATTTCCGTGACTTCGGACGGAGTTACGCCGAGATCTTCCGCAACGGCCTGTGTCTCGTCATGGGTCAGCCAGGACAAGGACTTTTTGGCCTTGCGAAGATTGAAGAACAGTTTGCGCTGCGCTTTGGTGGTTGCGACTTTGACGATACGCCAGTTGCGCAGTACGTATTCGTGAATTTCGGCGCGGATCCAGTGCACGGCAAACGAGACCAGGCGGACGTCATACTCCGGGTCAAATCGTTTCACGGCTTTCATCAGGCCTACGTTGCCTTCCTGGATGAGATCGGCGAGCGGCAAGCCGTAGCCGGTGTAGCCTTTGGCGATGTGCACGACAAAGCGCAGATGTGCCAGGACCAGTTCACGGGCCGCTTCGAGGTCGCCGCCCTCGCGAAATCGACGGGCGAGCAGCTGCTCATGCTCCTTGGTCAGAACGGGTATGGAGCCAACTGCCTGAATATAGGCATCGAGGCTGCCGACCGGTCCGGTCAGCGCCAGGCTGTGCGTACTCATTACAACGGCATTGGTCATCGAATCATCTACCTCCTGTCGGCTATCGATTTTAGCACTCGTCGCCTTGGAGTGCTAATCGAGGCATCGGGTTCCCGGACGGAGCCCACCTTTTTACTATAACAAACAAACAGATGCATTAGGCCTGTTGCAGATGGGCAATGCCGGGATTGTGCGACCGCCCTGTCCCGTAGGCTAGCGTGGTTCGATCCGGCGCATGTGCCGGGCGGCGGCAATCCACGACCCCGCCAGCCCGAGAAATACGCCGGCGCCAACGATCATCAGGCTCTCGCGCAGGTCGAGCGCAAGCACCGAAAAGGCACTGTTGTACAGGCCGGACAGGCGCGCGACCGGCTGATCCAGGGCATAAAGTCCGTAGGCCACCAGCCCGAGCGCCAGCAGGCCACCGCCCAGGCCGTACCAGAATCCGGTGTAGAGAAAAGGTCGCCGGACGAACGCGTTGCTGGCACCGATCAGCTTGGTGACTTCGATCTCCTCGCGGCGGTTCTGGATATCCAGGCGAATGGTATTGCCGATGATGACGAGTATGGCTGCGCCAAGAAGTGCTGCACCGATACCGGTCGCCCGTTCGAGTATGTCGAGGATGGCATGAAATCGTCTCACCCAATCCGTGTCGGCCTGCACGAACTCGGTTTCGGGAAGGTTGGCCAGTTCTTCGTTCAGCAAAAGCATCGACTGATCCGTACTCGACGCACCGGGACGAACAACAAGCGTGTGTGGCAGCGGATTGCTCGTCAACTGATCAAGTGCGGCGCCGAATCCGGATTGTTCGCGAAACTCCAAAAGGGCTTCGTCTGCGGAAATGAAAATAACCGTATCGACATCCGCACGCTGGTCGATGATCGAGGCAAGGTGCCGCGCATCTTCCTCCGATACCTCTTTTTTCAAATACACGGAGAAGTCGAGAGCGTTTGCCCAGTGTCCGCTTATTGCCTGGGCATTCTTGATCACAAGGTGAAGAGCCGCAGGCAGTGCAAGAGTCACGGCAATGACGAGTATGGTCATCAGGCTGGCAAACGGCTGCTTTGCAAGCCTGCCGAGTGCCGCTACGGATGTACCAAGATGCAGCGCCAGCCACGTCGACAGTATGCCGGACCGTCGCGCTGGCGCTAACGCATCTGCAGCACGGTTCACGGCCAATCGCTCCGGGCGCGCTCGGACTCGAGTTGCTCCAGGTATTCGGCGACGACGTCCTCGTCTTCTTCGGGTTGCAGACTGCCATCGACCAGGGGAATCCGCCGGCAACCCAACTGGTCGATCAGTGCTATGTCGTGACTCGCGATCAGGAGCGTGACGCCCACTTCATTGAAACGGCGAAAAATACGCATGACCTCCAGCGACAGATCAGGGTCGAGGTTGCCTGTCGGTTCGTCGGCGATCAGAAGTTTCGGCCGGCTGACGATTGCACGCGCAATACCGACCCGTTGCTGCTCACCGGATGACAATGTTTCGGGCAGCTGCTTTTCCTTGTGCAACAGGCTGACCTGGTCGAGCGCAGCACGAACCCGTCTCGATGCCTCGCGATGAGCCACTCCCGCGATGATCAGCGGCAACGCAACATTATCAAAGACCGGCCGGTCATAAAGCAGCCGGTGATCCTGAAAAACCATGCCGATCTGGCGCCGGTACGCCGGTATCCTGCGTCTCGAAACCCGTCGGGTATTCTGCCCGTCGACGATAACCTGGCCGCTGGTCGGCCGCTCGATGAGTGCGATCAGGCGCAACAATGTGCTCTTGCCGGCGCCGGAGTGGCCGGTCACAAAAACCATTTCGCCCTTGTCGACCGTCAGGCTGAGATTTTTCAGTGCCGCCTGGCCGGTCGGATAACGCTTGGTGATATCCTCGATTCTGATCATCGTTACGCATTGACCTGGTTCGACGGACCGAGCAAGGCGTCCGAGTACTCGCTGGCCCGAAACTCCTGCATGTCCGCAGCACTTTCGCCGATTCCAATGTAGCGCACCGGAATAGCCAGTTTCTTTGCAATAGCCAGCAATATGCCACCCTTGGCGCTGCCATCCAGTTTGGTCACGGTTATGCCGGTCACGCCGAGCGCCGCATGAAATTTCGTGGCCTGAAGCAGAGCATTCTGTCCAAGGCTCGCATCCAGCACCAGCATGATCTCCTGCGGCGCCGCGGGATCCTGACGGCTTAATACTCGCTTGATCTTGGCGAGTTCATCCATCAGCCCCTGCTGGCTCTGCAGCCGCCCGGCGGTGTCCGCAAGCAACACGTCGATGCCGCGGGCACGCGCCGCCTGATACGCGTCGAATATGACAGCGGCCGGATCCGCACCGGATTGCTGGGCAATGACTTCCACATCGTTTCGCTCACCCCACACCTGCAGCTGTTCGATCGCCGCGGCACGAAAAGTGTCGCCGGCGGCAAGCATCACGGTAAGACCCTGGTCCTTGATGCGGCGCGCAATCTTGCCGATTGTCGTTGTCTTTCCGGCGCCATTGACACCGACCATGAGAATAACGAAGGGTCGGGATTCCCGTGCGATCACCAGCGGCTTTTCCACTGGCCGCAGTATGTCTTCGATGCTGCATCGCAGTGCGCTGCGCAGCGCATTGGCGTCCTTAAGCTCCTTTCGCGCAAGATTTTTTCGCAACGACTCGATAATTTCTTCGGCAGCTTCCATGCCGACATCGGCCATTACCAGGTCCGCTTCCAGCTCATTGAGTACGTCTGCATCGATCTTCCTGCCGGGGGCTAGATTCGCGAGGTCATAGCTGAGCCAGCTGTCGCCGCTGTTCAGTTGCGCACGGAGTCGTTTGACAAAGCCGTCAGGGGCAGCAGAGTTCTCAGGTTTCTTCCTTCCAAACAGCATTTGTTCCCGGGCTTAAATTAAACTGACGATCGCACTCTCAGGCCTGACCGGCAGGAAGAACAATATGGCTGGACGGCGTGGCCAAAGCCGCACACACAAAAAGTCACAACCAGGGCGGTTGCGCATTGTAGCGGGAAAATGGCGCAGCCGCCTCGTGTCGGTCGTGGATATACCGGGACTTCGTCCTACATCTGCAAGGATTCGCGAGACGCTCTTCAACTGGCTTGCACCCGGAATCGAAGGTTCGCGCTGCCTGGACCTGTTCGCCGGCACCGGAGCCCTTGGATTGGAAGCGTTGTCACGCGGCGCGCATCGGGTCGTGTTTGTCGAACAGTCGTCAATAGCCTGCAAGAACCTTCGTGCCAGCATGCAATCGCTCGACGCAAACGGCGGCGTGCTCGTACAGACAGATGCCAGACAGTACCTGGCGGGGAGCGGACTGCCGCAGTTTGATATCGTCTTTCTCGATCCGCCTTTTGCGGACAAAGCTGTTGATGAATTGTGTAGACTGCTGCACGAGAGCGGCTGTCTTGCCGGAAAAGCAAGAATCTATATCGAACAGGATCGAGACGCGGAGCCAGTGGCATTGCCGGATGGCTGGACGCCGATACACGAAAAAACCGCGGGCAATGTTCGGTACTCGCTTGTCAGTGCGCAATAGACTGGGGGAGGCGAACAATGAGTGTTTCAGCGATGTATCCGGGAACCTTCGATCCCATAACGCTGGGTCATGAGGACCTGGTCCGACGCGCAAGCCGGATATTCGACAGGATCGTGGTCGCTGTTGCCTCCAATCCCAGCAAAGTGCCCATGTTTTCGCTCGACGAGCGGGTAGCGCTCGCACGGAAAGTATTGAAGGGATTCAGGAATGTGGATGTTACCGGCTATGAGGGCTTGACAGTCGACTTTGCGCGGAAGAATGACCTGCAGGTCATTGTGCGCGGCCTGCGGGCAATCTCCGATTTCGAGTACGAGTTTCAGCTGGCGAACATGAATCGCCATTTGACCGATGATGTCGAAACCGCGTTTCTTACGCCGACCGAAAAGTATACGTACATATCAGCGAGCCTCGTGCGCGAAATTGCCGCGATGGGCGGTGACGTTACCGAGTTCGTATCGCCCGAGGTCAAAAAAGCGTTAGCCGGACGTTTCAGGAAGAAGTAAGGGGCTTCACCTCTGGCAGCGTTTGCAATAGAACGTCGAGCGCTGGCCCAGAACCACAGCAGCAATCGGCCTTTTGCAACGCCGGCACGGTTCTCCGTCCCGTGCATAAACCTCGAGCTGTTGCTGGAAATACCCGGGCTCGCCATCACCACCATAAAAATCCCGCAAAGTAGTCCCGCCTGCCTCGATGGCGAGTTGCAGCACGGACTTTATGGAACCAGCCAGCAATTGCATTCGTGACATCGCAATTCGATCGGCGCGGCGTGCAGGGTGGATGCCTGCCAGGAACAGCGACTCGCTCGCATAGATGTTGCCAACGCCGACAACTATCGATGCGTTCATGATCAACTGCTTGATGCGGATGCGGCGCCCGCGTGCAGCGTGCCAAAGATGGTTGCCGTCGAAGTCCGCAGCAAGCGGTTCGGGTCCGAGATTCTCCAGCAGCGGATGTCTGGAAGGATCTTTTGCCCACAATAGCGAACCAAACCTGCGCGGATCACGAAAGCGCAGTGCTTTGCCGCTTTCGACAACGATGTCGACGTGATCGTGCTTTGCGGCGGGTTCGCCCTGGTCGATGATACGCACGCTGCCGGACATGCCCAGATGCAGCAAAAATGACCCGGCATCGGTATCGAACAAGAGATACTTGGCTCGCCGCCGGATGCTGTGAATGATCTGACCGGGCAGCAGCCGATCGACTTCCGCAGGCACGGGCCAGCGCAATCGTCGCTCGCGCACGATGACATCCTTAACCCGCAGGCCCTCCAGCCACGGGGCGATGCCGCGGCGGCTGGTTTCGACTTCGGGAAGCTCCGGCATGTGGCTCGGTACCTTGGATTGTGACAATGTTTTGTCGGAACTGGGACGGATCGCACACTATGCCAGCCAATCCGGTCGCTGCAAGGAGCGCCGCTTCCGGCCCTCATTCAGGTCTGCGGTTGAACTCCGGCGGGCCTTCGCGTGTCACAGCGATTTCGTGATCCCCGTCTTGGAGCCACCATCCGCATTGGCTATAGTGGTGGCAACGTTCGTTCCTTTCCGGAAACCATTCATGGAATACCTGTACGGCTTGTTGAATCTCTCTTTCTGGGGATACGTCCTCGTGACCGTTGTCATGGTGCAGGTCACGATGATGGCGGTCACCCTCTACCTGCACCGCGATCAGGCCCATCGTGCGCTGGACCTGCATCCCGTGCTGCGGCATTTTTTCCGATTCTGGATCTGGGCGACATCGGGAATGCTCACCCGGGAATGGGTTGCAGTACATCGCAAGCATCACGCTTATTGTGAGACAAAGGACGACCCGCACAGCCCGCAGATCTATGGCATTCGAAAGGTGCTCTTCGAGGGCGCGGAACTGTATCGCGCCGAAAAAGACAATCCGCAGACGCTGGAAAAATTCGGCCGCGGCACACCGGACGACTGGATCGAGCGCAACGTCTATCTCCGATTCAAGTACGGTGGAATCGTACTGATGGTCGTGGCAGACCTGTTGTTGTTCGGTGTACCCGGAATCATCATCGTCGCTGTGCAGATGGTATCCATGCCGCTGTTCGCAGCCGGCGTAATCAATGGCCTGGGACATTACAGCGGTTATCGCAATTTCGAATGCGATGATGCGTCGCGCAATCTTCTGCCGTGGGCAATCCTTATCGGTGGCGAGGAACTGCATAACAATCATCATGCCTTCCCGACCTCGGCCAAGTTCTCGGTGCGCAACTGGGAATTCGATATCGGCTGGCTTTATATCCGCACTTTTCAGTTGTTCCGACTGGCCAGGGTGCGCAAGGTCGCACCGCGACCCATTGTGAAGGCGATACCGATGCCGCAGGTCGACCTGGACAATCTTCGTGCCATCATTGTCAATCGCATGCACGTGCTGCGGGATTACACGAAGCGCGTAACGCTCCCCGTCTTTCGAACGGAACGTGCTGTTGCTGCCGGCAACAACGCCTTGCGCAAGGCCAGAACTCTTCTGATCCGGCAGCCGCGTCTGCTGGATGACCAGGCAAAAGCCAGGCTTTGTGAAGTGCTCGCTACCAATGCAACGCTGCAAACGGTGCATGAATTTCGTGAGCGGCTGCGTGAGTTGTGGAGCGGGGCGAACGTCAGCAACGACAAGCTGCTCGCGCAACTCAAGTCATGGTGTGCCGAAGCCGAGGCCAGTGGCATCAAGGTTCTGCAGGACTTCGCTGCACGTCTCCGCTCGTATCAGCTGGCGACAGGCTGAATTTGCGAACAGTCTGTAGCCCGGCTGGCCCTCTCATTCGGAAACCCGATCTCGCTCGAGGGGCCGGCGGGGTTACAGCCTGGTCGAAACGGTCGAAACGGTCGAAACGGTCGAGATGCGAGAGCCGTCCATCAAGGCAGCACGGTCATAAAAAAAACCGCCTTTCGGCGGTTTTTTCTATTTGATCTTGGCTTCCTTGTAGATCACGTGTTTTCTGGCCACGGGATCGTACTTTCGGGTTTCCATCTTGTCGGGGTGCAACCGCTTGTTCTTGGCCGTTGTGTAGTAGTGGCCGGTTCCGGCGCTGGAAACGAGTTTGATCTTGTCACGCATGGTCGGGTTCTCCGGAGAATCTAGACGCGCTGACCCTGCGCACGCAGGTCGGCAAGGACTTTCTCGATCCCATGCTTGTCGATGATACGCAGGCCCTTGTGGGATACACGCAACCGCACGAAACGCTTTTCAGCTGCGAGCCAGAAGCGCTTGCTTTGCAAATTGGGCAGAAAGCGGCGACGCGTCTTGTTGTTGGCATGGGAAACATTGTTGCCCTTCTGCGGGCGCTTCCCTGTAACCTGACAAACTCTGGACATGATAGATAAGTCTCTGATTTTATATAAAGTTGCCCGCCGAAGGCGGGCAAAGAGCTGGACTTTATACCAGCACGTCCGGGCCTAATCAAGGTTCTGGCTATATCAGGCCACGGCTCGCGAGGGATGTGCAGGCACCGTCGCCTATCACGAGGTGGTCCAGCAGCCGGATATCGACGAGTTCCAGCGCTGACCTGACGCGGCGGGTGATGCGCTCGTCCGCCTGGCTCGGTTCCGCAATTCCCGACGGATGGTTGTGGGCAAGGATTACGGCCGCCGCGTTGACCTTCAGTGCCTGTTTGACGACTTCCCTGGGGTAGACGCTGGTCCCGTCGATCGTGCCGCGGAACAGTTCCTCGAACGCCAGGACTCGATGCCGGTTATCCAGGTAAAGGCAGCAGAATAGCTCATGTGGCAGGTCCCGGAGCTTCGCCATCAGAAATGCTTCGGTATCGGCCGGGCTCCGGATGGCTTGCCCAACTGGCAGGGTTTGTTCGTAATAGCGCCTTGCGAGTTCCGGTATGGCCTTGAGTATGCAGAGCCGGACACTACCGAGGCCTGCTTCGCCAGTCAGGTCGCGTTGCTCCGTGTGCAACAGGCGTCGCAGCCCGCCGAAACGGGTGATCAGCCGGTCCGAGAGGTGCAAGGCAGGACCGGCATCGCGGCCGCGCTGCAAAAGCACGGCCAGCAGTTCAGTTTCCGAAAGCGCTGCAGCGCCGGCCTTTTGCAATTTGCGCCGCGGAGCATTTTCGTTCTCGGGGTTTGCGGTCGGCATGGACGGTCCCTGTCCGGCACGGTTTGTTCTGAGGCCGACAGAATCGCGCCCGTGCCGGGTACCGGCAAGCGGCAAATCCGCGCGTTTTGGACTGATTGCTGGAATTCCGACAGTCCGACCAGATAAGCTCGTCGCATCAGGATCTTTGGACCGAAATCGATGCCCGGCACGAAAATCATACTGGGTGTGAGCGGTGGAATAGCCGCGTACAAGGCACCGGAGCTGGTCCGCAGACTCCGCGACCGGGGTGCCATCGTGCAGGTCGTGATGACCCGTGCGGCACACGAGTTCACCACGGAAACTGCTTTGCAGGCGGTATCCGGGCGGCCGGTACGCACCGATTTGTGGGACGGTCAGGCTGAGGCGGCCATGGGCCACATCGAGCTTGCCCGCTGGGCGGATCGCGTCCTGGTGGCGCCTGCTACGGCAGAGTTCATGGCGCGGTTGGCGGGCGGGTTTGCGCCGGATCTGCTTAGTACATTGTGTCTGGCCACGACAGCGCCAATCAGCCTCGCACCGGCAATGAACCACGTCATGTGGGCCAACGATGCCGTTCAGGCCAATCGGCGTGTGCTCGAGTCCCGAGGCATGCACATACTCGGACCGGATGTCGGCGACCAGGCCTGCGGGGAAACAGGACCCGGGCGGATGCTGCAACCAGATGCTATCGCCAGGATGGTTGCTGGCCCGGTCATCGTTGCCGGGACAACAAACGCCCCTATGCGCGGCAAAACCGTAATGGTAACGGCCGGACCGACGCTCGAGGCCATCGACCCGGTGCGATTCATCAGTAATCGCAGCTCCGGGAAAATGGGTTACGCGCTGGCGAGTGCCGCGGCAAATGCCGGCGCGAAAGTTCTGCTGGTGAGCGGGCCTGTCAGCCTGCAGGTACCGGACGGCGTGGAGCGCATCCACACGGAGTCTGCCGAGGAGATGCATGCAGCCGTGCACCGCCACATCGCCGATGTCGATATCTTCATCGGAGCAGCCGCGGTATCGGACTACCGCGCGGCAACAGTTGAGACACACAAGATCAAGAAGATGCCTGCCGAACTGCACATCGACCTGGTCCGTAACCCGGACATCCTGGCGTCGGTCGCTGACCTGCCTGGCAGGCTGTTTACCGTGGGCTTTTCTGCGGAAACGGAAAAGCTGCGCGAGCACGCGCTGCAAAAACTCGAGCAAAAGAAACTCGACATGATCATTGCCAACCAGGTTGGACGTGGCGTCGGATTCGACAGCGACCAAAACGCTGTCGATGTTTACTGGAGGAACGGGGAGAGGTCATTCCCGCTCTCTGACAAGGTCAAGCTGGCCGCAAGTCTCATCGAACTCATTGCCGAGCGATATACCGCCAGCTATGGTGCGGACACGCAAACCGAAATTCCGGCAATCGCGATCAGGGACTAAAAAAAACCAGTGCGATCAATCGAGTTGAAGATTCTGGATTCGCGCGTGGGCGATTCCATTCCGCTTCCGCATTATGCAACTGACGGCTCGGCGGGCCTGGACATGCGCGCCTGCGTCGATGCAGCGGTACGTGTTGAACCTGGGCAGACTGTCCTGATACCGACGGGAATCGCTATTCACATAGGCGATTCCGGGCTGGCTGCCGTCCTTCTCCCGCGGTCCGGCCTTGGGCACAAGCACGGCCTGGTGCTGGGCAATCTCACCGGCCTTATTGACTCCGACTACCAGGGACAGGTCTTTATTTCCTGCTGGAATCGCGGAGCGAAGACCTACGAAGTGCAGCCTGGCGAACGCATTGCGCAAATGGTTTTCATACCTGTCGAACAGGTCGCGTTCCGGGTCGTTGGCGAGTTTGGCGAGAGTGAACGCGGAGAGGGTGGTTTCGGCCATTCCGGCCGCGGCTAGTTGGTGCCTTTCAGTGTCCTGAATCGGTCGATGTCTCCATCGAAGCGGGCGACTATGCTTTGTTCGTCAGCCTGGAATTTTCGCAGGTTGCGCTCGTGCTGGGCAATTTTTTCTTTGGTCGTCGTGAGCTCCCTGACCAGTCCCGGATCGATCATCGGCGCGTCCTCGTCCTCGCTGTACGGGCGAAAACCGGATGCCTCTGCCTGCAATTCTTCCATGCGCCGCTGCAGGTTTTGCAGGTACATCTCAGTAACTTTAGCCTGTGCCTGAAACAGTTCGATGCGGCGATCGCGATGCATGATAATTTCGTCGATAGACAGATACGTGGCGAGCAATGCAACATCGGCGCGGCGCTGAAGCTCGCGTTTCATCCGAAGCTCTTCCTGCCGCTTCTCCTCAGCTATTTCTTCTTCGCTCTTCTTGCCGCGCATGACATCGACGGTAATCCCATGCTCATTGACGACCTGCCGTTCTATATCCGCATACTCGGCCGGAATGCTGTCACCGTAGTGCACGACGCCGTCGTGGTCCACCCACCGATAGAGTTTCTGTGTCTCGGCGGCTGACGCGCCGACGGACAGCAGCATCAGGGCCGTGGATGTGATCAGGACAAAACGCATGGTGGAAATATCACACAGTTCGCCGCAGTCAAAGTAGGGACTGGTTCGCGTATTTGCAGCTTAGTTGCCATGGCCCAGGCTGTAAACAGTAGAGTTAACCAGTTAAATAACAAACACTTACGCAGCAATGCCGTACTTCTGCTGGTACTTTTGCACCGGCCCGAGGAACTCACCATATTCCTTGGACTCCTCCAGCAGCTCGATGAGGTCCTCCAGCCTGGCTATGCTGATTACCGGAATACCCAAAGTCTGCTCGACCTCCTGTACCGCGGACCGGGAATCCCGGCCGACTTCCTGACGGTCCAGCGAAATCACGATGCCGGCAACAGTAGCGCCCGCAGAGGTGATGAGCTGGCAAGCTTCGCGAACGGCCGTACCGGCTGTGATGACATCGTCGACAACGAGGACCCTGCCTGCCAGCGGGGCGCCCACGGTGCTGCCACCTTCACCGTGTGCTTTGGCCTCCTTGCGATTGTATGCGTAAGGCGTATCGATATCGTGATGTTCCGCGAGGGCGGCTGCAGCCAGGGTAACCAGCGGTATGCCCTTGTATGCAGGACCAAACAACATGTCGAACTCGATTTCCGAATCGGCGATGGCGGAAGCATAGTAGCGACCAAGCTTTGCCGCCGCGTAGCCTGTGCAGAAAAGGCCAGCATTGAAAAAATAAGGGCTTATTCTTCCGGACTTCAAAGTGAATTCGCCGAAGCGCAGTACCTCCAATTCAAGAGCGAGGTCGAGGAATTGTTGCTTATAAGCTCGCATAGGCTTGGACCAGGTTACGGGTTCTGTATGATGGCTCGCCTTGCATCGCTTTTTGATCGGCCAGCGCAGTGGCCCTTCAGTATGCCAGAAATCTGAAGTGCTTTGGAAAGTTGCGAATGTAAACTTGTATGCGCATCTCAGTAACGCTGCAGCAGGAGGAAAATTGCTTCGAGTAATCAGCCTGAATGCGAATGGTATTCGTTCGGCCGCGAAAAAGGGCTTCTTCAACTGGATGGCAGAACAGCATGCCGATATCGTTTGTATCCAGGAGACCAAAGCACAGCTGCACCAGCTGACTGATGCCTGCTTTATGCCCGGCGGATACCACTGCTATTACGAGGATGCTGTAAAGAAAGGATACAGCGGCGTAGCAATTTTATCGCGGGCGAGACCAGACGATGTCGTTCGTGGTTTCGGCGCACCGGAGTTTGACGACGAAGGTCGTTACATCGAAGTGCGATTCGGGGGCCTGAGCATCGCTTCCGTCTACCTGCCATCGGGTTCATCCGGCGACGAACGGCAGGCTGCAAAGTTCCGCTTCCTGAACGCATTTGCGCCGCATCTGGACGAACTGCAGAATCGGCAGGGCGAGTTCATTCTTTGCGGCGACTGGAACATAGCGCACAAGGAAATCGATCTGAAGAACTGGAAGGCGAACCAGAAGAACTCCGGATTCTTGCCCGAAGAGCGCCAGTGGATGGACGAGCTGTTCGGACGACGACGATATGTCGATGCGTTTCGCATCGTGAACGAACGGCCGGAGCAGTATACGTGGTGGTCGAACCGCGGCCGGGCATGGGATAACAACGTCGGGTGGCGCATTGACTACCAGGTCGTGACGCCTGGGATGAAGGACCGGGTACGCAGCGCCGAGATATTCAGATCAGCCCGGTTTTCGGATCATGCGCCGCTGATCGTGGATTACGAATGGTAGCCAGCAATTTGTCAGCCGATGGAGTCACCCCGGATAGGGGTTGGCGCTACTACGTTCAGGAGAAAATGCTCGTCATATTTTTTCTTGGCTTTTCTGCCGGCCTGCCCCTTCCACTGATATACGCAACATTGAGTGCCTGGCTCTTTGAGGCGGGATTGCCAAACAGCACGATCAGCACATTCGCATTCCTCATGTTTGCCTATAGCCTCAAGTTCATCTGGTCACCGATAGTAGATGCCGTGCGCCTGCCTGTATTGACTCGCAGGCTCGGACGGCGCCGCGCCTGGCTGCTCTCCACACAAGTCGCAATTGCACTCGGTCTGCTGGCATTGGCGCAGGTCGATCCTGCGGAAAAGCTGCTTTTGTTTACCTTTGTTGCGGCGCTCGTAGCCTGGCTTGCGGCTACCCAGGACATAGTTCTGGATGCCTATAGAGTCGAATTGGCCGGAGTGGAAATGCAGGGCGTGCTCGCGGCGTCGTACCAGTATGGCTATCGAGTGGCGATTGTTGTCAGCGGCGCGGGAGCGCTGTATCTCGCGGAGTTTGCCTCATGGCAGATGAGCTACAGTGTCATGGCCGCCTGCATGGTGATCGGCGTCCTTACGACACTGTACTGCAAGGAGCCGGAGAATATCGTACCGCCCGTCTATCATTTCTCCGGCTCGCTGTCGGAAAGGACCGGAAAGTGGCTCATGGCAGCGGTAGTGGGGCCAATCGCGGATTTCTTCAAGCGATACGGGCTTTTTGCGCTGACCATCCTTAGCTTCATGGCACTGTTTCGGATCAGTGACTATGTGCTTGGCATTCTCGCGAATCCATTTTATCTGGACGTTGGCTTTACCAAGTCCCAGGTGGCAAGTGTTGCCAAACTCTATGGCCTGTGGGTCGCACTCTTTGGCATTGGCGCAGGAGGCTGGGCGATTCTGAAGTTCGGTCTGTCCAGCTGCCTGATCTCGGCTGCAACACTGATTGCAACGACCAATCTCTTCTTCGCAGTTCTGGCGGTAACCGGTCCTGACATTTGGGTTCTCGCCGTGACCATCAGTTTCGACAATTTTGCTCAGGGTTTCGCTGGCACAGTCTTCATCGCATATCTGTCGAGTCTGACGAATATTTCATTTACTGCTACGCAGTACGCGCTGTTCAGTTCGCTCTCGGTCTTCATCGGAAAACTGGCAGCCGGCTTTTCCGGCGAGGTTCAGGAATGGATCGGCTGGGTCGGATTCTTCCTTTATGCAGCCGCTGTCGGTGTTCCCTCAATTATCCTGTCGGTTATCGTCGTACGTCAGGCGCGGACGTCCGGCAGGCCCACATGAGTACCTTGGCCTGTCGGGATGTGCTGGTAGGCCGGCTGACGGACTTACCCGACCCGGGCTGTCGTGAGTTCAGTATTGGAATCGGGGATTGGCCGTTTCGCGGTTTCGTGGTGCGTCGCGGAGACGAGGTCTACGCATACCAGAATTTCTGCATGCACGCCGGGCACCCGCTGAACTGGAAGCCGGATTCCTTTCTTACGAGGGATGGCACCCGGATCATCTGCTCGTCCCATGGCGCACTTTACGAAATCGAAAGCGGTGTCTGCGTCGCTGGCCCCTGTCCAGGTAAGAGGTTGCGTGGGCTACCTGTCGAAATCAGGGAGGGGCAGATTTTTGTACGCGGACCCGAGAGCGCCTGACCACGAAGTCACGGCAGCCGCAAGCTCTCGTATCACTCGATGTGGTCGAGGAACTCCAGGGGATCGTGCCATCCAGCGGGTAACTCGCCGCTGTCTTCGCCGGTAAAGTCTTCAGGATCCATATCGACCGACCCCGACCAGTCGTCGGGCGCACCGACAGATTCGATCGTTAACAGGTTCCACCGCTCGAGATCCATTTCGTCGATCGTACCGTCGAAGTACTGCAAATCCACCGTGGCATCCTTTTCGTCGATGGCGACAACCTCGAAAAGACTACCGTTGCTTCGTCTGTACCAGTGCCCTATAACGGGATTTGCGACAGCCATGATCGTACCCTGCGCGGTTCGTTGTTCAGAATTCCTGTGTGTATTGCATCCCTATATGCATTTATAAACCAATTGTAATGCGGTGCAAGCCCGGCTTGCGCCATCAACCGGGACTGAATCGAGGCAGTGGCTCCAGTTCATTGATGTTAAATGCTAATTCTTCGCCAGACACCAATCCCATATTCGATGGCCCCTGACGAGTCCGCGTTTTTCAAACTTTGTTGCGGGGCGGTCCAGCGCATTCTCGCCGGCATGCTCCCTCCGTTCGATTATTCTGAAACGGCCATCGGAAGCCAGCAGCTCATCGACGTGCAGGGCATAATTTTCCCAGTCTGTAGCAATATGCAGTGAGCCACCCGGTACCAGCTTTCGCGCGACCAGCTCGAGGAACGCTGGCTGAAGTATGCGCCTCTTGTGGTGACGCTTTTTCGGCCAGGGATCCGGAAAGTACAGATTGATACGGCACAGGCTCGAGTCCGCAATCTGCGATTCGAGTACCTCCAAAGCGTCGTGGACAATGATGCGCAGATTTGAAACGTTCGACCGCTTCGCCAGCAACAGGCAGTGCCCGACCCCGGGCTCGTGAACCTCGACGCCGAGAAAGTCGAGTTGCGGATTGGCTGCGGCCTGTTCAACCAATGACTCGCCGTTGCCGAACCCGATCTCGACAACGCGCGACGCATGGCGTCCGAAAACCTGATCCAGATCCAGGGCAGCATGCGAGAAATGCACGCCAAACCGTGGCCACAGGTCGCTTAGCGCACGCTTCTGTGCAGCCGTCATACGGCCGATCCGTTTGACGAAGCTTCTTATCGTTCTCCCATCGGACATCCTGTTCGTGCCTTTAACCACTAACCGGAATTCCTGCCATTCTCGCATCGATCGCCGATAATATGGTGATGCAAACTTGAGTTCCGGAGTTCTCATGACCAATCTATCGAATGTTCCACCCCTGGCTATCAATGACTGGGACCCCGGGCTTGCACCGATTGCAGCCGATATGCGCGGCAGTCCGCTCAACGTGCACAAATTGATGGCCAATAATCCGGAGCTGCTCAAGGCATGGTGGAGTTTCAGGAAGCACGTGGTGAGCGGTGGAAGACTGTCGCAACGTCACCGCGAGCTGATTGTGCTGCGCGTCGCTGTACTCATGAAATGCTGGTACGAGTGGGCGTCGCATGTCGAGAGGGGGCTGAATGCTGGCCTATCTTTACGGGAAATCGATCGCATACGGCTGGGCAACACCTCCAGTGAATGGGATCTTGCAGATCAGCTGATTCTTAGAGCCACGGAAGAGTGTTTTTTTCAACAGAGAATCACTGCAGAAACACTTGCTGCGATGCGAGCCGGATTTACAGCGACAGAACTCATGGATCTGATTGCCATATTTGGTGCTTACGTCATTCTCGGTACGATGATCAATACGTGGGGCCTCAAACTCGATACTTCCATCCGCCTGCCGGATGACATTGACGAGAGCTTGTGGTTGCTCACATAAGCAACTCGTTTTCAATGCAAGACAGCCGCATTCGTGAGCTTGACTTGTGTCTATCTGCGGATAGATAAGCTATTCAGATAACATATAGAACTGCCAAAGGTCCTCTCGGCTCACCCTGATAAACGGTTTTAGTGCCAGCTTCCCGGTTGCACCGATACTTTTTTCAAGGTACTTCATCTCTTCCAGTTTGGCTCTGGTTTCTTCGCCGGTTCTATTCGCAAAACCGCACTCCCTCATCATCATCAAGCCCTTGGCTCTGATAGACAGTTCGATGTGCAATCGCAGATAGCAGAGTATGTCGACCACCACTGTACCTTCGAACTTTTCCCGCAATGAGTGCAAATACAGGCCGACTTTCGTACTTGAGAATTCACCGGAATTGATCATGTGCAGGAGCTCGGTGTCAGCATCAAAGCCGGAACCCAGCCAGTCCGCAACAGATCTCTCGCTTTTCTGAAATACGAGAACCAGAATCAACGGCAGCGCAGTGAGCACAGCCAGGGTATTGATGATCGGGGACAGGAAGAAGTGGTTGAAAACAGAATGCGTTACAGACGCCACAGCAAAGCCGGGCAGGAACGCAATTGCACCCAGGGTCATTCTTTGTCCGACAAGGGCGTGTGACGCGACGGCGAATATGGCAGTTGCGCCTCCGTGCATGAATGCAGTTCCAAAGCCTCGAACAATCCATGTGCCCAATTTTGTCTCGGGAATCAGTTGCAGATAGAAAAGGTTTTCCAGAATGGCAAAACCGGCGCCAGCGGCAAAACCCAATATCGCCGCATCCACGAGAAATCCGATGCGGTTGTGACGTATCAGCACGACGATAATCAGCGCTTTCAGGAATTCCTCAATGAGTGGTGCGACGTATTTTGTGTATGGCAGAAAATCCATCTGCAGCAGATGCAGGCTGGCGGAATTTATCGGATAGCTGAGGGCAGCTGCGGCGCAGCCTAGTGCTATGGTGGCCAAAACCAATCGCAGCCGCACGAGCTTGTAACTGTCAAGCCATACAAGCGCAGCCAGAAAGCAAACGACCGGAAGCAGACCTAATAGCGTATGTATCGCCAGATCATTGCTCATGAATGTTGGAAAAGACCCGCCTTCCTTTTGATCAAAGAACTTTCAGCGATACCATGAGTTCGTCACTCGACTCCGACTCGCCATAGAGACCGGTCGCGTACCCGAAGGACAATGTCATATCCATGCGCGAAAGAATTGTGAACCGGAAATCGACCTGAATGCCAATACTGCCAGCGTCCTGGCGGATGTCACTGCGATCAAGATTGGTCACCAGCGAGGTGGCGAAAAGCGCAGGCCGGGCCCAAGATAGATAGAATCCCGGTGTGCCGACGCGCTCGAATCGAACGGGTGGAAAGTTCCATTCGAGCATACCACGATAGAAATTCCGAGCAGGAATCTCGTTCAATTCGAATCCGGGCAATGCATAGAATTCCCGGTATCTTTTGACCTCACCTCTGTCAACATAGTTGTTGCCGAATCCACCAAAGAAGAAATTGGCAAATTCTCCTTCATAATCCAATCTGAATCCAGTGGTTGCAAACGTGTAATTGGCATGAAAAGAATGTTGCTGGGAGAAAGGGTTCCTTTGAAAACCATTCACGGTATAGGTTGCAGCCAAATCAAGTATCACCGTATCATCTGGATTAAACCCTAGACCGGGAGTGAAACCAAGAGACCTTGTTTTATTTTTT
>CAYXKM010000057.1:0-4218 GCA_964465665.1 uncultured Woeseiaceae bacterium
CATCGATTGAAGAAGTCAAAGGCCGCACGCCGCCGGAGAATCAGGGCCTGGATGTCGCAAGCAAGCGCTCGATCAACCTCATGATCCTGGCATACGCCCAGCAACTCTACCTGCATTTTGCCGACGACAGGCTAAGTGCGCTGGCGAAGGAAGCCAGCGACAAGAGCGTCGGCGCAATCAACTACGGATCCAGAGAAGAATGTGAAGTGTTGCTACAGCGCGTTCGCAAGCGCCGTGACGCGATGGAGCAAAGCACGGATTTTGCCGCAGTTCTGCAGAAGCGTGCGCGGCTGATAGGTGAGAGAGCGCAGTTTCGCAACGACACAGACGCGGTACCGATTGCCGGATCAGTCGCGGTCGTATTTCAAATTGATCCGAATGGACTCGTTCGGGAGAGTGAAGCGAATTTGCTCGGGGAAAATTACTGGGGAATTTCCAAGGTACTCAGTCGCTAGCCAATCGCGCTAGCCAAACGTCGTTCGCGACAGTTCAGATATCCTTGCGGTACATCTGGCGCTGGAATCGCGCAATATCATCGTTGCGGAACACAGGATTGCTGAGCGTCGTGCTGTCATCCACGTCGGCGGATGGTACCGGCGGCGCCGAGACGGTCGGCGATGGTTTGGATGCCTCGGACTCAGCTTCCTCGACGAGCGCAGCTCCGGTACCCTCGAACACGCTGTGCAGCAGAGCGGCGATGTGCGGTGCAAGGTAAAGAAGAGGCGCGACAGCCTGGTTTACCGGCTGTGCGGGATTCGATGCTGCGGTATCGGCGTTAACCAGCTCAACCGGTTCAGCCGCCAGAGCCTCCATGGAGACGCTCAGGGTTTGCAGGCGATCGCCGGAGTTGTCACAGGCGGGGCCGCTTGCAGCAAGCGCGGAGATCGACCAGAGCCCCATCAGAAACATCAACCCAACCCGGATTCCGTGTAACTTACCGCGACCATTTGCGTCCACGTCGGCCTCCACATCGTCAAATTCGTGTAGATTGGTGTTGTACATCAGTATAACACCGACTGCCCGCCATGCAAGTTTCGAATCGGTCTACGGCCGTACCTGCGCCGTATGCTCGGGGGCCGCTTCGATTTCCCGCAGTACCGCCAAGTCTGTAATGATTGCCGCCGCCTGGTCAAGCTGCACGTCCGGCGCTTCGAGCTGCTCCAGTTCCTCAATGGAAGTAATCGGCGCGAGCTGCAGTGCCGCCCGGCGGGCGTTTTCCCGTTGGAGACGTTTGTCTATGGCTTCCTCGCGCTCGAGCTTGCGCGTTTCGATTTTCAGTGAAACCGTCTTCAGCGCCCGCAGTTCCTCACTGTCTCTGATGTCCTCTACCAGGAACTGGAAATCCGGGTCGTCCTTGATCCGCGACATATAATTCGTCGTCAAGGACGAAATCGCCGTATCGAGCGGCGCGCCCGGGCGAAAATTCGTCGTCCGTATGGTGTCCCACGGAAGTGCGGTATCGCGGACACTCTCGCCAACCTGCTTGGCATCGATGTGAGAGGGCAGCTCGATGTCCGGTGCGACACCGCGATGCTGGGTACTTTCACCGGTTACCCGGTAGTACTTTCCGATTGTCAGCGTAAGTTGCCCGAGGCCTTCGTCTTCGGGTCGGCGCACGTACTGGTCGAGTGAGTACAGGTTCTGTACCGTACCTTTGCCAAACGTTTGCTGTCCTATGATCACGCCTCTCTCGTAATCCTGGATTGCGGCTGCGAAGATTTCCGAAGCCGAGGCGCTGTAACGGTTGACCAACACGGCCAGCGGCCCGTTATAAGCGACCCTGGCCACGGGGTCGGGGTCGTCAAGCCTGCTGATGCGACCGTTGGAGTTTCGCAGTTGAACTACCGGACCGTTATCGATGAACAGGCCGGATAATGCGGTGGCTTCTGTCAGGTGCCCGCCACCGTTATCGCGCAGGTCGATGACCAACCCGTCGATGCCTTTTTCCTCGAGCTCCGCAATAAGGCGTTTGACGTCTTTGGTGGTGCTCGTGTAATCCTTGTCGCCGTTACTCAGCGCCCGGTAATCCCGGTAGAAGCTCGGCACTTCAATTACACCTATCGACCATTCCCGCCCTTCGCGCGGAACGGTGACAATATTGCTCTTGGCCGCCTGCTCCTCGAGCTTCACCTGGTTTCGTGTCAGGATGAGAACCTTGAGTTCGGTTCCTGGCAACGCCCCTGCAGGCATGATTTGCAGCCGAACCACTGTATCGGCAGGCCCTCGGATAAGCTGCACGACATCGTCCAGTCTCCACCCGATCACGTCCACCAGATCACCGTCGCCTTGCGCAACGGCTGTAATCCGGTCTTTGGGCTGCAATTTGCCATCGATGGCCGCCGGACCGCCAGGAATGATATTGATGACCTGCACGTAATCATCTTCGAGTTGCAGCGATGCGCCGATGCCGAAATACGACAGGCTCATCTGAATTCGGTATTCCTCGGAGTTGCGCGGCGACAAGTAACTGGAATGCGGATCCAGCGTATGGGCGAACGCGTTCATGAACGTCTCGAATACGTCATCGCTGTTCAGCTGGTCCATACGCTTCAGGAAGCGCTGGTACCGCTTACGCAGGATATCCTGAGTCTCGATCCAGTCCTTTTCTGTCAGAGCCAGGCTCAATGCGTCGTTCTTTACCCGCAGGCGCCAGATTTCGTCCAGTTCTGCCGTGTCCTTGGCCCAGGGTGATTTCTCCCGATCGAATTCGAATGCTTCGTCAATTGTGAAATCGGGTTCGATGTCGATCTGCGCCAGCGCGTAGTTGAGTCGCTCGCGCACGCGTGTTCGATAAACCTCGAACATTTCAAAGACCGGATCCAGCGGCTCGGAACGGACCATGTCGTCTATCTTGAACCTGAACTGCTGGAAGGCCTCGATGTCGCCAGCAAGAAAATACATGCGGTTGCTGTCCAGTGACTCGATGTAGCGATCCAGGACTTTTGCCGACAAAGCGTCATCGACAGCGGCGTGCTGGTAGTGGGATTTCTGAATGAATTCTGTAACCAGCTGGCCGATCTTCTCGTGACGGCCTTCGGGCAGCAGTTCGGAATCCAGCGGCAGCGACGGATTGGCGCTGACGACTGGAAAAAACAATACAAGTAACAGGCCAGTCAGTATCCTGTTATTGGTCGCGTCCCGAGGTCGTTTCAACGTAATCTCCATGGATGGCAAGGCTTTTGGGAATGTCCCGGTTCGGCTAGGCTAGAGGTCAAGTGCCTGCCGATCAAGTGTGCATTTGGCAAATTTCTGTATCCAGCCGCTGGCAAGAGCTCCTGCATATCGACCATACCGATGGGTCCACTCACCGCAATTACCGGGATTCTGCTCGGATCCTGCCTGTCCATTTCGTTCAGCCTGGCGGCTGTACTGCTCATGTTCCTAATGGTCGGCAGGGGTGAACCGCAGCTGGATCACGAATTCCCGACCCTACTCATCAGCCTTGCCATATTTTGTATTATGACCGGAATTGCGGCTGTTAGTTTCTATATGCTGCTTCGCCGCCACTCGGCACGGTGGATTGCACAGGGGGTGCTTTGGTCGGGAGTGGCATTGACCGCGTACTACTATTGGCCCTGAACGGGCCAGGCGCTTCCGGGCAGTTCGCCTTATGTCAACGTTTTCAGCGCGACCGGTCGAGGCCTCACAGAAGCCGGAACGGCGGCGACCGGGCGGCTCTGTCCCTGGCCCGTTTGCGTCGGCGGCGCATGCGCGACTGCAGCTCCATTCTGCGGTTTTCGAGCCATTTGTCCCGGGTCAGATCCGTCGTCTTGGCCTTGACGCCCCGGTTCGGCTTGTAGGTCGCGCGGAAGTTGCAAAAGTCCCTGTAGGCGTCGATTTCGTGGCGCAGCTCCCTGACCACGAGTTCGATCATGATCGCATCGTCAAGCAGCCCAAGTCCCGGGATGTGATCCGGTATCAGGTCCTCGGGTTCACAAAAGTAGGCCAGCGCATTGAGGACGCGGCCGGCGTCCTTTTCCGGCAGCCGCCATTCGTGATCCACCAGCAATTCAATTAGTAATTCGAGAGATTCCAGTCGTTCGCGCACGAACTGCGGAACATGGCCGCTGGTGCCGACTTTCGCCAGCAACTCGCGTGCGCCCGCCACGATTTCCTCAGGGGTCTTTCGCACAGCAGACTTGCGCGCCTCAAGCATTATTAGACGAAAATGCCTGAGGTCGTCGTCGTGAAGTTCAAACGAGACTCTCATTGCGCAAT
>CAYXKM010000058.1:0-7532 GCA_964465665.1 uncultured Woeseiaceae bacterium
CAGCAAACTGGCGTCCGGCGGCTCGCAAAAGATGTTCGCGCGTGATCGCGGGTCTTGCAGTGACCAATGCCATGCCGTCCTGCAATTGATCGCGAAAACCGAAAGCACCGCTCGCCTGGTAGAAGGCGGACCTGGCCTGCATGCGGCACGACAGCGTCTGATAGAGCATCCAGCGGTTGAGCATGATGTCCATCGACCGGTCGGGCGTTTCTACCTGCACGACGCCCAGTACCTCGTCCCAGTGCTCATTGACGCGTTGAAGCACGGCGTCGAGATCGGTGGTTCGATACTGCGCCAGTAGCGTTCGCGCCTCATCGCCGCTTGCCGCCTCACCGAGAAAGAATACGATTTCGGCCGACTCGCCCGCCTTGAGCTCTATCGGTGCCTGCAGTGCGCAGCACGGATCGAGGCCTGCACCCGTGCGTTTCGTGAGTGCTGCTTGGCTCTTGAGAGCAGCGGGTTGATCCAGTCTTCCATGGCGTCCCAGAAACTCCCGCCGATCACCCGTCCAATCCGTTTGCCGCCCCCCGAGGTCGGCAAAAGCGACACGCGAGCCGAATGTAACGCTCCATGGATTACGCGCGAACATTGCGCCGGTGCTGGAATCCATCTCGGTTACTACATGTGGCGCCGCTGCAGCACGTGTCGTCCCGAGTACCCATTCAACATAGGCCGTCACCGTCAGACGTCGCCGGCGTTCCGATACATTGCGGATTGTCAGCCGGAAAATCTTGATGGGGTCGTCAAGAGGTACATAGACCAGGAGATCGAGTGCGATTCCATGCGCATTGTGCTCGAAGCGGCTGTAACCCTGCCCGTGCCGGACCGAAAAGGGCGCCGTTGTACTTCGAATCGGCGACATGGTTGGCCCCCACAAATCGCCGGTGTCCTCATCGCGTACATAGAGCACTTCACCGGGCCGGTCGGTCACCGGGTCATTGGACCATTGGGTAATCTGATTTTCCCGACTGTTGACGGACCACGTGTAACCGCTGCCCTCGGTTGCGATTTGAAATCCGAATACGCGATTCGAGATGACATTGATCCACGGCGCCGGCGTTGACCGAGTTGCATCGAGGTAGGTCACATACTCCCGCCCCTCGTGTGCGAATCCACCCACGCCGTTGAAGAACTCCAGTCCACCTGGGACAGTTGCAGGTTCAGGTGGCTCAGCACGCAATGAAACCTTCGCAAAGCTCCGAGGAACGCCCGGCGACTCGCGTGCACGATCCAGTTGATCCGCAAGACTACCCCGATGACCGATGAATACCACGCGTGCGACCGAGGACAATACGGCTCGTGCTTCCTCGGCAATCAGATCCGTACGTAATACGAATACAGAGCCTCTGGCGCAGCTTGCGGAACTGGCCGGTGCAACAGGTGGTCGCGAGTGGCGCGTGCGCACCGCTGCCTCGAGTGCGAGTTGCAGGTCCTGCACATAGGAGGACCCGCGCTCATTGAGAATCACCAGATCGACGTCGAGATGCTTGAGCCGCCAGTATTCATGAGCCCGTAACAACTGCCGAACGATACTGACGTCTTCGACATGCAAGATTTTTAGCAAAACAATCGGAATGTCGCCGGAAATGCCCTGGGTCCATAGCGCGCTCGGCGTGCCGCCTCCGCGCTGAATGACCTCGGACGATGGTCGCATTGCTGCGCCTGCGAAAATGATGTGGCCTGCGAGACGCTGGAATAGAATGGCCTCTTCCGGTGACACGCCCAGATGACGCAACTGCACCTGTGCTTGAGTCCATGCCAGTGTGGCGGCTCGCGAGAAGGCATAGGGATCGTGGTGCCTGTCATAAAGGTTCAGCACTTCTGCTCGGGACGATGCCACTTCTGTCCAGAAAGAGAGGCGAACAGTAGCGCCTGGTGGAACTCGCACCCGATTGCGCAATGCGAAGATCGGATCCAGTACAGTGCCCGTTGTATTGGACAAAGGCTGACCATCCACAATGGCGGCAGGCGCATGGACCTCGCGTCCGCGGCCAAGAAATGCCGCGCGGTCCGTTTCGAATTGCGGAGGCTGCAACACTTCGCCTTCCACGACCACGTGGTGCGCTGCCCAGATCTCCGGTTCGTCGTCGGAGCGTCGGCGGCGCGTTGCCACGAGCAGGCCCAATTCGGCCACATGCTCAGTCTGCACAAAAAGCTTCGAGAATGCCGGATGCGCTGTGTCCGCCGCCGGCGGCGCCAGCACCAGCTCGCAATACGATGTGACGTCTATGTCGCGGACCGATACGCCTGTGTTCGAGATCAACACACGGCGTACTTCTGCGTCGTCTTCCGGTGAAACGACGACTTGCATTGTTGTAGTGATTGAGCCATCGCTGCGGTGGATTTCCGCGCGATCTTCTGCAAATGTGACCTCGAAGCTATCGGGCTCGACGCCGCAGGGCTGATACCCAGCAGACCAAACCGCGCCGGATGCCACGTCGCGGAGATAAATATAGCTGCCCGTGTCGTCACGGGTTGCGTCTTCGCGCCAGCGGGTGATGCCGAGGTTTCGCCAGTAGCTGTAGCCAGAACCCGCGCCGGTGAGCATAACCGCATAGCGCGCATTCGAGAGCAGGTGGGTCTGCGGCGCCGAATGATGCACGGTATGCAGGCGACGCACTTCCGGAAGCTGCGTAATGTTGATTCGTGCCGAAGTGCCGAGCTCTTCGGCTCTGGGTTGCGCGACCGATACATTTCGCGGCGTTCGCTCCTGTAACAGTAGTTCCGTCGCCTGCACCCTCGACTCCGCATGGAATCGCGCACGCATTGTGCCGTCGAACAGAACATTGGCGATTGCCACAATCGTCATGCCCTGGTGGTGCGCCATGAATGCCTGTACGACTACGACATCCGTCCCTTGCGGCAATCGCGAGCGTGTGTAATCGAGCGCTTCGTAGAAGCCATAACGCCCAAGCGCGCCTACCTCTGCCAGCTTTGCAAAATTCTGAACTGCCGCCGAAGGATCCACCATGGTCGCGAGTGCTGTCGCGTAAGGTGCGATGACCACGTTTTCGCCGAGCCCACGTTTGAGTCCGAGGCCCGGCACACCGAAATTCGAGTACTGGTAAGTCAGCTCGAGATCGCGGGCGCTGTACGCGGATTCGGAAACACCCCACGGCAGGTCAAGCGAATCGCCATAACTGATCTGTCGGCGCACAATCAGGCGGCTCGTTTGCTCCAGCAAACTGCCGGCAGGGGCACGCATCACGAGAGATGGCATGAGGTATTCAAACATCGAGCCGGACCAGGATATCAGAGCTGCGCCATGGCCGACCGGCGTGACCGGGCGTCCGAGCCGAAACCAGTGGCGTGCCGGCACGTCCTCCTTGGCGATGGCAAAAAAACTGGCCAAACGCGCTTCTGATGCGAGCAAGTCATAACAACTCGGGTCGAGTGCACCCTCAGCGGCGACATATCCTATGGATAGGAGCTTGCGCTGGGAATCGAACAGGAAGTCGAATTCCATCGCGAGCGCCAACGCACGCGCGACCGTCGCGTTCGCGGTCAAGCGTTCATCCAGGCTGCGCTTTTGTTCGTCCGTCCGCAGGCAATCGATCTGCCAGCTTTCGATAGTGCGGATCGTCGCATTTGCCCAGAACAACAAGTCGTCATACGAATCGCTTTTGGGATCGTGTTCCAGTCCTTGCACAGCTTCGAGCATGGCCTCGGCGCGCTCGGCGACGGCCAACAGCCGGCTGTCGAAATCCGCAACAGCGCGTGCAACCTCATCCAGTGCCACGACGAGCGCATCCGTTGCCCGTTCGATCTGCTGAAGCGTGATAGCCGGAACTGCCTGACTTTCGGCTAACGCCTGCAGTGCTTCGCGGGTTAGCTGGATTGCGTCATTGACGCCGGCGATTGGCGTGGCGCGTCCGCAGGGAACATCGATCCATTCCTGGCACGTATTGGCTACAGCGATGAGATGTGCTGCAAGATTTCCACTATCGACGGAGGAGATATAGCGCGGTTCCAGAGGGCGCAGGTCACGCGTGTCATACCAGTTGTAGAAGTGGCCGCGGAACCGCTGCAGCCGCTGCATCGTCGTAAGGGTTGCTTCGATCCGATCGAGTGTCTCCGACGTGCTGGCCCAGCCGAAGTCGCGTGCGCTGATTGCAGAAAGCAGGTACAAGCCAACATTGGTTGGCGATGTTCGATGCGCCAGGACTGGATGCGGATCTTCCTGAAAATTATCCGGTGGCAGCATGTGGTCGTCTGCGGTAACGAAGGTCTCGAAGAAACGCCAGGTGCGGCGGGCGACCAGGCGCAAAGTGTGACTATCGGCATCGGACACCGGCAGGCGCCCTGCGACCAGTGGTGAAATACTGATCCACTGCGCGATCGCCGGTGCTGCAAGCCATAGAACCGCAAACGGCAACGCCAGCCACCAGGTACTACCTCCTGCCCATCCTGCGGCCAGGGCAACGATGGCGATGACGACACTCGCGCTCATATTCCGATAGACGCCCGCTACATCCGGCCTGGCACTGCGCTGCGCCTGTGCGGCCGTGACCCACTCGAGCAGATTGCGGCCGCTGACAATAAGGCGAAAAAGAGTTCGAAAGATTGCGTCTGCCATTAACCACGATTGATGCGCAAGAAGCGTGATCACCAACGCTGTCTGCGAGAGGGCAAGCCAGAGATCGCTACCGAGCGTACGCAGTTGGCCGCGCAGTGTGATGCCACGACGCCTGGGTGCAATCGCCGCCAGCACGGGCAGTAATATCGGGAATGCGATAGATGTCAGCACGAACGCCGTCCACAATAGTGCGGAATCCAACGGCAATAGCAAACCCGCCAGGAGTGCAACGACACTGGCCGGCGCCGACATCGTCCTGCGGAGATTGTCCAGCATCTTCCATATCCCGATAAGCGGCATCAATTCGCTGCCGCCGCGGGTTGCATGACGGCGACCAAGAATCCAAGGCAACAATTGCCAGTCGCCGCGCGCCCAGCGATGGCTGCGCATGGCAGCCACGTCATATCGCGACGGAAATTCCTCAATCACCTCGATATCCGAAACCAAACCGGCTCGGGCGAACGTGCCTTCGAACAAATCGTGACTGAGCAATGAACCGTCGGGTACCCGATCTGCGAGAGCAGATTCAAAGGCATCGACATCGTAAATGCCCTTGCCGGCGTACGAGCCGTCACCGAACAGATCCTGATACACGTCCGCAGCCGCTGTGCCATAAGAGTCAATGCCTGTCATTCGAGAGAAAATGCGTTGAAACATTGAGCCCTCCCTGCCAATTGGCAATGAAGGAGTGACCCGTGGTTGCAGTACACCGTAACCTTCGACAACGCGCCCCGTTGTCCTGTCGAAAGCGGCTTGGTTGAGTGGATGTGCGAGCTTTCCGATGAGACGCCGTACTGTCTCGCGCGGTAGCCTGGTATCGGCATCAAGCGTGACAACATAACGAACACCGGCAGGCACGGCGGGTGTTTTCCCATCGATGTTGACAAAGGTGGTGTCCGCGTCGCCGCGCAGCAAGCGGTTCAATTCATGCAGTTTTCCTCGCTTTCGTTCCCATCCCATCCAGCGTTGCTGCCCGTCGCTCCATACTCGTCGGCGGTGGAGGAGGTGAAAGAGTGCGCTGTCCTGGACGGGGCCGTACTTAATGTTCAGCCGCGCTATGCCGTCTGCTGCGACTCTAAGGAGTACGGCGTCACCGTCAGCGTTCTCCGTTTTCGCATCATGCCAGTCCGAAAGTAATGCGAAATGAACCGCACCCTTCGATGAGGCAAGGTAGTGCACCTCCAGACGCTTGATCTGCGCTTCGATCTCGGCTGCGGTAGTCAGGAGCGACGGCACTACGACCATAGTCCTCAGCTGCGGAGGTACACCGTCACGTAACGCCAGGCCGGGCAAGATCGTTGCGCCAAACCCTCCGGTGACCCCGCGATTAACCAGCGCAACGGCGATGTCGATCGCTGGCAGCAATCCGAGAAGTGCGAGTATCGCCAGGTGCAAACTCCTGGCTCCTTGTGCATTCAGTGCCAGCAGCGGCGCCGAAAGCACGAGTATCGTCACCAGTGCGATGCAGCAGATATAGCCCGCGGGACCTATAGATGCAATGAGCCGACCAGGCCAACTTCGCAGCGGCGCCCGAAATCCGATGCTGCGCTCAAAGGCCGGTAGACCCGTCGCGAGCAGGTGATAGCCCGGATCGCGTCGACGGGGGTCGGGTTCACGTTCCGGGCCGTCGTCTCTGTCGCTGGCGGCAGCAATCGCGATGTGTGCGATCTCCAGCTCCGTGCGCGCAGAGCCTCGAGACAATTTCTCTATGGCGCCCCGGTAAAGGTTGCGCGTCGCAAAATCCAAATCTGCGAAATTGCTGCCGGAGCGTAGCGCCTCGTCGACAAGGCTGACGCCCTCGAAGAAATCGGCCCAATTCAAATCGGAGATCAGCCGCATACTGGTAATGATGTTGCGCACCGTCACATTGGCTGCGCCCTGTCGTTGATGCTCATCCCGAACGATGTCATCGGCTGTCGTTCCCTTAGCCACCAGTTGTTTTTCCAGCCAGACCAGGGCAGGCGTATCCTGTGGATCCTGATCCCGCAGCCGTTTGAGCAACTGCACGATGAACGCAACAGAGAAGTCTTTTCCCTTTGCATGGAGATGGATAAGCGCTGCGGGATCGGCGGCCATTCCATTAACACCCAGCAACCGGTCTGCCACATCATCGGCTTCGCACCGCGCCGCACGGCTGCTGACGACACGCTCCGCGGCGCGCCGCAGATTCTCGACCAGAACAACGCGCAGCGTGATGGCCACCGCCCACAGTTCACCGATAGTCAAGGGCTGGACCTGTTGGTAGGCGCGCAGGAATCTACACAGCGCGTCAGGATCGAAATGACTGTCGCTGTGTGCGACGTAAGCCCAGGCGATGCCGAAGACACGGGGATAGCCTGCTAGTGGTCCGTTCGCGAGTTTCGGCAATTGTCGATAGAAGCGCGCTGGCAGGTCGTCCTGAATCTGACGAATCTGTGCTTCTACCAGATGAAAATTGTCGATCAGCCACTCGGCGGCCGGAGTGATGGCATAGCCTTCAACCAGCGTGGCGGCCGTGCCACGATAGGCACCGAGGAGCACAGACTCGTTTTCGTTCAACCGGGCATTGAGTGATCGATGCCTAGGCGGCTTACTGGTAACACCTTGCGCTTTCGCCAAACTTGCTGCGTGTTGCTCGAGGCGTTCAATGCTGAATAATTCTTCGCGGATAATTGCGTCGGCACGATCGGTGCCGGGATGCCATCGCGAGGTCGACGATGCCCGACCAAGGATATGCTGCAGAACCGATCTCACCGCGATGTCCACTCCTCCAAGACCAGCCGGCCCGAAGGCATGTACAAGGCCAACGCTAATACTGTTGTGCGGCCGACGTTTGCCGGTAATCGGGTTCGCGTCGAGTGACCGTCGGTCCGGCAGCGCGCGATATTGCCGGACCTTGCAGAGGCACTGATTGTTGCCCGTTTCGGCTCGCAATTCCGTGCGTTAACGTACATAGGGACTAAACCTGAAGCACAGG
>CAYXKM010000059.1:0-26576 GCA_964465665.1 uncultured Woeseiaceae bacterium
AATGCCCCTTTCCTAAGGCTGGTCGTGATTGCGTGCCACCCGGATTGCGGGATTCGGGCGGGGGCGAATTATGTTCATGATACCCCCGAAGTCGCAACAAAACCGAACCGGGGTCACAGCCCGTGCGACCACCGCAGTGAGCGCCAGGCTGGTCAGCTCTCCAGCCAAAAGGTGACAGGACCATCGTTGACCAGGGCGACCTGCATGTCGGCACCGAAAAAGCCGCTTTGCACCCCGGGATACCGTTCACTGCAGATCTCGAGTAGCAGGTCAAAGTACCGTCGGCCCGATTCAGGTCCTGCAGCCCCGGTAAAACTCGCCCTCGTACCCTTCCGCGTGTCCGCGGCCAGGGTGAACTGTGGAACGAGCAACAGGCCGGATCCGGTGTCGGTAAGACTGAGGTTCATTCGGCCTGCCTGGTCGGTAAAGACCCGATAACCCAGCAACCGTTCGGCCAGCCGCCTTGCCGACGCCTCAGTGTCCTGCGGCTGCACGGCAACGAACACCAGCAAGCCTTTGCCGATGCTTGCCACGACCTTGCCGTCAACGCTGACGCTCGCCCCCGTTACCCGTTGCAGTAATCCGATCATGAGTCCCGTTCGAAGAGCCGCGTACTCTTTTGTCGCCGCATCATGCAATAAGTCGGGCTCCGGTGCGCGGTGATCGGTGGCAGTCTGTAGTGGCCGGGAAGGGGATACCGGGGGTTGGAGTCAGCGCGGGTCCGGCTCTCGGTGGTCGGTCGGTCCAGGGACGGACCGTGCGCCTCCCCCGGTCCAGGGAAGGAAGAGCCCCGGTCCACCGGGCCGGGGCTTTTTTGCAGGAATAGCTAACTTGCTAGCCACTATGATGCCTAGACACTGCTAGGAATAACGCATCACCCCCACAACAATGAGACAATGCTATAAATGGAAAAATAGATCCCAAAAGGCGGCTATTATGACGTCAAGATGGAAAAGTATCCGGCCTTTACGGCAGTAGGCAGCGGCGCGAAAGCCCTTTACACTCGCGCTTCCTCGAGCGGAAGAGCGGCGCATGAAGAGACGGGAGTTTGTGGGTGGGCTTGCCCTGACCGCGGGCTTGAGTGCCTGCAGCGGAGCGCAGGACCAGGATTGCGGCAACGGCGTCGGGACCGCATCACAGGAACAATTTCGCTGGAACATGGTTACCTCATGGCCGCCAGGCCTGCCGGGTCTCGGTACCGGGGCCGAAAAGTTCGCCGCCGATGTCGGCCGGGCGTCGGCAGGACGCCTGACGATCAAGGTATATGCCGGCGGCGAGCTGGTTCCTGCTCTCGAGGTTTTCGATACGGTGAGCCGCGGCGCCGCACACATGGGACACGACCCCGCCTATTACCACCGGGGCAAGGTGCCGGCCGCCCAGTATTTCACCGCCATCCCTTTCGGCCAGAATGCCAACGAGATCAATGCCTGGGTGTACTACGGCGGCGGCCTTGCTTTGTGGCAGGAGCTGTACGCCGAATTCAATCTCGTGCCATTTCCCATTGGTCAGACCGGGGTACAGATGGCGGGCTGGTTCAACAAGGAGATCCGCTCTGTAGCCGACCTGGTTGGCCTGAAGATGCGCATTCCCGGCCTTGGCGGTGAGGTCATGCAGCGCGCGGGCGCGACACAGGTGACAGTTCCGGCCTCGGAAATCTTCACGTCATTGCAGACGGGAGCCATCGATGCCGCAGAGTGGGTAGGCCCGTACAACGATGTCTCGCTCGGTCTGCATCGTGTCGCGCGCTATTACTACTATCCCGGTTGGCATGAGCCGGGGCCCATGATCGAATGCATCATCAACAAGGACGCATGGAACTCATTGCCGGCCGACCTGCAGGAAATCGTCAAGGTTTGCTGCCGCGCCGCCAATCTCGACACGCAGGCCGAATACAACTACGGCAATGCGATGGCACTGGAGCAACTCGCCAGCGACCCGAAGGTCGAGATACGCCCGCTTCCCGATGATGTCCTGGCGTTGCTGAAGAAAATCAGCCGTGAGGTCTTAGAAGAATTGTCGGAGCGGGATCCGTGGTCGGCACGGATTCAAAAATCCTTCGACGAATTCCAGTCGCGGTCGATCGCCAACCAGCTGATCAGCGAACAGGCGTATCTCAATGCGCGATCCGCAGGCGCGAGCTGACGCGAAAACAGAGCATTTCCAGCTGGGGAACGCAGAGCAGCACGGATCTCCGTCGGGTTGACGGATTTTCCGGTAGTATCCATAGCAGAACATACCTTGAGGAGTGTCATTTCATGAACGATAAGGTCAATTATCTCAACCCGGTAGCCAGCCTCGCCGTCGAGGATCGCTCGGCCTTTATCTGGAAATGCTACGCCCACGTGGTCGGCGCAATCGTCGCGTTCGCCGCTATCGAGGTGTACCTGTTCCAGTCCGGTATCGCGGCCAGAATCGCCATGCCGATGTTGAACAACTGGTGGATGGTGCTGGGAGCTTTCATTCTCGCCGGCTGGGGCGCGTCTCACGTAGCGCACCGGGTTCAATCGACGCAAGCACAGTACGCGGCGTTTGCGGTGTTCATCGTGGTCGAGGCGCTGATTTTCGCGCCGATGCTTTTCATAGCCGCGGCGATGTCGCCGGACATCATTGACAGCGCCGTGGGCGTGACCATCATGGGCTCGGCCGGACTCATCGCCGTCGCAATGATCACGCGCAAGGATTTCTCATTCCTGCGCAGCCTGCTCGTGTGGGGCGGGATCCTCGCGCTCGTCGGGATCTTCGCCAGCCTCATTTTCGGTTTCCAGATGGGCACCTGGTTTTCTGTCGCCATGATCGGCTTTGCCGGTGCCGCAGTGCTGTACGACACGTCGAATATCATGCACAACTACCCGGCAGACAAATACGTTGCCGCTTCTATGGCCCTGTTCGCCTCGATCGCGCTGATGTTCTGGTACATCCTCCGGCTGTTCATGAATCGCGACTAGAGAAAGCCGAAAGGCGGGTGAAAATACGGTGACAGTAACCCTGTTTGATCCGGGTCACTGTCACCGAAAAGCTCATTGGCCGTAGAGCTTGCCCGGAAGCCAGGTGGCGAGTTCGGGGAAGAAGGCGAGCAACAGCAAAGCAAGGATCTGCAGGCCGATGAACGGGATGACGCCCCGGTAAATCTGCATCGTGCTCACCGTCGCCGGCGCAACACCCCGCAAATAGAACAACGCAAAGCCGAAAGGCGGCGTCAGGAACGATGTCTGCAGGTTGATGGCTATCATGATTCCCAGCCACACCGGGTCCAGACCCATAGTCAGAAGCACCGGCCCGACGATTGGAACAACAACGAAAACGATCTCGATGAAATCGAGAACGAAGCCCAGCAGAAACATCACGAGCATGACCAGCAGCATGGCCGTGATGACGCCACCGGGCAGCGATTCGAGCGCGGCCCTGACGCCGTCATCGCCGCCATAGCCGCGGAACACCAGCGAGAAAATCGACGCACCGATGAGGATCATGAACACCATGCTGCTGATCCGCAGCGTGCTTTGCATGATTTCCTGAAGCCGTACCAGGGAGATGCTTCGGCGCACCAGTGCAATCAGGATCGCACCGACAGCGCCGACACCGGCAGCCTCGGTTGGCGTCGCCAGACCGCTGAGAATCGAGCCGAGTACGGCAAAGATCAGGAACAGAGGCGCGAAAATCGCGTGCAATACCTTCCATAGAGTGGCCCTGGGTTGACTACCGTCGTGATGTGCGGGCATGGCGGCAGGCCGGACGATCGCGATGACGATGAGATACACGATGTAGAGCACGACCAGCAGCAATCCCGGTATCAGCGCGCCCGCAAACAGGTCACCGACCGAGACGGTCTTCGGCGAGAAGTTGCCTTGCGCAAGCTGCGCCTGCTGGTAGGCCGATGAGATGACGTCGCCGAGCATGACCAGGATGATCGATGGCGGGATGATTTGCCCGAGGGTTCCCGATGCACAGATCGTGCCCGCGGAAATCTCCGGCGAGTAACCGCGTTTCAGCATGGTGGGCAACGACAGCAGGCCCATCGTAACGACAGTTGCACCTACGATACCGGTGCTCGCGGCGAGCAGCATGCCGACGACCGTAACCGAAATTCCCAGTCCGCCGCGCAAAGTGCCGAACAGCGAGCTCAGTGTTTCCAGCAAGTCCTCGGCGATACGAGCGCGCTCGAGCGTGATACCCATGAACACGAACAAAGGTACAGCGATCAGGGTCTCGTTGACCATGATGCCGAACACCCTGCTTGGCAGCCCAGCGAGAAATGCGGGCTCGAAACCGCCGCCAAGTACGCCGGCGACGGCAAAAATCAGCGCTGTTCCACCGAGAGTGAAAGCCACGGGGAAACCCGCCAGCAGCAGGACGATGACAGCGACGAACAGCAGCAGTGCGATCCATTCCATAGTCAGCGACCCCGAAGAACCTGCCACGATCGCAACAACAGCGACAATCCCTGCAGCGCAACGGTCGCGGGCATCAGCAGCAGTAGGGATTTCAGCAACGGGATTGCCGGGTACGGGATACCGCCGGAGTCCCGTGATATCTCACGCAGGTTCCAGGACGCGGCAACATAGTCGTATGCCTGATAAATAAAAAACACGCACAAAGGGAAAACGAATAACAGGACACCGAGCAGGTTGACCAGGGCGCGGCGCATCGGTGACATGTCCCGGTAGAAAATGTCCACCCGCACATGTTCTTCCTGCTGAAGTGTGTAGGCCGCGCCCAGCATGAAAACGACCGCGTGCATCCAGGTTAGCGATTCCTGGAGCCAGATGAAACTAGCGTCCAGCACATAGCGCAAAACGACGACGACGAAAGTCACCAGCACCATAACCAGGGTAAGCCACGCGATGGTGCGACCGATGCAATCGCTGATCCGGTCGAGAGTATCGGACATTCCTGGCGCGCCGCTGTTCAACGAAACCCGCTCCGAAGCTGGCTTGGTGTCAATGACGCCAGAATACGGGAGTTACGAGCACCAGCAATGTGAAGATTTCGAGGCGCCCAAGCAGCATGCCGACAATTGAAATCCACTTGGCGGCGTCGTTGACGTCCATAAACCCCGCAGATACCTCGCCTATCCCGGCACCGAGATTGTTGAGGGTCGCGGCGACGGCAGCGAAGGCAGTCGCCTGGTCGAGCCCGGACGCCATCATTGACAGGAGCATCAGGCCGAAAACGACAACATAGACCGCGAAGAAGCCCCAGACCGCATCGACGACCCGAAAGGGTACCGCTGCTCCGCCGAGCTTGACCGGAATCTCAGCGTTCGGATGCACCAGCCGCGCAATCTCCCGCATGCCTTGTTTGTATATGAGCAAAAAGCGCACGACCTTGATTCCGCCGGCTGTTGATCCGGCACAGCCGCCGATGAAGCTCGCGAAAACGAGCAAGACCGGTAGGGCGCCGGGCCATGCCGCATAGTTGACAGTTGTGAAACCGGTAGTCGTGGAAATCGACACCGCGTGAAACAGGCCGTTGACAAAATTATCCTCGGCGTTGTCATGTACGCCAAGCCACGACAGCGAAACAATGACTGCTGCCGAGATGACCAGCAGTATGCCGATATAGGCGCGAAATTCCGGATCCAGCAGGTAATGCCTTATTTGCACAAATCTCCAGGCAAAGAAATGCAGGGAGAAATTCACTCCCGCAATGATCATGAAGAACACGGCTATAAGGTTGATTGAGCTGCTTTGAAAGTGCCCGAAGCTCAGGTCGTGCGTCGAGAATCCACCGATGGCTACAGTCGAGAAAGCGTGACCGATGGCATCGAACCAGTCCATTCCTGCGACTTTGTATCCCAGCGTACAGGTGATGGTGAAGGTCAGGTATACGTACCACAGCGCTTTTGCCGTCTCTGTGATTCGCGGTGTGAGCTTGGTGTCCTTGACCGGTCCCGGCATCTCGGCACGGTAAAGCTGCATGCCGCCGACGCCGAGCATCGGCAATACCGCAACGGCCAGCACGATGATGCCCATACCGCCAAGCCATTGCAGTTGCTGGCGATACCAGAGGATCGATTTCGGCAAAGTGTCGAGGCCCGAGAGCACAGTTGCCCCGGTCGTTGTCAATCCGGACATCGACTCGAACAGCGCGTCTATAAAGGACATTGCGGGCACGTCGGAAACGTAGAACGGCAACGCGCCGAAGGTACCGAGTACCGCCCAGAATGAGGCGACAACCACGAAGCCATCCCGCAACCGCAGGTCCCTTCGTGCACGACGCACCGGAAACCAGATTGCCAGTCCGGCGAGGAGCGTCAGCGAAAACGCTTCGATGAAAGGAAGCCAGGCCGCGTCCGAATAAATGAAGCTGACGGCAATCGGCGGCAGCATCGTCAGGCTGAACATCATCAGCAGCAGCCCGAGAATTCTTTGCACGACGGTCCAGTTCATGGGTATTCTCGGGCAGCGGGCACTAGATGAACGAAACGCCTACCTGAAACAGGTTCTCGAGGCGCTCGATCTGCCGCCTGTCGGTGAGAAACAGGATGACGTGGTCATCGGTCTCTATCACCGTGTCATGGTGCGCAATGATGACCTGCTCGCCGCGGACCAGCGCAATGATGGCCGCGCCTCTCGGCAGGTCGATCTCTTCGACTTTTCGTCCGACCACTCGCGAGTTCCCGGACGTGCCGTGCGCTACGGCTTCGATCGCCTCGGCCGTGCCACGCTTGAGCGAGTGCACTTTGACAACGTCGCCGCGCCTCACATGGGCAAGCAGTGATCCTATCGTGACCTGTTGCGGAGAAATGGCGATATCGATGGTCCCGGACTCCACCAGTTCAGCATACGAAGGTCGATTGATCAGCGCCATGACTTTGTGTGCGCCCAGGCGCTTCGACAGCATCGCAGACAGGATGTTGGCTTCCTCTGCGTTCGTAAGAGCGCAGAACACGTCGACGTTGTCGATGTTTTCCTCGAGCAACAGCTCCTCGTCCGCAGCATCGCCGACAAGAACAATGGCTTTGTTCAGTTGTTCGGAAATAATGCGGGCCCGACTCGAGCTTCTCTCGATGATCTTGACGTTATTGGTCTGCTCCAGCGCAAGCGCCAGGCGCAAGCCGATGTTTCCGCCGCCGGCTATGACCACACGGCGAACCGGGTCTTCGAGCTTGCGCATCTCGCTCATGAAGACGCGAACGTCCTGCCGTGCGGCGACAAAGAAGATCTCGTCGCCCTCCTCGATCATCGTGTCGCCTGCCGGCTCGATGGATTTGCCATGGCGATAGATCGCTGCGATGCGGCCCTCTGCATTCGGAATATGTTCCCGCAAGGCAGAAATCTTCTGTCCGACCAGCAGGCCATCGCGGTCTGCTCTCGCACCGACGAGCCGGACCCTGCCGTTCGCAAACTCGAGAACCTGCAGAGCACCGGGATACAGGATCAATTGTTCGACGTACTCGCAAACCAGTTGTTCGGGGCTGATCCGGACATCGACCGGAATTGCATCCTGCGTGAACAGCTTTTTGGCGTTCATGTAATCGGCTGAACGTATGCGCGCAATCTTTGTAGGCGTGTGGTGCAGTGTGTAGGCAACCTGACAGGCGATCATGTTGGTTTCGTCACTGTCGGTAAGTGCGATGATGATGTCTGCATCGCTTGCACCGGCCCGCTCGAGAACGTCCGGGTGTGCGCCATTGCCGACCACGGTGCGGATATCGAGCCTGTCCTGCAGGTCACGCAGGACCTCGGCGCTGATATCGACCACGGTGACTTCGTTGGCTTCCTCGCGCGACAGGTGATAAGCAGCGGAGGAGCCGACCTGGCCGGCGCCGAGAATTAGAATTTTCATTTTGCAGATTCGGCTCTGGGCACGCTGCTATTCTACATCAGATCAAGATTGGCATAACCAAGCACAAGCCATTTTGTGCCTGCCGTTTCGAAATTGACTTCGACACGTGCATGCGCGCCCTGACCTTCGCAATTAAGTATGACACCGTCACCGAACTTTCCGTGCCGCACGCGTTGCCCGAGGCGGATGCCGAGTTCGGCGCCCGCGCTGGTACCGCCCGATGTTCGCCCTCTGGGCCTCATTACCGTGTGTACAGGCCGGCTGATGTGGACCCGCGGACGAATCTCTTCGACCAGCTCATCGGGTATTTCTGCAATGAACCGCGATGGCTGAGAAAAGCTGTCCATGCCGTGCAGTCGCCGCTGTTCGGCGTGCGTCACGTACAAAGTTTTCTTCGCCCGAGTTATGCCGACATAGCAAAGGCGGCGCTCCTCCTCCAGGCCGCTCGGATCGGCGATGGAGCGCTGATGGGGAAACAACCCGTCTTCCATGCCGCTAAGAAATACCAGGGGAAACTCCAGTCCCTTAGCCGAATGCATGGTCATGAGCTGAACACAGTCCTCCCATGCCTCCGCCTGTCCTTCGCCGGCTTCCAGCGCTGCGTGTGAAAGAAAAGCATCGAGTTCGGACATCTCTTCCGCCGGATCCGCGTTGAATCCTTTGGCGGCGCTGACCAGTTCCTCCAGGTTCTCGATTCGCGTTTCGCCGCGTTCGCCCTTTTCCTTCCTGAAAAACTCGATGAGCCCGCTGGCCTGGATGACGTGATCGACCTGGTACTGCAGCTGCAGGCCTTGCGTTTCGCGCGCCATACGCTCGATGAGTGTCAGGAATGCAAGCAATGACGAGGCGGCCCGACCGGCAAGTTCGTCGCTTGCAATTGCACCGGCGGCTCGCCACATCGAACAACTGTTGGCTCGGGCATAGGCGCGAATCGATTCGACAGTTCGGGCTCCGATGCCCCGGGTCGGCCTGTTGATGACCCGCTCGATCGAACCGTCGTCCTCGCGGTTTGCGATCAGACGTAGGTACGCCAGTGCGTCCTTGATCTCGGCGCGCTCGAAGAATCTCAAACCGCCATATACACGATAAGGGAGACCGGCATTGATCAGCGCCTCTTCCAGTACGCGGGATTGGGCATTGGATCTGTACAAAACGGCCGCGTCAGCTCGTGGATTGCCCTGGTCGCTCCAGTCCCGCAACCGTCCCACAATGAAATCGGCTTCGTCGCGCTCGTTGTATGCGGAGTAAATTCGTATTGGCTCTCCCTGCGCACCGTCGGTCCAGAGATTCTTGCCCATGCGTGAGCCGTTATTGGCAATGACGGCGTTGGCTGCTTTCAGTATGGTTGCCGTCGATCGATAGTTCTGCTCGAGTTTCACGACCGAGGCCAGCGGAAAGTCCTTCTGAAAACGATATATGTGCTCGACCCGTGCACCACGCCACCGGTAAATCGACTGATCATCATCTCCTACGGCAAACGGGACCCCGTCGCGGCCCGCAAGCAGGCGCAGCCACGCATACTGGATCGCGTTGGTGTCCTGGAACTCGTCAACCAGCAGATGCCGGAAACGCCGCTGATAGTGTGCAAGAAGATCGGGGTTGTCCCGCCACAGCTCGTGTGCGCGCAACAGCAGTTCGGCGAAATCCACCATGCCGCCGCGTTCGCAAACCTCTTGGTAACTCCTGTAAAGCGCGATGAACTGGCGCCGTTGGGGATCATTGTCATCGTCGATGTGCTGGGGCCGCAGGCCCTCGTCTTTCTGCGCATTGATGAAGTACTGGATCTCCCGCGGCACCCAGCGGCTTTCATCGAGTTCGAGATTCTTCAGAAGACGTTTGATGAGCCTTTGCTGATCGTCGGAGTCGATGATCTGAAAACTCTGCGGCAGACCGGCCTCCTGCCAGTGACGCCTCAGCAGGCGATGCGCCAGGCCGTGGAAAGTGCCTATCCAGAGATGATTGACCGGCGTGCCCAGTAGCGCTTCAATCCGTCCGCGCATTTCGGCGGCGGCTTTGTTGGTAAAAGTCACCGCCAGCAGGCTTTCCGGAGAGATGCCCTCGACATCGATGAGCCAGGCCGCCCGGTGTGTCAGAACGCGGGTCTTGCCACTGCCCGCGCCCGCGATCACGAGCAGCGGTGCAGGCGGCGCGGTAACGGCGGTTCGCTGCGCGTCGTTAAGGCCCTCGAGTATGCGAGTCACGTCCATGGGGGGCGCAGTCTAACAGAGAAGGAGGGAGGTCAGTCCGCGGCAAATCCGCGCGAAATCTGCTGATCCCGGCCACTCGGCAAAGCGCGTGCAACGCCGGCGTTATGCCCGGCTCTGTATGTTGTCAGAACCGAAAGACAATTCCCGCGATGGTTTCCAACTGCTGCAGCACTCTGCCGTCGATGCGAACCGCGCACACATTCTGGTCCGGACCGGTCTGGCAAAAGATATCCGTCTCGGCCTTGATAAAAGTGCCGTGGGCACGGGCCTCGAGCCGCAAACCCAGGCGCTCGGTCGGCCGGATCTGAAGCCCGACGCCGATCGAAGCCGACCAGAAAGTATCGTTCACGCTCGCGTCACCGGCCTGCGTTTTGATCCGGGTACCGCCCACGGTAAGTGCCATGTACGGCATTACAGTATCGCCGTCCCACTGGTAGGTACCTCCGCCTTCCAGTACGTCCATATCGACATCCAGTACCGAGTTGCCGGCCTGTGGATCGCTGAATTCTGCTTCCGTGTGCTGCCTCAAATAGAATATTTCCCACTGTGTATTGGCCTGCTCCCGGAAGTTGACAATGAAGCCGTAACTCGGTGAATCGTCTATGTCGTAACTGGTATCCGCGTCGGCAACGTCAAAGCTGCCGCCAAATCGATACCCGCCGAAAGGCGTAATCTCGATATTCAGATCATTCTCTACGGCATTTGCCGCAGTTGCAAAAACACCGAGGGCGGCAAAAACTGCCGCGATCCGAAATTTCATTTTATAACTGCTCCCAGCGAAGGCTTAGTGCGAACTGGTTGCGATTATATGCGAGTCTGGCGTCATTTGAAGTGACATCATTATTGGCGAATGCGCCACCGAAGTAGCGCGTGCTGCCACCCTACTTATGCGGCACTCCATAGTTTTGCGGCCCGCATTCCATGGGCTGGCCTCCACCTAGAGAGTCAGGCGAAACAGAAAGTAATGATCGACCAGAAGTGCAGCAAACAGCACCATAAGATAGTTGATGGAGAATCTGAATACCCTCATTGGAAACTCCGCACGCGCATCGAGCTTGAGGCGAATGGCATACCAGAGAAACATCCCGCCGAGCGCCAGTGCCGCAAGCAGATAAATGAGCCCACTCATGCCGGACAGATACGGCAGTATCGTAACCAGCAACAGAAGTATCGTGTAAAGGAGAATGAAGAGTCGGGTGAACTCGTTGCCATGCGTTACCGGCAGCATCGGGATCCCGGCTTTCTCGTAATCATCCCTCCTGGCGATGGCCAGCGCCCAGAAATGCGGCGGTGTCCAGACAAAGATAATCAGAAATAGCAGAAGGGCATGACTGTGCACTTCGCCGGTGATCGCAGCCCAGCCCAGAACCGGTGGTGCGGCCCCTGCAGCGCCGCCGATGACTATGTTCTGCGGTGTCGCGCGTTTCAGATACACCGTGTAGACGATCGCGTATCCTATAAGAGAAGCGAACGTAAGCACCGCCGTAAGCGGATTGACCAGGAACCAGAGCAGCGACATCGAAAACACACAAAGCGCCAAGGCGAAAATCAGCGCCTGGGACTGCGTCAGACGGCCTTGAGGCAGCGGTCGCCCGCGCGTTCTGATCATCTTCACATCAGTACGCGCATCGAGAACGTGGTTGATGACCGCCGCGGAAGACGCTGCAGCACCGATTCCGATGGTACCGAACAGAATCGCGAGCGGGTCGGGCCAGCCCGGAACGGAGAGAAACATGCCGACGATCGCCGTGAAAACGATCAGCATGACGACTCTTGGTTTCGTCAGCTCATAGTAATCGCGCCATTCCGCAGAGCCGCTTATGCTTGTCGTGTTCAGTTGATTGGACCCGTTGACACAGCCGTCAGCCGATACGCGAGAGTTCGAGCAGATGCTCGATATCCTCGACCATCTCGCGCGGACCCAGATCCGGGCGGAAGTACATGACGAGGTTGCCAAGCGGATCGAGCAGGAAAAACCCGTCTGCAGGGACATCCTGCGGCAACGCCGACCACAGATCCCGCGCGAGACCAGCGTTTTCCGAAGTTCTCAGGCCTTTGTGCAGTTCGTCGAGAAACACTCTATCCGGCGGGGTAGCGCCGTGCAAGAACAGCCGCGTAAGACGATTCATGTCATTGCCGAGCATGAGGCGCGCCTGGCGCAATGTGTAGAGCGCCTCGCGGCAAGTGCTGCTGCAGGCGCCGTCGTTGGCATAGACCAGCAACCATTGCCCGCCCGAGAGTTCGCGCAATTCGAAATGCTTCTCGGACAGGTGCCTGACAGGCTCGAGCAACACGCCATGGTTGCTGCTCGCAGATGGTTTGAGATTAATGACGCCGTAGTACATGAGGGCTGCAAGTATCAGGGGCCCGAGAAACAAGGCTGCGATGACCAGCAATTGCAAACGCGCCGGGCCGCGCGCTGTATCAGGCGCGGTCATGACGGCGACGTTTCAGGGACTGCCAGATGAGTACGCCGGCGGTAGCCGCGGCCAACGCAAACCACTGAAAAGCATATCCATAGTGCATCGCAGGTCCCCGGCCCTGAGGTTGCCACTGGCGCACCAGCGTATCGGAACCATCCGGGTCCAGCAGCAGGACAAAGGGCAGCAATTCGCGCCCGAGCGCCGTCGAAAGGTCCGTCAACTCCGGATAGGTTGCCAGTTTGGGCCACCCGGGCTGATTCGCGATCGCCTCGCCGCCGCGAATCCCGACCCGCGGCAGGCGCCCGACTCGGCCGCGAACCTCAGTCTCTTGAGCCGCGAGCGGCACCAACGCCGGCAGAGACCGGTCGGGAGCAGCAGCGATCCAGCCGCGATTGACCGCGAGCAGCGGTTTGGCGCCCGCATACTCAAAGGGTGTGATGACAAAATAACCCGGCCGGCCGTTAAGGATCATGTTGTCGAGCAGAAACTGCCGGTCGGGCAGAAATCGCCCGCGAGCGCTGATGCGCTGATATTCCTGCGTTGCCATTCCCTCAGTCAGCGGCACATAGTCTGCGTCCGCATCGAACAGCCGCTGCATCGCGACTTTTTCTGCCGCACGATCGAGCTGCCAAAGACCGAGGGACACGAACAGGATCGTGAGCAGTACTGCGGCTATGGGTGGCGCCAGCCGCCAGAAGATCGCTTCGATTTCATTCTTAGCATTCACGATATACTTGCCGGCCTGGATCGCATATGCGACGGATAAGGATTAATGAAACTGATCTTACTGTTAGTCCTGGCCGCCGTGATCGTCAGCCTGGGGGTGAGCCTTTACTTCCTGGTACGCGACGGACAGGGCTCGACCCGGGTGCTCGCCGCATTGAAGGTGCGTGTGGCGCTGTCGGTGTTGTTGATCGGCTTGCTGGTCGTTTCCTACTACATTGGATGGCTGGTGCCACAAAGCTAGCGCTTCATCGAAACCGGCGTCGCCTGAAAACCATACATACGCTCCGACAACCAATTCACTAAAGATCAATCCGCGCCAGTCTTTCTGGTTGTTTCTGGCCAGGAGGGCGGATTGGACTCATACAGCGCAGTTCCGTGGACGGCGCCACGACGGCATGCCTTACGAGCGAGTTAAGACTTCCGAGCGAGAAAGGCATGCCGTCGTAGTGCTGTTTGCTCGAATACTCACTCGCTACATCCAGTACACAAATACGTAAAGCGCGAGCCAGACTACGTCGACGAAATGCCAGTACCATGCCGTTGCTTCAAAGGCAAAGTGGCTGTTGGGCAGGAAATGTCCTTTCATGATCCGCAACCAGATAATGGTCAGCATGATAGCGCCGATGGTTACGTGCATGCCGTGGAAGCCGGTCAGCATGAAAAACGTCGAACCGTAAATGCCTGTTGTCAGCTTCAGGTTCATCTCCTGGTACGCGTGCACGTACTCTTCTCCCTGCAGGAAGACGAAGATGAACCCCAGAATGAAAGTGGTGGCGAGGAACAGCTTGACGATACGGCGCTGCCCCGCCTGCAACGCGTGATGCGCGATGGTCAGGGTCACGCTGCTGGTCAGCAGGATGGCCGTGTTGATCAGCGGCAGGCCGAACGGCTCCATCTTCATGAAATCGCCGCCGACATTGCCCGGCCCGTTGGTCGGCCAGGTGCTCTCGAAGCCGCCCCACAACAGGAGATTCGTGAAGAAATTGTTGCTGCTGCCGCCGAGCCATGGCACGGACATGTTGCGCGCGTAAAACAGTGTGCCGAAGAACACCGAGAAAAACATGACTTCGGAAAAGATGAACCAGAACATGCCCATGCGAAAGGACATGTCGACCTGCAGGTTGTACTTGCCGCCGACGCTTTCGGAAATGACGTTGCCGAACCAGCCGAACAGCATGAAGACCAGAACGCCGAAACCCGACAACATTACCCAGAACCCCGGATTTGCGCCGTTCAGCCACGACGATACGCCGACCATGATGAGCAACAGCGCGATGGAACCGACCACCGGCCAATGACTGTCATGTGGAACGTAATAGTGATCGTTAGCGTGTGCCATGTGAGATCCGGGTGCGGTTCAATGCGTTGAGTGGGAGTCGTGCGTTGTTTGGGCTGGGAGGGTGGACACCCTTTCCGTATCAAAAAACGTGTACGACAGGGTAATGGTGTCGATGTGTGCCGGCAGATCGGACGACACGATGAAACGGACCGGCATGCGTTTCTCCTCGCCGGAGGCAAACTCCTGCGTGGTAAAACAGAAACACTCGAGCTTCTTGAAATACTTTGCTGCCTGTTGCGGCGCTACACTCGGTACCGCCTGTGCAATCTTGCTGCGGCCGGCCAGGTTTCGCGCAATGAACGTCGCGTCGTATAGCGCACCGGGCGTGATCGACATGTCGTCCGTCTCCGCTCGAAACTCCCACGGAGCGTAAGCGTTCACCGACGTAACGAACTCAAGCTTCACCGATCGGCTTTCGTCCGGAGACTCGGCCATGACGGCAGCCGTCTGGTTGGTTTTGCCACCAAGCCCGGTAATCTCGCAGAAAACGCTGTAGAGCGGCGGCAGCAAAAGAAAACCGAAAACGAACATAGCAACGGCCATGATGACCAGCCGTAGCGCAAGAGCACCGGCGATTTCCTGCCCGGGATTTTCCTTGTCAGCCGTCATTGAAAGTACCAGACATCATGTGCGCAAAACGCCGAGCAGGATGAAACCCAGGTAGAAAAACAACGCCACTGCCGCAAGCACCAGGGCGGTGCGGCGAATCCGGTTCGTGCTGCCGCTGTTGGCGTTCATGAGAACGCTGCTCCGGGACTGACATGCGGCGGATCATTGAATGTGTGGTATGGCGCCGGCGATGGCACGGTCCACTCCAGCCCTTTCGGGTTCTCCCATACGGCGGCGCTCGCCCTGGCGCCCTGCCCTCTGACGCATTGCACGACGACGTAAATGAACAGCAGCTGGGAAAGCCCGAAGCCGATGGCGCCGATGCTGGCGATGGAGTTGAAATCGGCAAATTGCGTCGAGTAATCCGGGATACGACGCGGCATGCCGGCGAGGCCGAGGAAGTGCATCGGGAAGAAGGTGACGTTGACAAAGATGGTGGACAGCCAGAAATGCACTTGCCCAAGCCGTTCGTTGTACATGCGGCCGGTCCATTTCGGCAGCCAGTAATAGACCGCGGCCATGATGCCGAAGATCGAGCCCGGCACCAGCACATAGTGAAAGTGGGCCACGACGAAGTACGAGTCGTGATACTGGATGTCCGACGAGACCACGGCAAGCATGAGACCGGAAAATCCGCCTATGGTGAACAGGAACAGGAAGGCGAGGGAAAACAACATCGGTGTTTCGAATGTCATCGCGCCTTTCCACATCGTTGCCGTCCAGTTGAACACCTTTACGCCCGTCGGCACGGCAATGAGCATGGTGGCGAACATGAAAAACAGCTGGCCCGTCAGCGGCATTCCCACGGTAAACATGTGATGTGCCCACACTATGAACGAGAGGAACGCGATACTCGATGCGGCATACACCATGGAGTCGTGCCCGAACAACGGTTTGCGGGCAAAGGTCGGAATGATCTCCGACACGACGCCGAACGCAGGCAGGATCATGATGTAGACCTCGGGATGGCCGAAGAACCAGAAGATGTGCTGGAACATCACGGGATCGCCGCCGCCGGCAGCTAGGAAAAAGCTGGTGCCGAAAAACTGGTCCGTCAGCAGCATCGTCACCGCACCGGCAAGTACCGGCATGACCGCAATCAGCAGATAGGCCGTGATCAGCCAGGTCCAGACGAACATGGGCATTTTTAGCAGCGACATGTCGGGAGTGCGCATGTTGATGATGGTCACTATGACGTTGATAGCGCCCATGATCGATGACAGTCCCATAAGATGCACGGAGAAAATCAGGTATGGAAAGGCGTCGCCGGTCTGCAGTACCAGCGGCGGGTACATCGTCCAGCCGCCGGCCGGTGCGCCGCCCGGCATCAAAAGTGTCGAGAGCAGAATGCTGAACGCAACCGGAAGTATCCAGAATGACCAGTTGTTCATGCGCGGCAGAGCCATGTCCGGCGCTCCGATCATCATCGGAATCATCCAGTTTGCAAGTCCGACGAAGGCAGGCATGACGGCACCGAAGACCATGATGAGTGCGTGCATCGTGGTCATCTGGTTGAACACGTTCGGTGCGATAAACTGAAGCCCTGGCGTAAACAGTTCAGAGCGAATGATCAGCGCCATCAAACCGCCGATGAAGAACATCGCGCAACTGAACACCAGGTACATCGTGCCGATGTCCTTGTGATTCGTCGCGTACAACCAGCGCTTCAGGCCTTTGACGGGCCCGTGATGATCGCGGTCCTGTCCGTGGTCGTGTCCGTGAGTATCTGTTACCGCACTACCCATTTTCCGATTCTCCGTAAGCAGATCACGCCGTTACCGGGTGTCCGCCAGGTGCTGAAATCAATTTGCCGATGCGAGTCCGGCAGCTGCGTTCTTCTGTGTGTCCAGCCAGGACTGATATGCCTCCGGCTCAACTACCTCGACGACTACCGGCATGTAACCGTGATCCATGCCGCACAATTCCGCGCACTGGCCGCGAAACACGCCGGTCTCGGTTGCACGGAAGAAAGTCTCGTTGATGAAACCCGGCACCGCGTCTTTCTTGATGGCCAGATCCGGTACCCACCAGGAATGGATGACGTCGTTCGAGGTCAGCAGAATCCTGACCTTGGCGCCTTTCGGCACGACCAGCGGCTTGTCGACGTCGAGCAGGTAATTCTCAACTTCGAACGGGTCGATCCCCGACTTCTTGCGTCTCGCATCGGCGCTTGCTCGCGCCAGCGTGCTGTAAAAAGCGATGTCTTCCGCCTGATAGGCGTAATGCCACTTCCACTGATAGCCGGTGACGACAACTGTCATGTCGGGTTTGCGGCCATCCTCCAGCTTGATCAGGGTCTCCGCAGCGGGCACCGCCATCAACAAAAGAATGATGATCGGGATGATGGTCCAGATGACCTCGGCGGTCATGCTATGGGAAAACTTCGCGGGCTCGACTCCCCGCGACTTGCGGTGGCGGACGAGCGACCAGATCATCGCGCCGAAAACAACAAGGGCGATTGCGCAACACCAGTAGAAGACCAGCATGTGCAGGTCGTAGGTTTCGGCGCTGAGCTCGGTCACGCCGCGCGGCATGTTGATCGCCCAATCAGCCCTGGCACTGCCGGCAGCAAGCACTCCGGCGGCGCTAAGACAGGTTCTTCGAATCATTGATTATTCACCCTGCGGTTCAATGCGCCGCATTGCAGTATTTTCCCAACCGACCGTTTCCACCGGCAATATGTACTCGACGCAGTATCGTCGACCGCTTCGAGAGCGACCACTGCCGTGCTACGGCCGTCAGGGCTGAAGCGACAGAATACTCCGGGGTGGCAGTCAGGCCTCGGGGGCCACCGATAAGGGGGTGCCGGCCAAAAAAGCCTGCGAAGTGTACTGAAAGCGTGCCGGCCATGCAAACCGTACGGAACCCGTCATCTGTCGAAAAGGTGTTATAAAACCGTGGCTTAGTGTAAAGCCGGCGGTGGGCAGAACGGCCACGGCGATCAGCTGCGGCGGCGGCCGATGTCGCTTGCGGCAACGCGGATCTCGCCCGGCCCGACAACCGGTCCGCTGCTCCAGGCATGTCCGTAAACGAGTTCCAGGGTAATGTTCAACGGTTGCCCGGCAGCTCTCGCCGCCAGTTGTTCGCGAAATTCGCGGAAGTGCGCTTTGCCGGCCAGAGTGTGGTCTCGCTGTTGCAGGCTGTTACCGGCGCCCGTCCGGCGCAAATCGCCGAACAGCCTGTCGGCACCGGGGTACTGCAACGACAGTACGTCGACATCCAGCACCGGATCACGAAGACCGCTACGCACCAGGCTGTCGCCAACGTCATGCATGTCCGGAAAACTGCGAACACGGCTCGTGGCCATGGCCGCTCCCCACGCGTCGCGGATCTCGCGAAAGCTGTCCGGTCCAAGGGTAGAGAATATGAACAGGCCGCCCTTGCGCAGCACCCGCGCAATTCCGGCGAAACATCCTGGTAGATCGTCGACCCATGGCAACAGCAGGTTTGCATACACGAGGTCTATGCTTCCGCTGGCGAAAGGCAGACTTTCGGCCTCCGCCTGCACCACCGGGCTGCGAGCAAACCAGGATAGTCTGCGCCGCGACAACCTGAGCATTTCAATAGAGCTGTCGACGCCGATCACCAGTGCTCCGCGAAACCTTTTCATCAGCGGCCTGCGATCACGGCCGGCTGCCGAGCCGAGATCGACAATGCGTGCGACTTCGATCTGCACTGGTGACAGGCGTTCGGCGAGCCCAAGTGCCGTGTGCCGATGAACGAAATCCGCCTGATCAAACTTGGCCGCAGCGCGATCGAAGCGGCGCTGCACATCGCGGCGTCTCAACGCGCCAGGGTTTTCGTTCATGGTCATTCCATAACAGGCAGCGACAAAGCATATGACGATTCCCGTAGTGTCGCGAGAAAATTGCGGCAAGTCGCCGACTTTTGACAACGGCATGCGGCACGTCCCGGGCGCCACAATCACCGCATGAATATTCGAACGGCGAGTGACATCCTGCGACTCGGCCTGTCGTCTGCCCGGCAAGCGCTGCTGCCGGACTGCTGCGTACTGTGCAATCTTAGCCTGCGCAATGACTTGATTTGCCGGCGCTGTCACGATCTGCTGCCGGTGTCGGGGCCGGGATGCGAACGCTGCGCCGCGGCTTTCGCGGCGGCGCAGGCGCCGGGCGTATATTGCGCAGACTGCCAGGCGGATCCGCCGGCGTTTCACAAAACTGCGGCGGCCCTGAAGTATGCATTCCCCGTGGACAGTGCGCTAAAGGCGTACAAATTCAATGCGCAGCTTCATTACGCACCGGCCTTCGCATCCTTGTTGCTGCCCATCCTGGAACACGAGTTCGCCGATGCCGACGCGTTGCTTCCGGTTCCACTCCATCGCTGGCGCCACGCCGAACGCGGTTTCAATCAGGCTGCGGAGATTGCTGGAATTCTGGCTCGTTCGAGCAGATTGCCGATGCTCCGGACAGTGCGGCGTATTCGTGCAACGCCTTCTCAGTCCGGGCTGGATGCGGCAGCGAGACGCCGGAATCTCAAAGGCGCGTTCGCACTGAGGTCACAGTTGCGCTGTCGCCGGCCGGTAATCGTGGACGACGTCATGACCACCGGCGAAACCTGCCGGCAGATCTCACGGCTGCTCATCGAAGCAGGCGCCGAGTCGGTCGGCGTCCTGGTCGTCGCCCGCGCGTAAAGCATCGCTTACTACTGGCTCGTGTTTGCTGACACCAGGCCGGCATACCCTTTGAGCGAAAAGGGCACGCTGGTACGGCGTCGCCATGTCAGGGCGATGTCAGGCAGTACTGAAGGTGTAGTGCAGCACGATGCCAAGGAAGACCACCATGCCGATATGGTGATTGTGCAAAAAAGCGCGAAAGCACCCGGCGGGCTGTCGGTCGCGCGCGAGCCACTGGTGATAAGCCATCAGGATCGCGGCAAGCGCGATGGATGCGTAGTACCATCTGCCGAGCATAGCCATATTGCCGATAAGCATCAGCGCCATCAGCATCAGCAGTTGCAGGCCGCCAATGATGAACAGGTCGGCGTCGCCAAAGAGGATCGCGGTTGATTTCACTCCGACCTTGAGATCATCACTCCGATCGACCATGGCGTAAAAAGTATCGTAGATGACGGCCCAGATCAGTGCCGCGCCGAATACGAGCCAGGCGAGCTGGGATGTGGTTCCCGTCTGCGCGGCGAATGCCATCGGCACGGCCCAGCCGAATGCCGCGCCAAGCACGAACTGCGGCACGGATACTAATCGTTTGATGAACGGGTAAATGACAGTCAGCGCCGCAGCAATTATCGCCAGCAGCCGGGCCGGGGGATTCAACATCGCAGCGAGACCGATCGCAACCAGTGCGAGGGCCACGAACAGCGTAAGGGCCTCCATCGGTGCAACGGCGCCGGATGCAATCGGCCGGGTTCTCGTTCTCTCGACGTAAGGATCGAAGTTGCGGTCGGCAAAATCGTTCAGCACGCAACCGGCGGAGCGCATGACGATGACGCCGAGCACAAACACGATAAAGAGCCCGCCGTCCGGGTGGCCCTCGCCGGCCAGCCACAACGCCCACAAAGTCGGCCACAACAAAAGCAGGATGCCGACTGGTTTGTCGAGGCGCATCAGCTGCAGGTAATTTCTCAGCTGATTGACGATGCCGGGCGACAGCCGCATTGCGGTACTTCTGATTTTGCTGCCTTGATTCGTCATCGACATACGTTCTACCGTTCGCGCCGCCCGGAATCAAACTTTGCCGTACTGTCCGGCATCGCCGGTCCAGCGACGAACGATAGCCGCCGCAGACTGCGGCGAACTGCGGGATATGCTTTCGGCGGCCCTCTGCACTCCGGGCATCAGGTGCGCGTCCCGCAAAAGATCGGCCACCCGGTACTGCGGGAGACCTGTCTGTCGCGTACCGAGCAACTCGCCGGGCCCCCTGAGCTCCAGGTCGCGCTGCGCCACGACGAAGCCGTCGTTACTGTCGCGCAAGACCGCGAGGCGGCTTTTCGCAAGCTGCCCGAGTGGCTGCCGGTACAACAGTACGCAGTGACTTTGCGCGGCGCCGCGCCCGACTCTGCCGCGCAACTGGTGCAGTTGTGACAGACCCATGCGTTCGGCGTTCTCGACAATCATAAGGCTTGCGTTCGGCACATCGACGCCCACTTCGATGACGGTCGTTGCCACCAATACTTCGATGTCACCGTCCTTGAAGCGTCGCATGACCCGGTCCCGATCACCCGAACTCATGCGTCCGTGCACCAGGCCAATTTCGAGCGACGGCAATGCCTCCCGCAGCATCTCGTAACTGACCTCGGCGGCCTGGTAGTCCAGCACGTCCGATTCCTCGATTAGCGGACAAACCCAGTAAGCCTGATGACCTTCCTCACAGGCACGCCGGACTCTCGCCACGACCTCGGCACGGCGCGTATCCGGCACTGCGACCGTCTGCACGGGCTGCCGCCCCGGCGGCATTTCATCGATAACCGAGGTATCGAGATCCGCGTACGCCGCCATGGCCAGGGTGCGCGGGATCGGTGTAGCGGTCATAACCAGCTGGTGTGGCTGGCTGCCCGTTGCCACACCCTTGTTGCGCAACGCCATACGCTGGTGCACGCCGAAGCGGTGTTGCTCGTCGATAACGATCAATGCGAGGTTGTTGAACCCGACACCTTCCTGAAAAAGCGCGTGCGTGCCGATGATGAGTTGTGCGCTGCCGTTGGCAATCGCTGCCAGTGACCGGTTCCTGTCCGATTGCTTCTGGCTGCCGCTCAACCAGGCTAGCGTGATGCCGAGATCGGCAAACCAGCCAGTGAAATTCTGCCAGTGCTGTTCGGCGAGCAGTTCTGTCGGCGCCATGACCGCGGCCTGCACGCCGCTGGAAATGGCATACAGGCAAGCTATGGCGGCCACGATGGTCTTCCCGGAGCCAACGTCTCCCTGCACGAGCCGCATCATCGGGTGTGGTGCGCGCAGGTCCTCTGATATCTCTTTTATTACCCGTTGTTGCGCTTTCGTGAGCCGGAAAGGCAGCCCCACGATGAAAGTCGATACGAGCTTGCGGCTGTCGACAAGTGACGGCGCCGATTCTTGCAGCGCTGCGATTCGCAGGTTGCGGAGACTGATGTAATGCGCGAGCAGTTCTTCAAAGGCAAGCCGCTGCTGACAGGGGTGGCGTCCGGACGCCATGCTGTCCAGGTCCGCATCGGGCGGCGGGCGGTGAAGATAGAGCAGCGCGTCCGCGATCGGCGGCATCCTGTGCCGTTCGAGGACATCCTGCGGCAACAATTCCTCGGGTGGCGCGGATTTCATCAACGCCAGCGCCTGTGTCATCAGGTTGCGAAGCCGACCCTGCTGCACGCCTTCGGTGGCCGGGTACACGGGAGTCAGTGCATTGCTCGTAACCGGCGGCTCTTCGGATCGCAGGATCCGGTACTCGGGATGAACCATTTCCAGGCCCAGCGCGCCCGGCCGCACATCACCGTAACAGCTTACGTGCACGCCGCTTCGAAACTGCGCCTGCTGCTGCCGCGAAAAATGAAAGAAACGCAAGGTCAGCTGACCACTGCCATCACCGATGCGCACCAGCAGACTGCGGCGACCTCGAAAGACCGTCTCGGCGAGCAGCACTTCGCCGGTAACCATCGCGCGGACGCCAGGGCGCAAGGATCCGAGTCGCGTGAGCCGGGTTCGGTCCTCGTAGCGCAACGGCAGGAGGAACAGCAAATCCTCGACGCGATAGAGCCCGAGTTTCTGCAGTTTGCCGGCGAGCGCCGGGCCGACGCCCGTGAGCGCAGTCAGGGCATCACCGAGTTGTCTGGCCTGCACTGCGATCGCGCCGGATCAGAGGACCAGGATCGCCTCGGCCTCGACGTCGGCGCCTTTGGGTAGTGCCGCAACACCGAGTGCAGCGCGCGCCGGGTACGGTTCGCGGAAAAACTCGCTCATTACTTTGTTGACAGTCGCGAAATTGCCGAGGTCCGTCAGGTAGACGGTGACCTTGACGATATTGTCGACATCGCCACCCGCTGCTTTCGCAACTGCCTGCAAATTGCGGAATACCTGTCGCGCCCGGGCCTCGAAGTCGCCCGCGACTATTTGCATGGTTGCCGGATCGAGGGGAATCTGGCCGGAGAGAAAAACCATGCCTCCGCTGCGTATGGCCTGCGAGTAGGTTCCGATCGCTTTCGGTGCGTGCTCGCTGTGTACCGGGGTCTTGTCCAACTCAGTCTCCGATCTGTTGCCAGTGTTCAGGCAGACGCTTCATGCGCACACGCGTGATACGCGCATTACATTCGGCATCTTTCTGATGTTGCGCAGTATTTCGGCCAGATGCTTTCTGTCTTTCACCTGCAAGACAAAATTAAGCACCGAGCAGTCATCCTGACGATCCAGAACCGACACCTGCTCGATATTGGATTCGGAATCGGCAATCGTCGCCGCGACCTCGGCGAGCACACCGGTCTTGTTTTCCGTGTCGACGTGAATCTGGCTGGAGAAATCCCTGCTGATTTCCATCTCCCAGCTCACAGTGAGCCACTTCTCCGGTTGCTTGCGGAAATTGATAAGGTTGCCACAGGAATTTCTGTGTATGACGACGCCCCGGCCGGAACTCAGGTAGCCCATGATTTCGTCACCGGGTATCGGATAGCAGCATTTCGCGTAGCTGACCACCATGCCCTCCGTGCCGGCAATGACCAGGCTGGCTGCGGACGCTTTGGTCTCACTGTCTTCCTTGACGCCGACCAGGAACCTGGCGGTCAGGGGCGCCAGGCGCTCGCCGAGACCGAGTTGCTCGAAGAGCTGCGAATCGGTCTCGAGTCCGAGTTCCTTGATCGCTTCCTTCATCCGGACTTTGCCCACCTTGCGCAGCGATGAATTCAGGTCTTTGAGAGAGCGATCGAGCAAGCGTTTCCCTAGATCTACGGATTCACTGCTGCGCATATTCTTCATGTATTGCCGAATGGCGGAGCGGGCCTTCGCAGTTGTCACGAAGGTGACCCAGTGCGGATTGGGTTTGGCGCCGCGTGAGGTGATGATCTCCACGGTCTGGCTGTTCTGCAAAGGTGTTCTCAGCGGTACGAGATTCCGGTCGATCTTCGCCGCAACGCATCGATTGCCGACATCCGTATGCACTGCATAAGCGAAGTCGACGGTGGTTGCGCCTTTCGGCAAGGGCATGATGTCGCCTTTCGGCGTGAACACGTAGATCTTGTCGGGGAACAGGTCCACCTTGACGCTTTCGAGGAATTCCTCCGAGCTGCCCGATTCCTGAATCTCGACAAGGTGAGCAAGCCACTCGCGTGCGCGACGTTGCGGCGTGGCCGTGGTCTTGTCCTCGGCCTTGTACTGCCAGTGTGCTGCTACGCCGGATTCGGCGACCCGGTCCATGTCACGAGTGCGAATCTGTACCTCGAGCGGCATTCCGTTCGGGCCGAACAGGGTCGTGTGCAGCGACTGGTAGCCGTTGACGCGCGGAATCGCTATGTAATCCTTGAAACGCCCGGGCATCGGTTTGTAAAGACCGTGAACCAGGCCAAGCATTCGGTAGCAGGTCATCACGTCCGCGACGATGATGCGACAGCCGAAGACATCGACGATGTCGGCCAGCGGCCGCTTTTTTTCGTTCATCTTTTTGTAAATGCTGTAGAGGTGTTTCTCCCTGCCGATGACTTCGCCCTCGATGTGCTCGGCCTCCATAGCCTTGCGAATCGTATCCGAGATTTTTTTGATGTACTGACGCTGGCTTCCCTTGCTTCTTTTCAGCGCGCGCTCGAGGACCGCATACCGGTTTGGGTAGAGATGACGAAAGCCCAGGTCCTCGAGGCCGACTTTCAGGTGATTGATGCCGAGCCGGTTGGCGATCGGGGCATAGATTTCCAGCGTCTCCCTCGCGATTCGGACACGCTTGTCGCGCGGCATGGCGCCGAGCGTTTCCATGTTGTGCAGCCGGTCGGCGAGTTTGACGAGGATGACGCGTATATCCTCGATCATGGCCAGCATCATTTTGCGGAAACTCTCTGCCTGAGCTTCCGCGCGGCTGTGGAACTGCATCTGGTCGAGTTTGCTGACACCGTCGACCAGCGCGGCAATTTCGCTGCCGAACTCGGCTTCCAGGCGGGCGATTGGCGTCGTTGTGTCCTCGATGACGTCGTGCAGGATGGCAGCGGCGATGGCCTGTGCGTCCATGTGCATGTCCGCCAGCGTCTGGGCCACGGCCACCGGGTGGGAAATGTAGGGTTCGCCGCTCCGCCGGGTCTGCCCCTGGTGGGCGGCGGCACCGAACTCGTATGCTTTTATAACGAGTTCGATCTGTTCGCCGGGCAGGTAGGATTCCAGGGTATCGATCAGGCGCTTCAAACCCCAGTCACGCCACGATGACGCGCCGGGCAGTTTCGAGAGCAGGGTGGCGGCGTAGTCCATTTCGATCATTCGATCATATGCGATCTGCCGGCGCCAGAATCCGCTTGTCGGGGGCGGTTAGTCGCCTATCGATATGCCTCGGAGCGGGATCAGGTCGTCGATGATGTCCGGTTGCATGAACTCATCAGGGGCGGGCTGCTCGATTTCGTCCAGAATGGCGGGGGTAACATGGCCAGCCGCTATCTCGCGCAAAGCGACGACGGTCGGCTTGTCGTTCTCGCGCTCGACCAGTACATCCGCACCATGGGCAATGCGGCGGGCGCGCTTTGCGGCGACCAGCACCATTTCAAAAATATTGTCGATATTGTCGAGACAGTCCTCGACGGTAATTCTTGCCATTGACCTGAAACTCCAATCGTGGCCCACGGGGGCCGGCACACAAACGGGCCGACCAGTCTAAATCAGAACAGTGGGAAGATGGAAGGGAAGGCTTGAGTTTCCGGCAGTCAGCGAAGGATTGCGGAGACCTTTCTGCGCAGCCCAGGATTGCTGGTTTTGTTGTTGCCCCGGCCGCCCTGGAGTATAGCCCCCAGTTCGTCAATGGCGGTTTCCAGATCGTCGTTGATGATTACGTAGTCGAACTCGTTCCAGTGGGACATGTCGTCGAGCGCGTCCGTGAGGCGCCTCCTTATTACCGCTTCACTGTCGGTGCGCCGGCCCCGAAGCCTGCGTTCCAGCTCCCCGGCGGACGGCGGCAGGATGAAGATGCTTGCGGACTCCGGCATGGTCTGCCGCACCTGGCGCGCGCCCTGCCAGTCGATCTCCAGGATTACATGATGGCCCTGCGCCAGCAGCTGCTCGACCTGGGACCGGCTGGTGCCATAGCGGTTATCGAACACCATTGCGGATTCGAGCAATTCCCCGTCTTCGCGGAGGCGCAGGAATTCCTGTTCATCGACGAACAGGTAGTCGCGGCCATGCTGTTCCGTTTCGCGTGGTTTGCGGGTCGTATACGAAACTGAAAAACGCAATTCAGGATTTCGCGCTACCAAAGCCTTGACCAGGGTGGTCTTGCCTGCGCCCGATGGCGCAGCAATCACGAAAAGTCGGGCCTGCTTCTGCATCGCCAAATTCAAGAAGACATCATTCTATGTTCTGGATCTGCT
>CAYXKM010000060.1:0-6041 GCA_964465665.1 uncultured Woeseiaceae bacterium
TGACAGCTCAATATCGATCTCGAGGATCTCGGCGGACAGGACAATACGTTTCTGACGTGGCATGGCGTTTTCAGACACCCATGTGAGAGCGCGGGTTGAAGTCAAATTCATCTTTCATGCTGGCGTAGAATGCCCGCGCCTTGTCCGTATTTGCCGGCGGCACGGCGATTCGCAGCAGGGCATACAAGTCGCCGGGCTCCGGCCCCGGCAGGCCGCGACCCTTGAGCCGCAGACGGCTGCCCGCCGCGGATCCGGCCGGAACTTTCAATTCGACGGCGCCGGCGGGCGTCGGCACTTTGACCGTCGCGCCAAGCGCCGCTTCCCACGGTGCAACCGGCAGGTCCATGTACAAGTCATGTCCCTCGGCCCGGTACAGCGGATGCGGCTTGAATTCGACTTCCAGGTACAAATCACCGCCGGCTGCGGAAGCCCCCTCCGGGGCGCCAACGCCGGACAGTCGCAGATGCTGACCCTGCCTGACGCCTTTCGGTATGCGCACATCGACCACGTGCTGTTTCATTTGCAGCTGTCCGTTCCGGTCGACTTCGGGCAATTGCAGGGTGAACCGGCGCACGCCACCCTTCCAGGCATCCTCGATATCGATCAGTATTTTTGCATGATGGTCCCTGCGCTGACCGGTGCTGCCTCGTGAGGAGCGCGCGCCCATGCCGCCGAAACCACTGCCGAACAGTGTGTCAAAGAAATCACTCGCGTCGTATTGCATGCCCTCGTCGGCTCGACCGCCACGAAACTCGAATCCCGCATCCCAGCCCGGCGGTGCCTGAAAATCCTGTCCTGCTTTCCAGTTCTCGCCGAGCTGATCGTAAGCCGCGCGTTTCTCCGCATCCTTGAGCACAGCATAGGCCTCGCCAACGGCTTTGAATTTTGCTTCGGCGTCTGCTTCCTTGCTGACGTCGGGGTGATATTTTCTCGCAAGTTTCTGGTAAGCACGACGGATTTCCTGCGCCGTTGCATCGCGCTTCACGCCCATGGTCGCGTAGTAATCCTGAAACTTCATGTATTTGCCATGCCAATGCGCTGAGACTGCGAAGTCCTTCCGGGCCTGATGATCCGCGTGTCAATTCTACCCGGGCAATTTTTTTTTCGCTTGCAAAAACGGGTCGATTGACGGTGAGCACGCGGATTCACGGTGGGGTTACACTACAGCAATAACGGAGAGGCTTTCGGGAAGCGACGATGCAAAACCATACAACGCGGTACTGCGCCGATTTTCCTGAAGCGGTCGATCGCATATTGCAGGTACTGGGCAAGGACCTGGTGGTCGGTCTGCCGCTCGGCATCGGCAAGCCGAATCCGCTGGTCAACACGCTCTACCGCCGCGCTTGCGACGACGACTCAATCCGGCTCAGGCTTTTCACCGCTTTGTCACTGGAAATACCCGTCGCCGGCAGCGACCTGGAAAGGCGGTTTCTGGATCCGTTCGTCGAACGACACTTCGGAACAGACTATCCGTCGCTGCAGTACGTCCACGACCTTCACCGGAATGCAGTACCGCCGAATGTGAGTGTTTCAGAGTTCTACTTTCAATCGGGTGCCTGGCTCGATGTGCCGCAAGCGCAGCGCAACTACATCAGCAGCAATTACACGCATGTAGCGCGGGACATGTGCGATATGGGTGTCAACCTGGTGCTGCAAATGGTCGCGGCCGAGGGGAGCGGTGCCGGGCGCCGCTACAGCCTTTCCAGCAATACGGATGTCACGCTCGATCTTTTGCACACTCTCCGGCAAACGCCCGACAGACGCTTCCTGATGGTTGCGCAGGTTAACGAGAATCTGCCGTTCATGACCGGCGATGCCGACGTGAGCGGCGAGTTCTTCGATCTCATCGTCGACGATCGCAAGTACGACTTCGCACCTTTCGCCCTGCCGAGAGCTGGCGTCAGCATAGAGGAATATGCCATCGGCATGCATGCCAGCTCGCTGATACGCGACGGCGGTACGCTGCAACTCGGCATCGGTGCTCTCGGCGATGCGTTCGTGCGTGCGCTGCAATTGCGGCATGCCCACAATGAAGACTATGTACGCGTGCTCGATAGGGTGTGCGGCAGTATCGATACCCGGCTGTCACAATGCCGCATCGGCGGAGACGGGCAGTTCTCGGCCGGCCTATACGCGGCCACCGAGATGTTCATGGACGGTTACATGCACCTGTATCGAGCCGGGATACTGAAGCGACGGGTGTACCCCGATTTCGAGGTTCAGCAGGCAGCCATGGACGGCATGTCGCAACCGGAGCTGCTGGCGCGATTTGGCGCAGGACGTGCGTGTGGGGCCTTGTTGCATGGGGCTTTTTTCGCTGGATCCGCAGACTTCTATGCATGGTTGCGTGGCCTTTCCGGAACGGAGCGTGACGATTTCCAGATGACGTCGGTCAGCAATATCAATCAGCTTTACGGGAACAATCAGCCACTCGAGCAATTGCAGCGACGCGATGCGCGTTTCATCAATTCGGCAATGAAAATGACCTTGCTCGGCGCCGCGGTCTCCGATGCCCTGGAAGACCAGCGCGTGGTTTCGGGAGTCGGCGGCCAGTACAACTTTGTTGCCATGGCGCATGCGTTGCACGACGGTCGCTCGATACTGATGCTGCGAAGCAGCCGCGAAACAAAACGCGGCCGCGACTCGAATATCGTATGGGCGTACGGTCACACGACGATTCCACGGCACCTGCGCGACATCGTCGTTACCGAGTACGGTGTTGCGGACCTGCGCGGCAAGACGGACGAGGAGGTAATCAAGGCACTGCTGGTCATCGCGGACTCCCGCGACCAGCCGGAACTGCTGCGACGAGCCAAAGCAGCGGGCAAGCTGTCCGACGGCTATGCAATACCCGGGCAGTATCGGCAGAATACGCCGGACCGGCTCCGCGAACTTTTCTCGCAGATTCCCCGGGCCGGCGCCGGGTCCGTCATGGAACATTTTCCGCAGTATCCGTTCGGCAGCGATTTCACGGCAGTGGAACTGCAGTTGCTTGCCGCGTTGAAAAAGCTGAAACGGGGCACAGAGAGTCTGTCGGGAGTGCTGCGCCTCGCTGCAGGGGCAATAGCCACGTCGCCCTCACGGCCCGGTATTCAGGATTGCCTGCGCCGCATGCATCTGGATGCACCTCGGGGGCTCCGCCAGATAATGCAGCGCCGGTTGCTGGCGGCAGCGCTGCCTTCAGTGCCAAAGGCGCCGGACTGACCGGGCGCTCGTGGAAACTACCGATGGCACGATTGCCGGGTCGGCGTAGCATGGAATCGTCGCGGACACACTAGGGAAAGCGGAGCAAATACCAGGATGCAACATTCATTCGTTCGTGCATGCATTACCGGCATTGCAATCGTAATCGCAATGGCAATCGCGCTGGGCGGCTGCGCGACCCCGACCGAAGTGGTCAAATTGCACCATGACAAGTCACAGCCCGGCACGCCCTACGACAAGTTGCTGGTCGTAGCAATCGCGATGGACGAAGACGGTCGGCGCCGCCTTGAGGATTTGCTGACCGACGATATCGGGAGCCGCGGAACGACCGCCGTTCCCTCCTACGGGATCACGGGGCTCACGGCCTCGGTCCTGCAGGAGCAAATAGACGAAGCCGCAGCCGAAGTTTCCGCCGACGGCATACTGGTTACGCACATCGTCAGCGTCGATCAGGAAGTCGAATTCACCGAAGGCCGGACAGAGCTCAAGTTCGAGTGCCGGGGTGGCGATCCGGCAGACTACTTTCTGTACGACCATGAGGAACTGAAGCTGCCCGACGACATCAAAGTTGCACATACCATGGTAACTGTCACCAATCTGTACAGTGCGGATGACGGTTCGCGCATCTGGACCATACAATCGACCTGTTTCGACAAGTCCAGCATGGACGACGTGCTTCGGGAAGAAGCGACAGCAATTGCCAGGCAATTGCGCCAGGACCGGCTCATCGACTGATACAGTCACGAGGACATGCAATGAGAACGACGATCTTTCTGTTATCCGCCCTGGTGCTCGTTGCCTGCAGCAGCGCGCCGCCGACGATAGAGCAGGGGCCCGGTGCCGAGGTCACTTTCGACGGATTGCACAAAGTCGACAATGCAAGATTTGCCGAGGCCTGGGCCGATCCGGATATCGACTACACCGTCTACAACAGGATCCTGCCGGAAAAAGCGATCTTCGAATTTCGCGCGGTAAAGAAATCCTCAACTTCGGGCTTGCAGCGTACCAGCGGCAGTCAGTCCGAGTACTGGATCGACGATGAGAACAAGCAGAAGCTGATCGATGAAGTGACCGCAATATTCAGGGAAGAGCTGGGCAAGATACACGTTTCAGCACCGCCACCGAACCGGGCCCCGACGTGCTGATCATTCGCGGCGGCCTGCATGACATCGTGTCGCTCGTGCCGCCGGAAATGACAGGCCGCGGCGAGATTTACCTGCGGTCGGTCGGCGCAGCTACGCTGATACTCGAGGCCGTCGATTCGATGAGCGGCGAAACGATATTCCGCGCGATAGAGCGCCGCAGTGCGGAACGCCCGGGTGGTTCGGGTAGCCCTGGCACGATGATGGCCTCCAATGCCGTGACCACATGGGCCGAGGTGCGTCGGCTGGCGCGGCGTTGGGCAACGACGCTGCGCGAGGGACTGGACTCCATACCCCGGTCGTAACGGACAGCCATGCACGGCCGTGTCCAGCGCCGGTTCAAAATACCAGGCTGACGACGGTCCTCGTGTCTTTTCTGACGATGGCCATCTGTCCGCCATGGGCGGTCATGATCTGCCGCGACCGGCATTGTCATTGCACAGATCAACTACGCACGAAACATGGATCTCGGCTATGACAAGTCACGAAACATAGTCGCGCAACTGCCGTACTTCACCGGACTGTGGGAAACCTACGAGCCAATGAAAGCCGAGCTCGAATCGCATCCCGGCATCGAATCCGTGGTGTACTCGTCGCGAGTGCCCGGCATGCAGGACCTCGACGGTTCCGGATACATTGCCGAAGGCGAACAGATCACATCGGAAAATGTGCAGGGCCTGTCGGACATCAAGGTCGACTACCAGTGGTTCGAGCACTACGACATAGAGTTCCTTGCCGGCAGGGCGTTTCGCGAAAACGAACGACGTATCGAAATGCCGAGCGAAGAAAATCCCGTGACCCGCGGTGCTGCGATCCTGAACGAGTCAGGGGCACGACGATTCGGCTGGACGCCGCAGGAAGCAGTCGGCAAGATTCTGAGGCAGCCGATGAATCGGGCACTGACCACGTTCGTCGACCGCGAAGTCGTCGGCGTCGTGGCCGATTTCCATTTTGCGTCACTGCACAATGAAATCAAGGCGACGGTGTACGCCGAGCCCAACGCCAATTATGGACGAGCCGTTTCCGTGAAACTGGCGCCCGGCGACTACAGCGATGCGATCGCGCATTTCGAATCAGTGTGGAAGAAGCTGCTTCCCGGGGAACCGGTGCACTGGGAGTACCTCGATGACCGGTTCGACGCCTTGTATCGCTCCGAAGATCGGCAGGCAAAAATGTTTGCGCTGTTCTCGGCATTTGCCATATTCGTTGCAACCCTCGGGCTTTTCGGCCTGGCGTCGTTTACGACGGAGCGGCGTACCAAGGAAATCGGCATTCGCAAAGTGATGGGCGCTTCGGTCAAGGACATTGTGTTACTGCTGACCGCGGATTTTACCAAGCTGGTGTTGCTCGCGAACGTCATCGCGTGGCCGTTGGCGTACTACTTCATGTCGGACTGGCTGAACCGTTTCGTGTACAAAGCGCCGTTCACCGAGTGGGCGTGGCTGTTCCTGGCCAGTGCCGTGGCAGCGCTTGCCGTCGCCTGGTTGACCATCGCACTACAGGCCAGTCGGGCTGCCACGGCTCGACCGGTACTTGCGCTGCGTTACGAATGACAGCGGAATCGGGGTTTGTCAGCGGAGACGCAACTACGTCAATCGGCAATGGCGACGCCTCGCGGCTGAGATAATCGCAGATGATGGGCGCCGGAAGGCCCTTGTAGGTGATCAGGCCGTGCTCGATGGTATGACTGAGATC
>CAYXKM010000061.1:0-9734 GCA_964465665.1 uncultured Woeseiaceae bacterium
ACGGCTTCGGCATCGAGTTCGAAGATAAACGCGTCCCTCCGAAGTCCCAGCCGTTTTGCAACGCCAGGATGGACCTTTCCGACATACCCTACTGCAGTGTCATGCCGCCGGATCGCCGCCGATTGCCCGGACTGCAACAACACAATTTGTTCTGCCGAAAACGAAAAGTCATCGGCACAGCCGGTCAGTGCGAGCAACGCCTCCACGTCGGATTTTATGTCAAAGAAATCGACCATCCGGGGCTTTTCTGCCCATTGTTCGCCGAGCGCCGGACCAACGACGAGTCCGGCGACTCGCATTGTTTCAACCGGCGCACTCAATTTTCCATGGAACGACTTGCCGATTTCAAACAGGCGAACCCTGTCCTGCTGTCTGGACAGATTCATTTCCGCCGCAGCAAGCATTCCGGCGCACAAACTGCTGCGCATGACAGCCATCTCGGACGATATCGGATTGCTCAGAACCAGTTCCGACGAGTGGCCGGTCAGCAACCGGTCAGTATCCGGATCGACGAAACTGTAGGTGACTACCTCGAAGTAGTCGCGCGCGACCAGAGTATCAGCGACCAGCTCCAGGTTCGTGTAACCTTCTGTCACGTCTGCAAGCGGCAGCTCCGCAGTTTCGGTTCGCTCCGGAATGCGGTCATAGCCAAAAATCCGAGCGACTTCTTCAATCAGGTCGTGCTCGATCCTCAGGTCAGAGCGGAAAGCCGGAACCCGCGTACGCCAGCCGTTGCCCTGCGGCTCAAAATCGATCTGCAAGGACTTGAATATCCGCTCTACCTCGCCGGGTTCCACTTCGGTACCAAGCAACCGGGAGAGCTGCGACCGCCGCAGCCGTATGTCGACCGGCTGCGGCATGTACCGCTTATCAAGCACGTCGATCAGTGGGCCTGCAGCGCCCCCGGCTAAGTCCAGCAACAGTTCGGTGGCGCGGTCAATAGCCCTGCCCTGCAGTCCCGGATCCACGCCACGCTCGAAACGCAAGGCCGCATCCGTGTGCAGCGCATAACGTCTGGCCCGGCCGGCGATGACGTTCTGGGGCCAGAAAGCAGCTTCCAGGAATACATTCCTGGTCAGGCCTGAAACTGCCGTCGAGCGGCCACCCATGATCCCGGCAAGGCCAATAGCGCCCGATTCGTCGCTCACAACCAGCGTGTCCTCGCTTAGCTCGACCTCGCGGTCGTCGAGTAGCACCAGCTTCTCGCCCGGTCGCGCGAACCGCGGCCGGATCGGCCCCATAAGTCGGTCTTGATCATAAGCGTGCAATGGTTGTCCGAGTTCGAGCATGACGTAGTTGGTCACATCGACTACCGGGTGTATGGATCGAAGACCGGCGCGCCTCAACCGCTCCTTCATCCACAACGGACTCTCGGCGTCGGCATTGATGTCGCGTATGATCCGACCGGCAAACCGTGGGCATGCAGCAGGTGTGTTGACAACGACCGGATAAACGTTCTCGATTGTTACGGCCACTTGCGGCGCGCTGCGGATCGTCAGTGCAGTCCTGGTCACTGCAGACAGGTCCCGGGCGAGTCCTGCGACGCTGAAACAGTCACCACGATTTGGCGTCAGGTTTACGTCCAGAATTGCATCCGGCAAAGAAAGGTAGCTGGCGAGATCTGCGCCTGTCGCCGCGTCGGGCGGTAAATCGATGATCCCGTCAGACTCATCGCCGATCCCGAGTTCGATCGGCGAGCACAGCATGCCGTTTGACTCGATCCCGCGTATGGTCGATCGACGCAGTATCATTCCGTTCGGCAATTTGACGCCGGGGGCCGCATAGGCTGCTTTCATGCCCTGTCGCACATTCGGCGCGCCGCAGACAACCATTACGTTAGCGCCGTCGCTCGTGCGAACTTCGCAAACACTCAGTTTGTCGGCATTCGGATGCTTTGAAACCGAAGTGACTTCCGCCACCAGAACGCCCTTGAGATCGGCACCCTCAACTTCAATGTCATCGACTTCATGGCCTGCCATCGTCAGGTGATGTGCGAGCGCGGCGGAATCAAGTTGCGGATTCACCCAATCGCGAAGCCAGTTTTCAGAAAACTTCATCGCGCCACCCGACTAGCGGAGCTGCCGGAGAAACTGCAGGTCATTCTCGAAAAATGACCTCAGATCGGTAACGCCGTATCGGAGCATCGCAAGTCGCTCGACGCCCATGCCGAATGCATAGCCTGTGAACTCTTCTGCATCGATACCGGCGCTTTCGAGTACGTTGGGATGCACCATGCCGCAACCGAGTATCTCCAGCCATTTTCCTTCAGCCCACAGGACATCGACCTCGGCCGATGGCTCGGTAAACGGAAAATATGACGGCCGGAACCGCAGCTCTGCGTCGCGCTCGAAGAATCGCTCCACGAACTGGTGCAAAACTGCCTTGAGATTGGCAAAGCTGATGTTGCGACCGATGACAAGGCCTTCGACCTGGTGAAACATCGGTGTGTGCGTCTGATCGGAATCGCAGCGATACACCCGTCCCGGCGCAATAATTCGAATCGGCACTCCCTCCTCGACCATCGAGCGTATCTGGACCGGTGATGTGTGAGTTCGCAACAGCTTTCCACCGGGGAAGTAGAACGTGTCGTGCATTGCCCGCGCCGGATGATTCTCCGGAATATTCAGCGCAGTGAAATTATGGAAGTCGTCCTCGATGTCAGGACCCGAACGCACACCGAAACCGGCGTTCGTGAACATTCGCGCGATCCGGGCCATCGTCCGGGTCACCGGGTGCCGCCCACCTATTGACAGACCGCGCCCTGGCAACGTGACATCGATCGCGTCCATACGAAGCCTTGCTTCGAGCGTCTGCTGCTCGAGGACCTCTCGGCGCCCGTCTATAAGCGTCTGCACCTCGTTCTTGACCCGATTGAATTCCTGGCCGGCTGCAGGCCGCTGCTCGGCCGGCAGCTCGCTCAGATTCTTCAGGCCTGCGGTGATCGCCCCCTTCTTTCCAAGAAAAGCGACTCGCACCGCATCGAGTGCCGCAAGATCGGCGGCATTCCGGATCTGAATTTTGGCCGCCGCCAAAAGTTCGCTAGGTCCCCGCATGAATCGGCTGAACTGTCCCGACTGGTCGGCGGCGATCGCCGCGACCATATCGGGTCAGAACTAGGCGAGCGCCGCTTTTGCCTGAGCCGCTATCACGCCGAAGGCTTCCGGATCGTGTACTGCGATGTCAGAAAGCACTTTGCGATCGATTACCATCTGGGCTCGATTCATGCCGTTGATCAGCTTGCTGTACGACATGCCGTGCAATCGGGCTGCGGCATTGATGCGGGCAATCCAAAGTGCGCGGAACTCACGTTTGCGCTGGCGACGGTCACGATACTCGTACTGCCCGGCTTTGATGACGGCCTGTTTGGCAGCCCGGTACACCTTACTGCGCGCATTGTAGTAACCCTTCGCCTTACCGAGGATCTTTTTGTGGCGTGCGTTTGCTATAACGCCGCGTTTAACTCTTGCCATGTCTTGATCTCCTCAACTGTACGGGAGCATGCGGCGCACGCCCTTGACGTCGCAATCTGCAACCTGCTGGGTCGATCCCAGCTGGCGCTTACGCTTCGACTTCTTCTTGGTGAGGATATGATTGAGGTGGGACTGGGCTCTTTTGAAGCCGCCCTTACCCGTCCGGCGGAAGCGCTTGGCAGCGCCCCGGTTGGTCTTCATTTTCGACATTGTCATCTCCGATTTTCTAGCCATGCCGCGTACAGGCAATTGCGAGCCGCGGGAGGCGGGTATTAGCGTTTGTGCCCTTGCTGGCGCACTCGGCCGTTACTCACTTTTTCTTTGGTGACATGACCATGATCATCTGCCGCCCTTCCAGCTGCGGCGTCTGCTCTACGACACCAAATTCTTCCAGGTCATCCTTGACTCTGGCCAGAAGCTTCGCACCCAGTTCCTGATGCGCCATTTCCCTGCCTCTAAACCTTAAGGTGACCTTTGCTTTGTCACCGTCTTCGAGAAACTCAATGAGTTTCCTCAATTTGACTTTGTAATCGCCGGCTTCCGTGCCAGGGCGAAACTTGATTTCCTTGACGTGCACCTGCTTTTGCTTGCGCTTGGCAGTCTGCGCTTTCTTGTTCAGTTCGAAGATGTACTTGCCGAAGTCCATCACGCGGCAAACCGGCGGGTCGGCTGTCGGTGACACTTCGACAAGATCCAGCTCCTCGTCACGTGCTATTTGCAAAGCGGCTGACAGTGACATGACGCCTGCCTGCTCCCCATCCGCTCCGATGACCCTGACCTTCGGCGCATCGATCTCTTCATTGCGCCTAACACGCTTTGTGGCTGCGATCCTTGTATCCTCCGAACAACAAAAATGCCGCGGTTTGCCAAAGCAGACCGCGGGACGCGAATTCTATAGAGGCAAAAGCAAGGAAACAAGGCCTCGCGCACCCGGAAATGACTGAAAATTCCGGGAAAAATGCTGGATACCGGGTGAGTCACGAGTGCCGGTTTGGGGATAGTCGGGCCGTTATCGGCAGATGGGCACGGCGGCAACAGACTCGCCAATGCTGGTCTGGTGGGCGATGATGGTTTCGAACCAACGACCTCCACGATGTCAACGTGGCGCTCTACCCCTGAGCTAATCGCCCCTCAAAAAATCCTGCCTTCGCTTGAATGCCCCTGAGCTAATCGCCCCTCAAAAAATCCTGCCTTCGCTTGAATGCCCCTGAGCTAATCGCCCCTCAAAAAATCCTGCTGCCTCTATCCGGTCTGGCCGGCGGGCGCACAAAGATACTGAAGGCCTACTTCGCCTGCAAGGCTTCCTGTGACGATCCGGCTGCTCAGCCCGCAAGCCGGTCCGCGAGGCCAAGACCGGCTTTGCGTATTTCCTGAATCTGGTCGCGGAGCCGAGCCGCTTCCTCGAACTCGAGATCCCGCGCGTGTTTCAGCATTTTTCGCTCGAGCGCCTGGGCCTTACGCAGCAACTGTTCCGGTGTCATGCTCAGGTAGCCGGCAGCTTCCTCGGCCGACCGCCGGCTGTCGCGCACGGGTACCGGGTAAGCTGCCTCCATGACGTCGGACACCTGCTTGATGATTGTTGCAGGCTCTATTCCGTGCTGCAGGTTATGTTCCAGCTGGCGTTCGCGCCGCCGATTGGTCTCATCGATCGCCCGCTGCATCGAGCCGGTCATCCGGTCGGCGTACAGCAACGCCTTGCCGTGCAGATGACGGGCTGCGCGCCCTATGGTCTGGATGAGTGATCGTTCCGAGCGCAAAAACCCTTCCTTGTCCGCGTCCAGTATGGCGACCAGAGAGACCTCGGGCATGTCCAGCCCCTCTCGCAGAAGGTTGATCCCGACCAGTACGTCGAAAGCGCCCAGTCGCAGGTCGCGAATAATCTCGGTTCGCTCAACCGTGCCGATGTCCGAATGCAGGTATCGGACCCTGACATTGTGCTCTTGCAGGTAGTCGGTCAGGTCCTCCGCCATTCTTTTGGTCAGGGTGGTAATGAGCACCCGTTCGTCGGCTGCGACCCGCCTTCGTATTTCAGAAAGTACGTCATCGACCTGGGTTCTGGCAGGACGGACCTCGAGTGCCGGGTCGACCAGTCCGGTTGGCCTGACGAGTTGTTCGACCACTTTGTCGCTGCGCGCTGATTCGAAATCCCCCGGAGTCGCGGAGACATAGATGGTCTGCGGCGCCAGCCGTTCGAATTCATCGAAACGCAGTGGCCGGTTATCCAGGGCCGAGGGAAGGCGGAATCCGTATTCCACCAGGGTCTCCTTGCGCGAGCGGTCGCCGCGATACATCCCGCCGAGCTGTGGGACGGTGACGTGGCTCTCGTCGATGACCAGGATCGCCTTTTCCGGCAGGTAATCGAACAGGCACGGAGGCGGTTCCCCTTCCTGGCGACCCGAGAGATAGCGTGAGTAATTCTCGATCCCCTGGCAGTATCCCAGCTCTCTAATCATCTCGAGATCAAATAAAGTTCGTTGCTCAAGTCTTTGAGCTTCAAGAAGTTTGTTGACGCTCCGAAGGTAGTCGACACGGTCCTTCAGCTCGACTTTGATCTCGTCGACCGCGGCCAGCAGCTTTTCCCTCGGCGTGACGTAGTGGGTTTTCGGGAAGACGGTCAACCGGGGCACACGTCGAAATACTTCTCCGGTCAGCGGATCAAAATACGACAGCGATTCGATTTCCTCATCGAACAACTCGATTCGCACGGCATCTCTTTCTGACTCCGCCGGAAAAACATCAACGACGTCGCCCCGGACACGGTAGCTGCCTTGCGCAAATTCCAGCTCATTGCGCTTGTATTGCATTTCCGCTAGCCGTCGCAGCAGGCTCCGCTGGTCGATTCTCTCGCCCCTGACAAGGTGCAACACCATGCTGAAATAAGCTTCCGGATCGCCGAGACCGTATATGGCGGACACGGTCGCAACGATAATGGCATCCGGCCGTTCAATTAGCGCTTTGGTGGCCGACAGCCGCATCTGCTCGATGTGCTGATTGATCGAGGCGTCCTTCTCGATGTAGGTGTCCGAGCTCGGCACATACGCCTCGGGCTGGTAGTAGTCGTAATACGAGACGAAGTACTCGACGGCATTGCGCGGGAAGTACTCGCGCATCTCTCCATACAGCTGGGCCGCCAGAGTCTTGTTCGGCGCAAGGATGATGGCCGGCCGTTGCACCGCCTCGATGACACTTGCCATGGTGAAAGTCTTGCCGGACCCGGTCACGCCGAGCAGAGTCTGGCGCGCCAGCCCGTCATTCAGGCCCTCCACAAGACCTGCTATCGCGGACTCCTGGTCCCCGGCCGGACAATATCTCGAAACCAGTGTCAGCCGGTCCCGGTCTTCGGCCAAAGTCTTCTTGGGCAGGGTTACAGAATCACGTACCATGTGCGGCTGTTTTTCGGAGGCAAGCCCTTGAGTTTATCAGTTTCAGAACGAATGACACGGGTCAAACCCTCGCCGACCAGTGCCGCTTTGGCATTGGCCGCGGAACTCAAAGCCGCTGGCCGCGACCTGGTAAGCCTTGGTGCCGGCGAGCCGGATTTCGACACGCCTCAACACATAAAGGCGGCGGCAATCGAGGCAATCAACGCTGGCGTTACCAAATACACGCCGATCGATGGCACTGCTCAACTGAAAGCGGCGATCCAACGCAAGTTTGCCCGTGACAATGCGCTGCTTTTCCAGCCGAACCAGATACTGGTATCCAGCGGTGCAAAGCAGGCACTGTTCAACGTTTGCCAGGCAGTGCTAAGCAGGGGTGACGAAGCAATTGTCCCGGCGCCCTATTGGGTGTCGTATCCCGACATGGTACGTCTTGCGGATGCCGAGCCCGTGATTATCGAAACCGAAATCGAATCCGGATTCAAGATATCGCCTGCGCAGCTTGCTGATAGCCTGACAGGGAGAACGCGGCTGCTGTTCCTGAACAGCCCGTCCAATCCGACCGGCAGCTGCTACACGAAGAAAGAATTTGCGGCTCTCGGAACTGTGCTGGCCGATTATCCGGATGTTGTCATTGCTGCCGACGACATTTACGAAAAAATCTACTGGGCCAATGAACCGTTCTGCAGTTTTGCCGTTGCCTGCCCGTCGCTCGCGGACCGCACAGTGACGATCAACGGTGTCTCCAAAAGTCACGCAATGACCGGATGGCGAATTGGTTATGCCGGCGGTCCCGTCGCGGTTATCGGTGCAATGAAGACCATTCAAAGCCAGTGCACGTCGAATCCATGCAGCATTTCGCAGGTTGCAGCAATAGCAGCTCTTGACGGTGACCAGAAGTGCGTCGATGAAATGGCGACTGCATACAGGGAACGAAGCCGGTACATATCTGCAGCACTGAATGACCTGCCGGGAATTCAGTGCCGCGAGGGCCAGGGCGCTTTCTACGCTTTCCCGCGGGTGGATGACGCAGTACGCAATCTTGGGTTGCGCGACGACAGCGATTTCGTCACCCACTTGCTGCAGAACGCCGATGTCGCCATGGTTCAGGGCAGTGCATTTGGAGCCCCTGGCTATGTGCGAATCTCGTTTGCCTGTTCGATTACCGAGCTTGAGAAAGCGGTAGAGCGTATCCGCAGTGTATTGGGCTGACATGCGTCTGGAATGACACGAAAAGGCAGCCGGAACTATTCGGTTGTTTGCTTGACACAATTCCAAGGGTGGACCAGAATCCCGGCCCTTGTGCAGGACGCCACACTGGAATTCCCCGGTAGCTCAGTTGGTAGAGCGACGGACTGTTAATCCGTTGGTCGCTGGTTCGAGTCCGGCCCGGGGAGCCAAATTCTGAAAAATGCCGCGGTTCTAGAGCCTTTCCTGGCAAACCGCGTTGGCTGCCAAATCCTCGCCCAGGGCTCGGCAAGCGTTTCAGATCACGCGGACGTCACTGTATCCAGATAGTCGCGAAATGCTCCGCCGACATCGTCGTGAGCCAGACCGTAGGCAACTGTTGCCTTCAGGTATCCCAGCTTGTTGCCGCAGTCGTATCGGATACCCCTGAATCGGTACGCGTATACCGGCATTTCATCGAGCAACGCGGCAATACCATCGGTCAGCTGTATTTCGCCTCCGGCACCTCTCTCTGTTTTTTCGAGTTTGCCAAAGATCGATCCCGGCAACAGGTAACGTCCGACTACCGCCAGATTGGACGGTGCCTTATCCGGCGCAGGTTTCTCAATAATTTTCGTGATCCTGTTTGCTGCGTCTGTTGCCACGATTCCGTAACTCGAAGTGTCTTTGGCTGGTACTTCTTCGACAGCGATTACGCTGCCACCATGCCGAGAGTATTCGGCTGCCATTTGCGCGAGGCACGGCGGGTCGCCAGCGATAAGATCATCTGCCAGATGTACAAAAAACGGCTCGTCTCCCACGACGGATTTTGCGCAAAGGACCGCATGTCCAAGGCCGAGCGGCTCTCCCTGCCGGATGTAAATGCAGGAAACACCAGGAGGTACGATATTCCGGATGGACTCGAGCAGTTCTTTCTTGCCGGACTTGCGCAATGCGGCTTCCAGTTCGGCATCGGTATCGAAGTGATCTTCTATGGCACGTTTTGAAATGCCTGTTACAAATACGAGTCTCGTTGCACCTGCCGCTATGGCTTCTTCCACGGCGTACTGTATAAGCGGCTTGTCCACAATCGGCAGCATTTCCTTCGGACTGGCTTTAGTGGCTGGCAGGAAACGGGTGCCTCGGCCGGCAACCGGAAATACCGCCGCTCGAACTGGTAGGCGCAATGTTTGACTCCGCAGGGACTGGATAGGCTTCGCATCATAGCCAATCCGCGCCCGGAGCGGGAAACCCGCAGGACGATTTGTGCCACGTACCCGCGGTCGTTGCCGGTGGCTGCGCCGGATACCCCGTCACAGCCACCGCTCCCTCGCTATTTCTTCTCGCGCTGTTCAGGCGCATCCACCAGGATGTTGGCCCGATTCATCTCCAGGGTCCGCTCACCGATGCCCTTTACGGCGATCAGGTCATCCGCCGACTTGAACGGGCCGTTGACTATGCGATATTCGACGATCGCCTGGGCCCGCGAAAGCCCGACACCCTGAAGCTCGGCAGAGATAGTCTCAGCATCGGCTGTGTTGATGTTGACGGGCCCGGCGAATGTCAGCGCCGGAACCAGCAGGCCGGCAAGTGCGCCCGCCAGCAATCTGTTGCGTATACTCATTCCAATCTCCTTACTTTATCGAGTTGCACAAGCGAGCTCTGGATGCTCGCGCCTGCAGCAGTTCTGCGACGGCGATGCAACAGTAATTACCTG
>CAYXKM010000062.1:0-26385 GCA_964465665.1 uncultured Woeseiaceae bacterium
GCTCGGACAGCATGCCTATCAGGTCGCCGTTCTCATTGAGCACGGGCGCACCGGCGATGCCGTGCTGTACGAGTTGGTGAATCGCATCGAGCACGTCCATATCCGGTGAAAAGGACACGAGATGCTTGGCCATATAGTCCCGGACAAGGGCGGATTTCGGTTTCATTCTCGCGACTCCTCAGCACAGGTATCGCTGCACAGTTCGCAGCGTCCCCCGCTAATTCCTCCGCAGCTTCCACTGATCGGTTTGCGACCGCCCAGTACGCCGATTGCCATGCCACCGATAACCAGCAGCAGGATGCAGAAAGCAAGCAGGAAAGTTGCAATTGTCGTCATTGCTCGCGTCCGATGCTGGCGAAAGCCGGCGTCATTCTTTCTTCGATTCCTTCACTTGTGCGGAGCAGAAACAACGCAGCGATATTCTCGCGGGTAGCGAGAGCCAGTCCGTGGTCAGGGCCGAGTACCAAAAGCGCTGTCGCCATCGCGTCGGCAAATGCCGCGGTAGTTGCTACCACCGTGACCGATGCGAGATTGTGCGAGACCGGCCTTCCTGTGCGTGTGTCGATGGTATGCGAGTAATTCCGTCCCTCGGACTCGAAAAAATTACGGTAGTCGCCGGATGTCGCAACTGCTTGATCTATAAGACGAAAAACTGCATGCGGCCGTCGCTCGTCGGCTAGTGGCTCTTCGATCGCAACGGCCCACTCCCTGTTCTCGGCGTTATGGCCCCGGAGCTTCATCTCGCCTCCGATCTCGACGAGGTAATCCTTCGTTTGCATTTCATCGAGCAAATCGGCAACGCGGTCCACGGCGTAACCTTTCGCATATGCCGACATATCGAGATACAGTCGCGCGATGCCCTTGCGCATGGCCGGCACCGAGCAATCGGTTTGCAAGTGCGCATAACCGACGCGCGACATCGCCGCGATGATATCTGCATCTGTCGGTGGCTTGCTAATGCTGCCATCAGGTCCGAAGCCCCAAAGATTGACCAGCGGCCCGACTGTAATGTCGAAGGCGCCATTGGTCTTCCTGCTTATCGACTGTGATTCCTCTGCCGCGTGACAGAATTCGGCCGACACGAGTTGCCAGTCGGTTGAGTCGCTGATATTGAAATGTGAAATCTCCGAGTCGAGACGGTAAGTCGACATCTGCATTTCGATTTTCCCGAGCAGGCGGTCGATCTCTGTCTGCAAGGCATCGCCGCTGACGTCCGGCGGCAAGACCGGCATCTTGATGCTGAATCGCGTGCCCATCGTCGCGCCGTTCAGCTCGAGGATCGGCGGTCGCTCCGGGCTGCACGCTGCCAGCAGCGCTGCAGCAAAAATGGCCAGGTCTGTGCGCATTCAGCCTCCGAAGTCGTCCAGCATAATGTGCTCGCGCGTGACACCGAGGTCCTCGAGCATCTTGATGACTGCCGAATTCATCATGGGTGGCCCACACAGGTAATACTCGCAGTCCTCTGGCGCCTCGTGATGCGCGAGGTATTCATCGTGCAACACCTTGTGAATGAACCCGTTGTACCCGGTCCAATCGTCCTCGGGTTGCGGTTCGGAGAGGGCGACGTGCCATTCGAAGTTGTCGTACTCCTTCGCCAGTGCATCGAACTCGTCGACGTAGAAGAGTTCCTTGCGGCTCCGCGCACCATACCAGAACGACATCTTGCGCTTTGTGTGCTGCCGTTTCAGCTGGTCGAAGATGTGTGCGCGCATCGGCGCCATGCCTGCGCCACCACCAATGAAAACCATCTCGTTGTCGGTGTCCCTGGCGAAGAATTCCCCGTACGGCCCGGAGATCGTCACTATGTCGCCGGGCTTCAGGCCGAAAATGAAGGATGACATGATGCCGGGCGGGACGTTGTCGTCAGAGCCGGTCGGTGGCGTCGCTATGCGTACATTCAGTTTAATGAGCTCGCGTTCGAGCGGGTAACTGGCCATGGAATAGGCACGCGACACCGGCTGGGTTACGTGCGATGCGTAGCGCCACATGTTGTGGCGGTCCCACTCGCTGCGGAATCGCTCGTCAATGTCGAAATCCCTGAAGCTCAGATCGTGCGCCGGGCATTCGATCTGGATGTAGCCGCCCGCCTTGTAGTCCAGCAATTCGCCCTCGGGCAGGCGCAACACCAGTTCCTTGATGAAACTGGCAACGTTGCGATTGGAGACCACTGTGCATTGCAGTTTGCGGATCCCGAACACCTCGTCCGCCACCCGGATGCGCATGTCCTGTTTGACGGACACCTGGCAGGAAAGGCGCACGTGATCTGCCGCCTCTCTCTTGCTGATCAGCGAGGTCTCGGTCGGCAGGATGGCGCCGCCGCCAGCCAAAATTCGCACGCGGCATTGGCCGCAGGTGCCGCCGCCACCGCAGGCGGAAGGGATGAAAATCCCGCAGTCGGCCAGGCCGTTCATGAGCTTCACCCCGACCGGCATGCGCAATTCGCGCTCGTCGTTGACGAGCACAGCAACATTGCCACTGCTGACCAGGCGTGTGCGTGCCCAGAGGATCACCAAAACCAGCAACAGTATGATCAACGTGAACAGGGCCACGCCGAGGCCAACCTGCAACAGGATCTGGGCGTCTACGGTCACTGTCGGTGTCTCACAGGCGGATTCCCGAGAAGCCCATGAAACCGAGCGACATCAGGCCGGCGATGATGAAGGTGATGCCGAGTCCCTGCAGCCCGTCCGGCACGTCGCTGTATTTCAGTTTTTCACGAATGCCGGCGAGGCCGATCAGCGCTATTGCCCAGCCGCTGCCGCTGCCGAGTCCGTACACGACGCTCTCGCCGAAAGTGTATTGCCTTTCAACCATGAACAGCGTGCCGCCGAGGATGGCGCAGTTAACGGTGATCAGTGGCAGGAAGATGCCGAGCGCGTTATAGAGTTTCGGAACGTACCGGTCGAGGGTCATTTCCAGTATCTGTACCAGCGCCGCGATGACGCCGATGTAGCTGACCAGTCCCAGAAAACTCAGATCGACATCGGGCAGGCCTGCCCAGGCAAGTGCGCCTTCCTTCAGCAGGTACGCGTGAATCAGGTGATTGACCGGGACCGTTATGACCTGCACCGCGACCACGGCCAGGCCAAGTCCGATCGCGGTCTCGACACGCTTCGAAATGGCAAGAAACGTGCACATGCCGAGAAAGAAGGACAGCGCCAGGTTCTCGACGAAAGCCGCCTTGATGAACAGATTGACGTAATCGGCCATCACAGCACCCCGGTCCGGTGAACTTCGTGAATCTGGTAATCGGGATGTTCGACCTGCTCACGTTTCCAGCTGCGTATTCCCCAGATCAGCAGGCCGATGATGAAAAACGCGCTCGGCGGCAACAGCATCAGCCCGTTCGCTTCGTACCAGCCGCCATCCGAAACCAGCGGGAGAATCCGGTAACCGAGCAGGGTGCCGCCGCCAAACAGTTCGCGAATCGTCGCGACGAAAATGAGAATGGCGCTGTAACCCAGGCCGTTGCCCAGGCCATCGAGAAAGCTGATGGCGACGCCGTTCTTCATGGCGAATGCTTCGGCGCGGCCGAGCACGATGCAGTTAGTAATGATGAGGCCTACAAAGACCGACAATTGTTTGCTGGTTTCGAATGCGTAGGCGCGCAGCAGCTGATCGACGATGATGACGAAGGAGGCGATGATCGTCATCTGCACGATGATGCGAATATTGTTGGGTATGCGCGAGCGAATGCTGCTTATCGCGGCATTCGACAACGCGGCAACGCTGGTCAGGGCCGCGCACATCAGAAGCGCCGGCAGTAACGAAGTCGTGACCGCCAGTGCGGAACAGATGCCGAGTACCTGCAAGGTCACCGGGTTGTTGTCGATCAGCGGATCGAGAAGGATTTTGCGTGTTTCGTGCATCGGTTTGCTCATGTCTGCTGTCCACCCTGCTGGCGCACGCGGTCGAGATAGGGCCCGAAACCGTGTTCGCCGACCCAGTAATGAACGAGGCTTGTAACACCGCGGCCGGTCAGGGTTGCGCCGGCCAAGCCGTCGACCTGAAACGAGGTCCTGTCCACGGTTCCGTTCGCGGCACCCGGGACGGGATCGGCCACCACGCCGCGGATGACTTCAATCTGCAATTGCCCGCTGTTGTCGAAGAGTTTTTTCCCGGCCCATTGCGATCGCCAGCCTGGCTTGTCGATCTGGTCGCCGAGCCCCGGCGTTTCCGCGTGACTGTAAAAGCGCAGGCCACGCACGGTGTTGCCATCGCTCTCCAGTGACAAGTAACCGTACATTGTCGACCAGAGGCCGGAGCCGTAGACGGGCAGGATGATCTGCTCGATGTCAGCGCCGCTTCTCACCAGGTACACCGGTGCGAAGCGCGCACGCCGGCGAATGGAAGCGATGTCCAGGTCGGCCGGTATGGCAATGCCAAGATCCGGATCGCTGGCCGCGGTGACCGGATCGAAGCCGGCCACCGCGGGTGAGTCGACGAATTTCCCTGTACCGAGCTCTACCATATACGCTTCGATCCTGGCGAAAGCGACGCCCGGATCCATGCCGGGTTCATGGAGCCCGGCCACGTCGAGGATGATGCGCTGGCGGTATTCCGCTTCATTCTGCAATTGCTTCGGCTTGAGCAGCAGGGCGCTTCCGGCGACCAGTACCGAACAAACGAGGCTCAGGCTGATCGCAACGATGAGCGTGTTGGCGACGCTATCGCGCGAGCGACGATTGTCGGTCGTATCAGCCACTGCGTTGCAACCTCCGCCGGATATTGGCCTGCACGACGAAGTAATCGATGAGCGGCGCGAAAATATTACCGAAAAGGATGGCGAGCATGATGCCTTCGGGGAACGCGGGATTCACAACGCGAATGACGAAAGTCAGGAAACCGATCAGCAGCCCGAAAATCCATTTGCCGGTGTCCGTATTGCAGGCACTGACCGGATCGGTCGCCATGAACACCGCGCCGAATGCGAAACCGCCGAGCACAATGTGCCAGTGCCAGGGCATGCTCATCATCGGGTTGCTGCTGTCGATGTAGCTCGCCAGGACGGCCGGGATGATCAGGCCGAGGAATACACCGGCGATGATTCGCCACGACGCGATGCCCGAAAAAACCAGGAACGCGCCGCCCGCGAGGCAGGCCGCTGCCGAGGTCTCGCCGATCGATCCCTGCATCTGGCCAAAAAACGCCTGGCTCCAGGTCAGGCCGCTCTCGATGACACCGCCGATACCCTCGATGGCGCTGATGCCCAATGCCGTGGCGCCACTGTAACCGTCGACCGCGGTCCAGACCGCATCGCCGGAAATCTGCGCGGGATACGCGAAGTACAGGAAGGCGCGACCGACGAGTGCGGGATTGAGGAAGTTCTTGCCGGTGCCGCCGAACACTTCCTTGCCTATGACGACGCCGAAACTGATGCCGACAGCCACCTGCCAGAGCGGGATCGTGGCTGGCAGGATCAGTGCGTACAACATCGAGGTGACGAAGAAGCCCTCATTGATTTCGTGATTGCGCACGCCGGCAAACAGCACTTCCCAGAAACCGCCCGCCGCCATGGTGACGATATAGATCGGCAGGAAATAACTGAGTCCGAACATGAAATTATCGTAGAGGCTCGCAGGATCGTGGCTGGCTCCCAGCATTGCGAGCAGCGTACCGCGCCAGCCTGCGAGGCTGTCGATGCCGAGGCTCGCCATCGCGATGTGTGCCTGGTAGCCGGTATTCCACATACCAATCAGCGCACAGGGCGTGACCGCGAACACGACCATGATCATGATGCGTTTCAGGTCGATAGCATCGCGAATATGAGGCGCGCCGCGCGTGACGTCCGGCGGCGAGTAGAACAGCGTGTCGACCATTTCGTAGATGGCATGGAATTTTTCGAAACGGCCACCGCGAACGAACAGCGGTTCCAGACCATCGAGGAATTTTCGCAATCGCTTCATCAGCCGTTGGCCTCGATTTCGTCCAACGTCATGCGCAGGTGCGGGCCATATTCGTATTTGCCGTTGCACACGAAAGAACACAGGGCCAGGTCTTCCTCGTCGAGCTCGAGACAACCAAGCGCTTGCGCGCTGTCCGTGTCACGAACCAGCAATGCTTTGAGCAAGGGTGTCGGCAGGATATCGAGCGGCATGACTCGCTCGAAACTGCCGATCGAAACCATCGCACGAGGGCTGCCGTTCTGCGAGGTTGTGAGGTTGAAAGCACCGGTGCGCAGCCAGTGTCCGGCGTAAGCGCGCAGCGACGAGTAACGGTTGACGCCCGGTCGCATCCAGGACAGAAATTCGCGCGGGCTGCCTTCTGCGAGCACGCTGATCTGGTTGTGATAGCGGCCGAGCCAGGCAGCATGGCCGGTTGCGCGATGCCCCGACAATACCGACCCGGAAATCGTCCTCGAGCTGCCCGGCTGCAGTTCGTCGCGCAGCAGGTCACGGACACTCGCGCCGGCTCGGGTCCGCAGGAGGCGGGGAGACTTGACGAAAGGACCGCCTAACGCGACTACGCGATCGGTGCTGATGCGTCCGGTCAGGAACAACCGGCCGATCGCGATCACATCCTGGTAGCCGATGTGCCAGGCCGTACGCGAGGTGCCAACCGGATCCAGGAAATGTATATGCGTACCCACGAGACCCGCCGGGTGCGGACCGGCAAACTCGGCCCTGACGAAATCCGGCCTGTCGGGGCACGGGATATCCGTGCCGGGCGCTGTGCATACGAAAGTCTTGCTCCCGCCGAGCTTCGCGACCACGCGCAAGCCGGCAACAAATGCCTCGCGGGCCTGCGCAATGATCACGGCCGGGTCGGCGGCCAGAGGATTGGTATCGATCGCCGTGACAAACAGCGAATGCGGTGCCCCCTGTGCCGAGGGAATGTGGCTGAACGGGCGGCTGCGCAACGCTGTCCATTGCCCCGAGCTGACGAGGATTTCGCGAATCCTTGCGGCATCGAGGCCGTCAATCTCACGACTGTCGAAAATCGGGAACGCGGACTGGTCGTCACCGTCGAGTTCGATGACCACGGATTGCAGCACGCGGCGCTCTCCGCGATTGATAACGCTGACTGTGCCGCTGCCCGGTGAGGTATAGGGGACGTCCGGGTTCCGTTTGTCGCTGAACAGAGGCTGGCCGAGCCTGACCCGGTCACCCTGGCGAACGGCCATGGCGGGCTTGAGTCCCGGAGTGTCGCCACCCAGCAGCGCCACACTGCTGATAGCAGATGCTGCCGTGAGGTTTTGCTGCGGCGCGCCGGCGAGTGGAATGTTCAGGCCTTTCTTTATTGTTATCTGCATGCAGTGCAATGCCGGTGACCAGTGACGGGTTGTGTGCAGCGCCTGTCAGCCGGCCAGCGACCAGTGAACATAGAGCGCGCAGGCGCAAAGCCACAACGTGCCCAGCGTGTGCACGGCGAGCGTACTTTCGATGGCGCGCGTCATCGCATCGCGCGCCTCGACACCGATGCGGATCGCAGCGGTGGCGCGCGCAGTCATGAAGAGGAGCGCTGCCGGTACCAGCGGCGCAAGCAGCGGCAATGCGCCACGCACCGTCAGGTAGACAACGGCTGCGACGGCTGCAAGATGCAACAGCGCATAAACGATCGCGGTTCCGCCGAGGCCGATACGCACCGGCAGCGTGCCTTTGCCGGTGGCCGCATCGGCACGAATGTCCGGCACTTCGTTGATCAACAGGATGGCGGCCACCCACGCACTGACTGGCAGCGAGAAAACCAGCAGCGATACGTCGAGTGCTGCGCCTTGCAACCAGGCCGCACCGGAAACCGGCAAAACGCCGAAACCGATCGCGACGGCTGTTTCACCGAGTCCCACCGAACTCAGCCGCACCGGCCCGAGCGAATACAGCACGCCGAGCAAAAGACCAGTCAGCCCGAAATACAGGATCATTGTGCCCTTGATCGCAAGCAGGGCAAGCCCGGCAATGGCCGCTACGGTCAACAGGCTGATTCCCAGGCGCGCCATCGCGGTCGTATTCAGAATTCCCGTCTGGATAAAGCGTGAACCCCCGGTGTACGGGTAAATGCGATCTTCGTTGACGCGGTCGGTGCCACCTTCATCATCACCGACATCGTTCAACACGTTGCTGCCAGCGTGCACGCAGACGGTGGCAAGCAGGGCCAGCGCAAACACTGTGAAATCGAATGCGCCGCTCGCGGCGAATCCCCAGGCGGACCCGGCCAGTACCGGCAGCACGGACGCGGGAAAGAACTTGGGCCGGGTCGCGTGAAGAAGTCGCTTGGCGACAGCGGCCAGCGAGTCACCGCTGAAGTCTTCGGGCACAGGACTGGCCGGGCGAACGGATTCTATTGACATTTTTGACTCCCGTGGCAGCGTCGCGCATCCGGACGCCATGCGCACGGTGCGGAACGCTGATTCCGTTATACCGAAATCGCGGCGGTTTGTAATGCCACGGAAATTACGGATACTTTGCGTACGGATTCGCGCGCGAAACGTCGCACTTTTCCCCGCGCGGATCCTAGCGGTCGCGCCGCCTGGATTGGACAGCCGCAACAATGCCGGCAACAGCCACGCCGACGATGACCAGGAGGACTGACAGGTGATGCGGCGACCCAAGATGGTGGGCCAGCTGTAACAGTGTGGGCGAACCGTCGGCAAGTGAATGTGCAGCTGCGTTACCGGCCGGTCCGATAGCAAATATGAGGGCTGTCAGTTTTCGCATGTCAATCGGGCTCCTAGCGTATCTTGACGGTGACGAGTTCCTCGCCATTCGGGTCGGTGACGTGCACGGCGCACGCAATACACGGATCGAAACTGTGGATCGTGCGCAGGATTTCGATGGGCTGTTTCGGGTCGTAAAGCTGGTGTCCGGCAAGCGCGGCTTCGTAAGGGCCGGGTTTTCCAGCCGCATCGCGCGGGCCCGCATTCCAGGTGCTCGGCACGACCGCCTGGTAGTTGGCGATCTTGCCGTCTTCGATGACGATCCAGTGCGCGAGTCCACCGCGCGGTGCTTCCATGAAGCCGACGCCCTGCGCCTTGTTCGGCCACGATGAAGGCTCCCACAGCAGCTCGTTGAAGGTACGCGTGTCACCGCTTTTGATATTGGCGACCAGGTTGTTGTGCCAGGTCTGCAGGTAATCGGCAACGACCTTGGTCTCCAGCGTGCGTGCTGCCGTTCGCCCGAGCGTCGAGAATAGCGCTTCGACCGGCACCTGCAAGGTCGACAACGTATAGTTGACCAGCTCCCGGGTCTGTTCGTGACCGGAGGCGTACATCATCAGCACGCGGGCCAGCGGGCCGACTTCCATGACATTGCCTTTCCAGCGCGGTGACTTGAGCCAGGAATAGCTGCTTTCAACGTCGAGGTGTTTATACGGTGGCGTCGGGCCGTCATAGTTCAGCGCCGTTTCCCCCTTGTAAGGATGCAGGCTCTCCTGCTTGCCGCCGGTATAGTCGTACCAGGAGTGAGCGATGTACTCGCGCACCTGGCTGTCGTCGTTCAGGTCCACCTCGTGAATGGTAGAAAGATCGCGATTCAGGATGGCGCCGCGTGGGAACAGGTACGAGGACGGATCGTCGATGCCATTCTCTGGGAAGTCGCCGAAGGTCATGAAATTGCCGACACCTTCCCCCTGCGCACCCCAGTCCTTGTAGAAAGACGCGATGGCCAGCGTGTCCGGGACATAGACCTGGTCGACGAATTCCTGCATCTGCGTGATGATCGTCTGCACCCGTGACAGGCCATCGGCATTGATGGCGGAGTCGGAATTGAGATCGATCGGGCAGGGTACACCGCCAACAAGGAAGTTCGGGTGCGGGTTCTTGCCACCGAATATCGTTAGCATTTTCGCCACGTCGCGTTGCCAGGTCAGGGCTTCGAGATAATGCGAGACGGCCATCAGGTTGGCTTCGGGTGGCAACTTGTAAGCGGGATGGCCCCAGTATGCTTTGGCAAAGATGCCGAGTTGGCCCCCTTCGACGAACTTCTGCAGCTTCGCCTTCATGTCGCTGAAATAGCCGGGCGAGCTCTTTGGGTAGTTGCTGATGCTTTGCGCGAGGTCGGATGTCGCTTTTGGATCGGCCTGCAGCGCAGACACGACATCGACCCAGTCGAGCGCATGCAGATGGTAAAAATGCATGACGTGATCGTGCACGTACTGGGCGCCGATCATCATGTTCCGGATCAGTTGTGCGTTCTTCGGAATTTCGTACTTGAGGGCGTCTTCGACGGCGCGCACCGATGCGATGCCGTGCACGAGCGTACATACGCCGCAAATGCGCTGTGCGAATGCCCATGCGTCGCGCGGGTCGCGCCCACGCAGGATAATTTCGATGCCACGAACCATGGTGCCCGATGAATAAGCATCGGCAATCCGGTCTCCGTCCATCTGTGCTTCGATGCGCAAATGGCCTTCGATTCGTGTTATCGGATCTACAACGACTCGTTCGTTCATCTTGTCACCTGCTCGTGCTTGTTAGTCCGCGAGATTGGCTGCCACCATTTCCACAAGGCTCTCGATCGGTTTTTCCCAGCGGGCATTTTCAGCGCCGATCATGAAATTGACCCTGCAGTTGCCGCAGCTCGTGACCACAGCGTCGGCTCCCGCCTTGTCGAATTCGCGCTTCTTGATCTCGAATGCTTTTTGCCGAAGCGGCGCGGCGCGCGCGATCACGTATTCGCCGCAGCCTCCGCCACAACAATAGTTTTCACGATCGCTGGAGTCCGTTTCGCGGCGCTCGATACCCATGGCATCCAGCAATCGTCGCGGTTCTTCATAGACTCCGCCGTGCCGCCCGAGCCGGCAAGGGTCGTGATAGCTGACCGAGCGGCCGTTCTGTGCTTTTTTCAGTTTCAGGCGACCGGCGTCGAGTTCGCGGGCTATGAATTCGGAGGCGGCGAGGACCTCGAAGGGCAGTTCGGCACCGATGTCCTCGGCGCCTTCCCAGCGCAAGGCCTGGTAAGCGTGGCCGGACTCCGCGATCACCACGGTTTTCGCGCCAAGCGCTTTGGCCTGTTCGACGATACGCCGTATCGCTCTGGTTTCGGCCGCGGTATCGCCGGAGATGAGCCCCACGTTGGTGGCTTCGAAGACGGCGCTGGACAACGTCCAGTTGGCGAGGCTCCGGTTCATGATTGTTGCAAGAGCTGCCAAAGCGTCACTGAACAGCAGGACATCGACGGCCGTCGTCAGCACCAGCACATCGGCTTTTGCCTTATCGAGCGGAATATCGATCTGCTGCGATTTCAGTTTTCCGATCAGCTCGCGCAACTTGTCTGCGCCAACGCCGAACACGCTATTCACGTTCTGCTGTTCGTCCTGCAGCGCCTGGATTTCCTTCGGCGCGAGGCCGGCACTGGCAATGCCGTTACGCATGACATTGATAAGCTCCGATATATTGATGCCCATAGGGCACATCATGTCGCAGCGGCCACAGCCGGTGCAGGCGTCATAGACCAGTTCCTGCCACTCGCGAAGGTCATTGGCATCGACCTTGCGGGTGAACGGGCGGAACAGCCAGCGCATCGGGCTCATCTCGCGCCGGTAGTAACGGCGCAGCGGGTCGAACTTGTAAACCGGTGTATAACGCTCGTCCTGGGTTGCTTCATAGAAGTGACAGGCTTCGGCGCACATGCCGCAATGAATACAGGTTTCGAGATCGACCGCCATACGGCTCGTCAGCTCGCGAAGGAAACTGTTGCCGGCGCGACTCACGCGCTCCTCGTCCGACATCTTCGAGGTGCTTTCCGGCTGTTTATCGAGCGCAGCCAGGCGTGCGCGGAAATCGTTCAGCGATGAAGAATTCGTGCTCATGCGCGAACTCCCTTCCGGCCGTAGCTCGAACCGGCCTGAAAGCGTGACGGAAAGGTCAGTGCGGCGTGCATCAACTTGCCGAACGGAAACCACACGAACATGGCCTCGACGCTCAGCAAGTGCACTGCCAGCATAGTTTCATAACGGGCGCCGATGTGAGCGAAGGCCAGGATACCGGTGACCAAGGGAGCGATAACCAGCACGATACTGATGTAGTCGTCAGCGTTTGAAATCAAACGCTGTACGGGGTGCGCGACGCGACGGATCAGCAGCGCGACCAGGATGGCGATGGTGATCGCGGCCGTGGCCAGGATGATACCGTTAGGCAGGCCGGGCCAGCCGAATCCGAGCACCGATTCAAAAAACAGGATATGTGGCGCAAAGAACAGCACGGAAATGAACAGCGCGATGTGCCACGCGTAGCCCGAGAAGTGCTGGAAGCGGATACGCTTTTCGAACACGTGCGCCGGCAGTGATCGCGTGGCGATGACCTTCATGCCATCGGCCAACGCACCTTTGTGACGCGGCTGCGACAGGTCTTTTCGCGCATTGAGCAGAATCGTGCCACCAAGCCGCCACAGGATGCCGGCGATCAGGATTATCAGCGACCATTGCAGTCCGGGGCCACGCGCAAAGTCGAGGAGTGTCATGACGATTTCGACTCCTCAGCCACCGCTTTCTTCTTGTGCGAGCGCGCCGCAAGTGCTGAGCCAATGCCGATCGCCGCACCGGCGGCCGCGGCGACGAGCAACGCGTCGCGGGATCCCCACAAGCCGGCCGATATCGGCCGGTAGAAACTGCCCTTGTCCCAGAAATCCGGTTCCGAGCAACCGATGCAGCCGTGTCCCGATCCGATCGGGAAACTCGTACCCTCGTTCCATTTGAGTGTTGCACAGGCGTTGTAAGTCGTCGGACCCTTGCAGCCCAGTTCATAAAGGCACCAGCCCAGCCGTGCGCCTTCGTCGTCGAAGGTCTTGGCAAACTGGCCGCGTTCATAAAACGGGCGGCGATAGCAGCGGTCGTGGATGCTCTGGCCGAAGAACGCTTTTGGCCGGCCGAGGTCATCGAGATCCGGAATGGAGCCAAAAGTCAGGAAGTGCGCCAGCACGCCGGTGATGACGACCGGGATCGGCGGGCAACCGGACACATTGATGATCGGCTTATCCTTGATGATGTCGGAAACTGACACGGCGCCGGTCGGGTTCGGGTTGGCATGCGGAATGCCGCCGAATGCCGCACAGGTACCGACCGCAATGATGGCGGCGGCATTGGTGGCCGATGCCTTCAGCATGTCGAGGTTGCTGATGCCGGCAATGGTCGAGTAACCCGGGTTGCCCATGGGGATGGAGCCGTCCACCACCAGCAGGTACTTGCCGGCATTCTCGTGCATCGCTGCCTCGCGTGCTTCTTCTGCTCCGAAACCGGCCGCCGCCTGCAAGGTATGGTGATAGTCGAGCGAGATAGCGTCGAAGATCAGTGACTCGACCGTCGGTGCATGGGATCTTGTCAGCGATTCCGTGCAGCCGGTGCATTCCTGGAAGGACAGCCAGATCACCGATGGCCGTCTCGCCGACTCGAGTGCTGCCGCGACCCGGCCGACCATCGATGGCGGCAGGGCCATCAGCGACGCCGTCGCCGAGCAGAATTTCAGGAAGCCGCGCCGCGACACCCCCTGTGAAAAAAGGTATTCGCCGAGGCTCTGATCTTTGCGCATGGTGTCTCCTCCGCTGGATTGCCGCATCGAGTCCTGGTCTCGAACGTCACTCCGTCAATGGTTGTCGTGGCTGCCGTGTCCCTTGCCGCTGTCCAGGGTCTGGTCCAGTTCGTTCACTGCGCGGCGCATGTCGTCGGCCTGTGCGAGTAGCAATTCCGGCATGCGCGTGACTTCTATGAAGCGCGCGACGACTTCCTGCTCGGTATTCCTGTGCGTGATGAACCAGACACCCGGGTAGCGGGTTTCCTGTACTACGGTCGGGCCGAGGGCGTTGAGTTCGGCACGAACCTCGCCCTGGCCGAGCATCTCCTCAATTCTTTTGTCTTCGCCCGGCGCCATTGGCAGGCTGCCGAGATCGATGGTCGTTCCCTGGCCGCCTTCGGCGACTCGCCGCAGCGCGTGGCGGATCTCGTGCAACAACGGCATGACGTTGCCGCTCATCGCCTCGACCCTGACTGCAATGCCCTCTAGCGAGCTCATGGTGCTGACCATTTTTCGATCAACGCCAATGCACTTTCGGCTGCCGTGGGGATGGCGGCATTGACCGAAACGCCCGGCGAGTCGCCCCAGCCCAGTAATTCCGGTTGTATTCCGATGAGCGCGCGATTCACAGGCAGGCAATCCTGGAGGCGTGCGATGTCCATAAGATCGGCAAAGCCGACCTCGTGCACGCTGCGCCGACCGGAGCGCAGGAAGTCATCGAGCTCGGCACCCTCGAAAATGCGAATGGCCCCCGGCGCCGAATCGAGCTGCGCCGCGTCGAAGATGATCAGGTTATCGGCCGATGCGATATCGTCGACCAGTGTGAAGCTCAAGGTACCGGCGTCGAGAAATTCGGTTGCCGGCGGTGATTCGAAGTGGTTTCGCAGGTACCGCATCGCGTGCACCCCGGCACCTTCGTCTGCAAGCAGGGTATTGCCGACGCCAAGCACCAGTGTTTTGTTCATTTTCCGGCACGCCCCCAGGCGCGAGTCGCTGCAATCCGCGGGATTTCCCACGAGCACACGATAGGCACAGGACCGTCACTAGTGAATAGGCGTTATTACGTACAGTAGCCGCTGGCTTCCGGCGTTTATCATCTGACCCGGCCAAGGCAGACCGGCATCGGCATCGCGGGGGATTTATGTGTCTTGCTATCCCTATGCAAATCAGGGAAATCTCCGGCTTCCAGTGCATCTGTGAAGCGCGCGGCGTTGAGCGCGAGGTCAGCCTGTTCATGTTGCAGGACGAGGAACTCGCCGCCGGTGACTACGTGCTCGTACACGTCGGTTATGCCATCCAGAAAGTCACCGAGCAAGACGCAGCCGGTTCCTGGGAATTGTTCGACCAGATTCTTGCCGCCGATGCATGAGCTCTCCATATGCCAGGCAATCATCGCCGAAGTGCAGGCCATCGCAGAGGACAGGCAGGCATCGTTCGTCAGTGATATTCACTTGCGTATCGGCCCGCTGTCCGGTGTGGAGACGCCGTTACTCAGGAATGCGTTTCCATTTGCCGCAGCCGGCACAGTCGCAGCCGGTGCTGCATTGCACGTGGCCAGCGTGCCGGTGCGTGTTCGATGCAGCCAGTGCGGCGGAGAATTCACGGTGCCGGCGAATTGCCTGCTGTGCGGCAATTGCGGGAGCTGGCGGACCGCGCTCGTCAGCGGCGATGAGTTGTTACTGGAACGCGTCGAAATGCAATGCGACAGCCTGATGAGAAAGGGAGGAGCCGTCAGTGTGTGATACCTGTGGCTGCAATGTAACGCATGCCAATCAGCACCTCTTGCACGGCGAAGCTCACCTGGCTCATACCGGCAATGGAAGAGAATCCATCGAAGTTCTCAAAGGGTTGCTCGACGCGAACGATCACCAGGCAGAACACAATCGGCAGCATTTCGCGGAGCACGGTGTTCTGGCAGTCAACCTCATGTCGTCGCCTGGCGCAGGCAAGACGGCGTTGCTCGAGGCAACGATCGATGCGCTGCGTGAGCGTTACCGTATGGCCATCATCGTCGGTGACCTGGAAACCGACAACGACGCTTTGCGTCTGCGGCAACATGGTGCACCGGCAATTCAGATCAGCACGGGCAGTGCCTGCCACCTGGATGCTCACATGGTACATATGGCTTTGCACGATCTGGACTTGCACGATCTCGATATCGTGTTTATCGAAAACGTCGGCAATCTCGTATGTCCGGCCAGTTTCGATCTCGGGCAGCACTGCAACGTTACGCTGTTGTCATCGCCGGAGGGCGACGACAAACCGCAGAAATACCCCGTAATGTTCCGCGCCGCGGATCTCATGCTGCTGACGAAATCGGACCTGACGCCGTTGCTGGGCGATTTCGTTCCGCAACGCGCGGAACAGCGCTTGCGCGAGCTCGCGAACGATGCACCCGTGTTCGAGCTATCGAGCCGAAGCGGCGCGGGTATGAATCTTTGGATCCACTGGCTCGAGCATTCGCTTCAGCTCCAGCGCGCGAAAATCCGCGACGCAGTCGAGAAGCACGCGCACGCCACAGGGCACAGTCATGGCTAGCGTCGCGGACATTCAGCGTGATGCCGATATCTGGCTGAAGAAACTGCACGAGCTCGATCTGCAGGAGCCTGTACGGATCATGAACGTGTGTGGCGGGCACGAGCGAGCCATATCGATCGCCGGCCTGCGCACCGCTATTCCGAAAAAGATCGAGCTGGTGCCCGGCCCGGGATGCCCGGTATGCATTTGCCCCGAAGAGGATATCTACGAAGCGATGCAGCTCGCATTGCATGAGGACGTGATCCTTGTGGCCTTCGGTGACATGCTGCGTGTGCCGGTCAATGCGCCGAAAAAGGAACCGCGATCATTGGAGCAGGCGCGCGTCGCCGGTGCAGATATCCGACCGGTAGCAAGCCCGACCGAGGTCGTGCGCATCGCCAGCGCAAACCCGAATCGTCGCGTGATTTTTTTCGCTGCGGGCTTCGAGACAACGACCGCACCGGTCGCGGCCATGCTGGCCGAAGGTGTGCCGCAAAATCTCACGGTGCTGCTGTCCGGAAGGCTCACCTGGCCAGCGGTGGCGATGTTGCTTGATTCCGGCACGCCCGGATTTGCAGCACTCATTGCACCCGGTCATGTATCGACGATCATGGGTCCCGAAGAATGGCTGTTCGTCCCGGAGCAGCACGGCATCCCTGCCGCCGTAGCCGGATTCCGGCCCGATACCTTGCTTGCCGCAATGTATTCGGTGCTGCGTCAGCTGCGGGAAGGGCGCGCAATTCTCGACAACTGTTATCCCGAAGTGGTGCGCCCGGGCGGAAATCCGCTGGCCCGTCGCCAGCTCGCCGAAGTCATGCAGGTCAGCAACGCCAACTGGCGTGGCATCGGCGTGATTCCGCGTTCCGGCTTCGAACTGCGAGATGCGTATGCGGCGCACGATGCGCGGAAGCAGTTCCCTTCCTACGCCGATGAGTCACGTAAGCGCATCGGCGAGATGCCGCCCGGATGCGATTGCGCAAGCGTCGTTCTCGGGAAGCGTTACCCGAACGAGTGTCGCCTGTACGGACTTGCCTGCACACCGCGCAAGCCCGTTGGACCCTGCATGGTGTCCGACGAGGGGGCCTGCCGTATCTGGTGGTCTTCCGGTTATCGCGAAAACGTCTGGGAGGGCAGGGCAAAAAGGCATTCTGTTGGATGATGCCGTGCACAAGGCCTCCTGCGAGCTGCTGAGCTCCGGTCACGCCAGGTCATGCCGGACTGCACGGATGGTCGTCAGTGGCCAGGTTCAGGGTGTCGGTTTCCGGCCCTTCGTCTACCGGCTGGCAACGCGGCTCGGACTCGCTGGCCAGGTGCGCAATTGCCTCGGCGAAGTCGAAATCCTGCTTCGCGGCCCGCCGGAAACCCTGGCTCGCTTTCAGCACGACCTCATCGATGCGGCACCGCCACTTGCGGAGCCACGCATCGTCAGCATGATGGACATGGAAGGCCGGGATTTCAGCGGCTTTCAGATTGTTGACAGTGTCGCGGACTCCGCAGCCAATATTTCCGTGCCTCCCGACTACTTCATGTGCGACGACTGCCGCAGGGAACAGCGTGATCCGGCGGATCAGCGTTACCGCTACCCGTTTATCAACTGCACCCAGTGCGGCCCGCGTTACACACTGATCGAAGATCTGCCCTACGACCGCGCCAACACCGGTATGTCGGGATTTCCACTTTGCGATGATTGCCGCGCCGAGTACCTGGATCCACTTGACCGGCGCTTCCATGCCGAACCGCTCGCGTGTCCGGTCTGCGGTCCGAAACTGTTGTTCGCCAATAGTGGTCAGCCGGTCATCGAACAAGGTGATGCCGCGCTGCAAAGCGCCTTGCAGAGCCTTCGCGACGGGCAGATCGTTGCGGTGCGGGGAATCGGCGGCTATCACCTGATGTGCGACGCACGGCACGATCAAGCGGTAGCAAACCTGCGGCAACGCAAGAACCGGCCGCACAAGCCGCTGGCAGTGATGCTGCCGCTGGCAGGTATGGACGGACTGGAGCAAGTGCGCAACCTTGCGATACTTGAGGAGGCCGAAGCCGAAGCGCTTATCAGCCCGATGCGCCCGATCGTACTGTGCCGCAAGAGACCGGGTGCCTGGCTCGCAAGCGGCATTGCACCTGGTCTCGACGAACTGGGGTTGTTCCTGCCTTACAGTCCGCTGCACCAGTTGCTGCTGGATGACTTCGGCGGGCCGCTCGTTGCGACGTCCGGAAACTTGAGCGGTGAACCGGTGCTTACCGATGTCGAGGAGGCCGGGCGACGGCTCTGCACGATTGCCGATGCCTTCCTGCACCACGACCGGCCAATAGTGAGACCTGCAGACGACCCGGTCTTTCGCCGTATCGAAGGCCGTTTGCGGCCCCTGCGCATTGGCCGCGGTTCAGCGCCGCGCGAAATGACCTTGCCGTGGTCGCAGCCGCAACCGTTGCTGGCCGTCGGTGGCCACATGAAGGGCAGCATCGCACTCGCCTGGGACGATCGGGTGGTCGTGTCACCGCACATCGGCGAGATGGACAATCCCCGGAGTCTCGCGGTACTCGAGCAACTCGCTGCCGATCTGCAACGTCTCTACCATGTACAGGCGGCCCACATTGCCTGCGATGCGCATACCGGCTACACAACGCATCGCTGGGCAAGGCAACAGCGGGAGTTGCCGTCTACGACCGTGTGGCATCATCGGGCGCATGCCTCGGCGCTCGTTGCCGAGCATGCGGGCGAGGCGCAATGGCTTGTCTTCACCTGGGACGGTGTGGGCATGGGGGAGGACGGCACCTTGTGGGGTGGCGAAGCATTGTATGGAACGCCGGGCCGATGGCAACGGCTGGCAAGCCTGCGTCCATTTAACCTGCCGGGTGGCGAACGGGCTGGCAGGGAACCCTGGCGCAGCGCGGCGGCAATGTCGTGGGCATGCGGTGCCAACTGGCGGGATTTTCCCGATTCGCAGGGCCTCGCGTATTACGCCTGGCAGCATCGCCTGAACAGTCCTGCGAGCAGCGCGGCGGGACGCGTGTTCGATGCGGCTGCTTACCTGGTTTGCGGTACCGCCTCGAGCAGTTTCGAAGCACAGGGCCCGATGCTGCTCGAAGCGCTATGCCGGCAAGCCGGAGATGCCATCGAGCTGCCACTGACGACGGATGAGACCGGCGTCTTGCGCAGTGACTGGCAAGGGCTGCTCGCGCGGATGGCGGATAATTCGATTGCGCCGGCGGCGCGAGCGGAAACCTTTCACACGTCGATGGCGCAGGTCATTCTGACGCAAGCGCGACATCTGCGTGAGCATCGACAGGTCGACCGGGTCGGCCTGACCGGTGGCGTATTCCAGAACCGGGTGCTGTGCGAGCAGGCGATGCAGATGCTGAAATCCGACGGATTCGACGTGCGCATTGCGACAGAATTGCCGTGCAACGATGCAGCGCTGGCTTTTGGCCAGGCGGCGGAGCTTGCCGCGCAATCGGCGCAGTCGAACATAAAGAATCGCGCCTATGGATGACGAACGCATCAGCCTCGCGCACGGCAACGGCGGTCGCTTCATGCGCGAGCTGATCGACGAGATTTTCTTGCGACATCTGGGCGGGAGCGGTCTCGACGTGCAGGCAGATGCCGTGCCGATTGCCCTGAACGGCGGCGAAGTGATGATCACGACCGACGGCTTTACCGTGCAGCCGCTCGAGTTTCCGGGCGGCGATATCGGCTCATTGGCCGTGCACGGCACGGTCAACGACCTGGCGGTTTCCGGGGCGCAGCCTTTGTACCTGACGCTGAATGTATTCATCGAGGAAGGCATGGAAATTGCGACGCTCGATCGGATCGTGCGGAGCCTCGCCAAAGCCGCGGACGATGCCGGCGTCAAGGTCAGTGCCGGCGACACCAAGGTTGTACGCCGTGGCGAGGGTGGCGGGCTGTACCTTGCGACCACCGGCGTTGGTGTCAGGCTGCCCGGCGTTATGCCGTCATTGAAGCGCATCAAAAGCGGCGATGTACTGTTACTCAGTGGCAGTGTCGGTGATCACGGCACCGCGGTCATGCTGGCGCGGGAGCAGTTCGGTTTGCGCGGTGATCTCAGGTCCGATTCCGCCTGCGTCTTGCCGCTGACAAAAGCCATGATGGCATTCGGCGGTCTGCGCTTCATGCGCGACCCGACGCGCGGAGGCATCGCCTCGGTCGCGCATGAGATCGTCCGCGCAACCGGTCTCGGAGTGCGCTTCAACGATACGATTCCGGTGCAGGATCCGGTTCGTTCCGTGTGTGAAATGCTCGGCTTCGATCCGTATTACCTGGCCTGCGAAGGCCGTGTTCTGGCCGTTGTCGCAAGCGATGCGGCCGATGCCGCACTGGCTGCGTGGAGAGCGCTGCCGTCCGGTCGGGACGCGGCGATTGTCGGTCGTATGGTAGACAAGCCGGTGCGCGTCATCCTCGAAACCGCCTTGGGCGGCGAACGTTTCATCGAGGAACTCGAGGACGATCCCCTGCCGAGAATCTGCTGAACGAAATGGCAGGCGCAGTGTGAGCCGGTCCGAGACACCGCGGGCGGATTCAGCCGAAGGCCGGGCCAACCCGCATCTGCCGCAACTGATCCGGGAATTACTCGACAGCGATGCCTACCCACACCACCCCGCACCTGTCGAACTGATAGAAACGCACATTTCGTGGGTCTTTCTGGCCGGCAACTTTGTCTACAAGGTCAAGAAGCCGGTGGCACTCGGATTCCTCGACTTCCGCAAGCTGGAACAACGCCGCTTCTATTGCGAGGAAGAGATTCGTCTGAATCGGCGGTTTGCTCCGGAAATCTACATTGATGTCGTGAAAATCACGTTGCAGAACGGTCGACCGCAGCTCGAGGGACAGGGCACGGCGATCGAGTACGCGGTCAAGATGCATCGATTCGACGAGGCACTGCGGCTCGACAAGCAACTTGAAAGCGGGCTGCTCCGTGCCGAAGACATGCGTGAATTGGGTGCCAACATCGCCGCTCGTCATGAAGCCGCTGATATCGTACCTATCAGTCAGCGGCAGCATGTTCTGGAGTTGACCGAAACGCAGATGCACGACAACTTCACGGCACTGCGCTCGCGTATCGACGACGGCTTGCTATCACCCTTGTACGAATGGACGCAACAGGCACTGCATCGATTGCGACCGGCCATAAGCCAGCGCTTCGACCAGGGTTTTTTTCGCGACTGCCACGGGGACCTGCATCTTGCAAACCTGGTTCGCTTGCCGAGCGGCATCACGACTTTCGACTGCATAGAATTCAGTGCCGACCTCAGGAACATCGACGTAGCCTGCGACATTGCATTTCTCGTCATGGACCTGGAATCGAAGCGGCGTGCCGATCTGGCGGCGCATTTCATCAACCGCTACTTCGAACGGACGGACGACTACGACAGCATGCGCCTGTTCGACCTGTATTTCGTATACCGGTGCCTGGTCCGGGCCAAGGTCGATGCAATCCGTGCGAGCGAGCGCAGCGACGACGGCGCACGGCTCGAAGATCTTGACGAAGCGAGACGCTATTGCAACATGGCAACGCGCCAAACGGTGAAGCGGCGGCCACTTTTGATATCGATGCACGGCCTTTCAGGTTCCGGCAAGACCTGGATCTCGGAGCGCCTGATGGCAGCGCTGCCCGCGATTCGCATCCGCTCGGATCTGTTGCGAAAACGCCTGTTCGGATTGGCTGAATCACAAAAAAGCGAGTCGGGAGTTGGCGAGGGCATTTACGTGTCCAGCGCAGACGATGAAGTGTATGCAGGAATGCGGCGCCGCGCGGAGCCCGTGCTTGGCGAAAGGCATAATGTCATCCTGGACGCGACTTTTCTGCATCGTGGCCAGCGTGCGCAGGCAACTCAACTCGCTCTCGATTGCGGTGCCGAACTGATTTTTGTCAGAGCAACGGCGCCGCAGGAGGAATTGCAAAGGCGCATCCGTGCCAGACAGCAAGGCGGTGCCGATGCCTCTGAAGCCAGTCTCGCGGTTCTGGAGCACCAGTTGAAATCCGTCGAAGCGATGACGGACTTCGAACAGTCCCGGTCGATCACGGTCGACAGTCGTGACTCGGCTGCTGTGGCCCTGCTTGCTGATCAGGTTCGCGAAAGAGCAGGAGGGGTGACGCGACTATGATCAGTGCGCCCGGCATACATGACGCAGGTCTCAGTTCAGTAGGTATTCTGGCTGCGGCACTGTCGCCTGTGAGTTCGATCACATCCGGCAAAATCGGGTTGCGTTATTTGTGCGCTGTCATTGATAGATGGCGCAATTCAAGTGCATACAGACAATGTCATTCCGTTTCCACTGAGTCGCCGCAGCGAGATCAGCGTTTGCCCGCATTGCGGGACGCGTAGCAACGTCTGGCAGATTGGCAGGTTGCTGTGGGGATACTGCGACGAGCACGCGCTGCGCTGGGTCGTTGCCGATTATCACGATGTTGCGCGTGCCACGATCAATCGGCGCGAACTTCGCAGGGGCCTCGAGTTTCTCTCGGCCTTCGACGAAATCTCGGCCTGAATCGCGACCCCGGCGCAGGCGACCCATTGCTCTGCTAAGCTTTGCCGGCATACCAGTCGGGAGAGCACGATGGCAGAACCGCAATTCCAGCACCTGGCCTGGGACCAGGTTGAACTCGAAACCGTGAATCCGCACATGAAGCGCCGCATCGTTACCGGCGAGCGCCTGACGGTTGCACGCATATACTTCAAGGAAGGGTTTCGCGTGCCGCTGCACAGCCACGAGCAGGAACAGGTCACGCAGGTCATCTCGGGCGTGCTGCGATTCTGGCTCGGCGCCAATCGCGAAAAGACACTGGATCTCGGTCCCGGCGACGTCATCGTCATCCCCTCCAACGTGCCGCACGAAGCCCTGTGCATAGGCGACGTAGAGGAAATGGATACCTGGTCACCGCGGCGTGATGACTGGCTGAACAAAACCGACGATTACCTGCGCCAGTCCTGAGCGACTCCTGATTCGGTGAACGTGCCCCTGTAGGAGCCTGCAGTGCAGGCGACCTCGCAAGGCTGGCACCGCGGTTAAACGACGGGCACCCGGGGAATCTTCCCGGGACACGCCGTGAATACATCCCTGTAGGCTCGCGGCGCGCGTCCCTGCGCGCCGACGGTCCCGGGAAGACACCCCGGATACCCTTCGTTATCAGCATTCGTGGGGCGCATGCTTCGGATCATCGCGGCCGGCGATCTGAAGCGGGTTCAGGCACGGTTCACGTATTTTTCAGCCTGGGTTAAGAGGCCCGGGACTATCCTGCAGTTGAAGATACCGGCAACCCGACCATGACAGTCACTTGTCACGGGTAACCGCACAGAGCAGGAGGCCAATATGGATATCGTTATTGCTGCAGAGAAACCGAGCATCGCCGGCGTTCTGAGTAAGCACCTGAAATACCGGGTCCGCCCGCAGGACATCAAGGTGCACGCGAATCCGGACGAGACCGGCAGTTTTCTCATCAACTGGGGCCTGAACCGCTACGTGATGTCGCCGGATGGCCAGGTCGCGCTGCACGCCATACGTCAGTAATGTCTTACGGCTCGCGGCCAACTCAGTCGGCCGTTCGTCGCGGCAGTGATTCGACGAACGGCTTGACGCCGACGGCCCCGTACAGATCGTCCGGGCGGTACAAAGTCCCGCCTTTGACCACGGTCAGGGTTCGCCGCACGGCACTCATGTCCTCGAGCGGGTTGCCGTCGAGCAGTACCAGGTCGGCGTCCTTGCCGATGCTTACGGAACCGGTCCGGTTGGCCGCTCCGACGACAGCGGCGGAATCCAGTGTTGCCATGCGCAGCACCGCTGCATTCGGAATGCCGGCCTCGGTGTAAAGTTCGAGTTCGCGATGCATGGTAAACCCCGGCATGTGGTCGCTACCGGGCACGATGCGGATGCCTTTCTCGTACAGCGTTCTCAACATTTTCAGTGCATTGACCTGCGACCGCGCCCACGCCGCTTCGTTGGCATCGGTGATCTCCATCTCCGGGTTGTATAGACCGCGACTAACCGAGAGCGGCAAGTGGTCGATGACCGCCGCGAAAGTCGGGTCCGGGTTCCCTGCCTTGTGTAGCAACTGAGTGTCGAAAATGGCGACGGTCGGATCGACGACGACGTTGTGTTCTTTCAGCAAGCTGAAAAACGCCTGCGCTTCGGGACCCGCGAGATCCACGTCGCCCGCCTTGTCGCCGTACAGGGTGAATCGCAGCTGTTTGCGCGTGTCCTCCCGGTCACCGGCAAGAAAATTCAGGAACAGCATATTGATGTGCTGAATCTCGTCATAACCGGCACGTACCGCCTGTTCGGCCGACATGAAAGCGGGGATATGTCCGGACAGCCTGAGACCGCGCGCGTGCGTGCGTTTCGCGATCTCTTCAACCCACGCCGGCTCGATGGAGCTGTACAACTTGATCTGGATATAGCCGTGATCGGCGTACCAGTCGACGCGTTCGAGTGCTTCTTGCAAGGTCTCGACCGTATCGCCGGTCGCGTACGGGCTCGCTTTGTCGATGAATCCGGAGCGGTAGGTGTGTGGCCCGATGACCGCGCCGGAGGCGAACTTTTCGGTCGACTCCATGATTTTTTCGTGCACGCTGCCGATATCGCGAACACTGGTAATGCCGCCCGCAATATTCAGAATGCCGTCAGACAAGGAGAAGTGGCCGTGCATGTCCCAAAGCCCGGGAACCAGGGTTTTCCCCGTCGCGTCAATGACGAGAGCGCCATCGATAGCGATCGGAGTGGCGGATACTTCGCTGATTTTGCCCTCACGTACGGCCACGTTCTGTTTCTCCAGCAACACCCCTTTCTCGACATCGACGATATCGACGTTGCTGAAAAGGAGCGGCTGCTGCAGGCGTTGCGACAGGCCCGGTGTGATGTTCTCGAAGTGTATCGCTTCGAACTTCGACTGTTCGCGGCTCAGTAAATCAATGACCTCCTCGCCGTAACCTTTTCGCGCCATCCCCATGAATCCCCCGAAATCCAGTGCGAACGACTCGAGTTTGTCATCCAGCCACAGGTAGGTCGGTGTAAAACCGATGCCGGTGACTGCGTACAGCGAAACGACGGCGCTGCCCGGGGTGCCGGTAACGTTAAGTTCGGTCAGTTTCTCGACTGTTGCCGTTCCCGAGGGAATCAGCTCCTGTTGCCCGTCGAGGTTTTTCAGTGCTGCGCGCACCAGGGCGGGCAGGGATTCCGTGGCGCCCATCTCGTTCGGCACATAAAATCCGCCGGCGGCGGAACTGACCGAGCCGCTTTCCCCGACACTTTTCCAGCTGGCGACGCCGTCGCTGTTGGAAAACGACTCGTCGACAGGAGCGCCGAAAGGCGAGGTTCCGGTAATGCGCTGCGAGCTGGGCAACCCGTTCGCATCCAGCTGCAACTCGTCCTTGATCGTGTACTCACGATTGTTCCAGTGCACGAACAGATCGCTGCTGATACGGCCATCGCCACTGCGAACGACGCGGTGCTGGCCAGCCGAGGTACCCTCGGATATCCACTCGTATTCGGCGACCACGCCCGCCGGGCTTTCCGCCCCTGGCGAAACCTCGGCTGGCGCGGAATCCGATACCGGCTCGGCTGCCTTGCGCTCGCAGGCGGCGAGCAGCGACAGGGACAGAATGACAACGGAAATAATGCTGTAAGATATTGTTTTCATAAGAATCCCTGTCAATCTGGATATGCTGGGCGAACGGCAGGTCCGTCACTCTAGCACTGCCGCCCGGGGCCAAAGCAAGGCCCACAGCGTGCAAACCGGCTGGTGTTTGCCAGCGCGACCGATTAATCATTAAGGTTGCGGTAACGGCGGAGAGACGCTTGGCTATGAGTACGGCACCCGACCTAGACCAACATCCGGTTGCGGATCCCCATGCCTTGCAGGGCTCGGTTCCGGTGATCGACATCGGCGCGCTGCTGGCAAGCAGGAGTGCCGACGATTTGGCAGCGCAGCCGGTTATCGATGCGATTGCAACGGCAGGCCGTGACTGGGGATTTTTCCAGGTCGTCAACCACGGTGTGTCGTCGCGACTGATCGACGAGACCTGGCAGGAAATGCAGCGCTTCTTCCAGTTGCCGGACGCTGTCAAGGAATCCGTCATGCGCACGCGCGAAAATCCCTGGGGCTACTACAACAACGAACTGACGAAAAACCGTCGTGACAAAAAAGAGGTCTTCGATTTCACTACACCCGGTGTCGATGCGATCTATGAATCGCAGAATCGCTGGCCGCCAATGGACGGCCAATTCCGCGAGACCGCGCTTGCCTACCTCGATGCCTGTGCGCAGCTTTCTTTGAAACTGCTGGAAGCCTTCGGCGTCGGTCTCGGATTGCCACCGGACATCCTGCATCCGGAATTTGTCGACAATCACACCGGTTTCGTACGGCTCAATCACTACCCGGTGCGGGACCCGCTGGCCAACGCGGGCATTGCGCACC
>CAYXKM010000063.1:0-19628 GCA_964465665.1 uncultured Woeseiaceae bacterium
TGGCAATTGGCTCGTGAAAATTCTCGCGAGAGAACAGCGGTTTGTCTTCGGCGTGTACCGGCGCCAGATGAAGGCCATCGGCTGTCTTGGCGAGATCGACCGATACTTTGGCGCGCCGGCCACGACTCGAAATTGGAATACAATCGCCGCAATCGGTAAGGTGCTGGGCAATGGACAGACTTGAGTGGTGGGAAGCGGTCATCAGATCGCGAGCGTTAGCGAGACAGGGGCCCAAATGCTAACGATGAGACAGATCGTGTTATGCACGCTACCGGTTGTGGTCCTGTTGAGCGCTTGTGTTCGACCTGCTCCGGATGTACCCGAACTGGCAGTCGATTGGGCTGCGTACGGGCGAGACGTACAAGGCACACGCTATCTTCCCGCGTCGGGTATTACTCGCGACAACGTTCACCAACTCGAAGCAGCGTGGACCTATCGCACCGGCGAGACGGAGCCGCGTTTCGCGACTACGCAAGAGACCTCGTTTCAGACGACGCCGATCGTAGTGGACGGAACTCTCTACCTGTCGACGCCACTCGGGCGGGTGATCGCATTGGATCCCGCTACGGGAGACGCATTGTGGGTGTTCGATCCTGACATCCAACGGGATGTTCCCTACGGCGATTTCGCCAGTCGCGGTTTGTCGACGTGGCTTGACGATGAGGCGCCAGCCGATGCTGACTGCCGGCGCAGCATCTACGTGGCCAACGCGCAGTCGCAACTGATCGCACTGGATGCGAACGATGGACGGCCCTGCGCCGCGTTCGGCAACAATGGCAAGGTCGACCTCCGACAGGGATTGCGGATTCCGCCGTTCGAGACCCAGGCGTATTCGATGACATCGCCGCCCGTTGTTGCGAATGGGCTCGTGGTGGTCGGCTCGTCCATAGCCGACAACAGCCGTCCAAATCCTGCCAGTGGTGAGATCCGCGCGTTTGACGCGCGCAGCGGCGCGTTACGCTGGAGCTGGGATCCGATCCCGCAGGATCCGACTGATCCTGCGTACGCAGAATGGCGAGGCGAACTGGCGCAGCGCACCGGCGGGGCGAATGCCTGGTCGGCCCTGTCCGCCGACCCGGAACGCGATCTCGTTTTCGTCCCGACCTCCAGCCCGGCTCCGGACTATTACGGGGTCCTGCGGCTCGGGGACAACCGCTATGCCAATTCTATCGCGGCACTCAGATTGTCCACCGGCGAACTGGTGTGGGCGTTTCAGACCGTGCATCACGATCTGTGGGATTACGACAACGCTTCTCCGCCGGCATTGGTGACGCTCGTGCACGACGGCGCCGAAATTCCGGTTGTGCTTCAGGCCACGAAGAGCGGCATGCTGTTCGTGCTCAACCGGCAGACCGGCGCGCCCATCTTCCCGATCGAGGAACGTCCGGTTCCCGTGAGCGACATTCCCGGCGAAGAGGCAGCTCCGACACAACCTTTCACCGCACGGATCCCGCCGCTCAGCCCGCATCAGCTCGCGGCTGAGGACGCCTGGGGCATTACGGACGCGGATCGAGCCGCATGCCGCGCGGACCTCGATGGCCTGCGGAACGAGGGGATCTTCACGCCCCCAAGCGTGCAGGGCACGTTGGCGATACCGTCAAACATCGGTGGAGCGCACTGGGGTGGCGTGACCGTCGATCCCGTGCGGCAGATCGCCGTCGTGCCGGTCAACCGGATCGCCGCTATGGTGCAACTGATCCCGCGCGACGAGTTCGATCGCGATCGCTTTCGGGCGGAAGACACGCGCCTTGGACACAACTACGAGTACAACATGATGCTGGGCACACCGTACGTGATGCGCCGCCGCATCCTGTTGAGCCCCTCCGGCCTGCCGTGCTCGCCGCCCCCATGGGGCGCGCTGGTCGCAGTCGATCTGAAGTCGGGCAAGAAGTTGTGGGAGACTCCTCTCGGATCGTTCACCCGGCCGTTCGGTCCGGAGATGGCGTCCCGGATCAGCGAGGCATGGGGCTCACCGAATCTTGGCGGCCCGATCGCCACGGCGGGCGGAGTCGTATTTGTCGCGGCCGCACTGGATCGCTGGCTCCGCGCTTACGACATCGAGAGTGGTCGGGAACTTTGGCGTGGACCGCTGCCTGAAAGCGGGAAAGCCACGCCTATGAGCTACCAGCTGCGGTCCGGGGAGCAGTTCGTCATTATCGCCGTTGGCGGGGGTGACGTTTTTGGAACAGGAGATTACCTGGTTGCGTTTCGCTTGCGCGGTGCCTGACGCCGCTGCGCTCAAGCACTAGGCCCCATAGAAGGTGTACCGTGGTCGATGAGTCAGGGGCTAGCATAGTTCGTAACTCAGTCGAGATCATCGCTTTCATATCGGTCGTTGTTGCGGACGCGATGGGCTTGGTGCCGATTACGCAGACAATATTTCTCGTCCCCCTGATCTGGATATTCCTTCGCTTAAGAAATGCGCGCTGGTCAACGATCGGATTCTATAGACCTGAGAGTTTGAAACAGGCAATCGTCGTGGGAATCCTTGCCGGTGTGCTCCTGGAGATGTTTGCCGTACTCGTGACCACTCCGGGCATAAGCGCGCTCCTTGGCGTAGAGCCCGATTACTCTGAGCTCAAGGCCGTCCAGGGAAACTGGAAGCTGTTGCTTGTGTTTTTATGCTTCTCATGGGTAATTGCAGCGTTTGGCGAAGAGATTTGCTTCCGAGGCTTCCTGATGCAGCGCTTGGCGCAAGTCTTCGGCGAAGGCCGAACCGCCTGGATTGCGAGTTTACTGGTGTCCAGCGCTCTGTTTGGCTGGGGACATACGGAGCAAGGTATATCTGGCTGGATTCAGGAAGGCCTGAGCGGTCTTTGGCTAGGAATCCTGTTTCTGGCGACAAAGAGAAATCTCGCTGTACCGATCGTTGCGCACGGCGTTTCGAACACGCTTGCTTTCGTACTCATCTATCATGGAATGTATCCTGGCCTCGGCTAGTTGGGGCACAACGATTCATTCAAGCCGAAGCCGCTTCGCGGGTCTTGGAAGGAGAGAATGAACTACTCAGCAGCAGTACGGGAAATCTGGCGCCGCCACCCCCCCGGCAACGCCGCGCGTGATTATGTGAGTCTCGTGCGCTATGCGACGCTAGCGGCATCGAGCCACAATACGCAGCCCTGGAAGTTTAAGTTTGAGCCCAACAGGATCGTTATTCTTCCGGATCTGTCGCGACGCTGTCCAGCAGTCGATCCAGACGATCACCACTTGTACGCAAGCCTCGGGTGTGCGGTTGAGAATCTGCTTCTGGCTGCACATGCCGCCGGGTTGAAAGGTCACTATTCCTACGACGCGTCCGCATCGAACGTGCGAATAGACTTCGAAAAGACGACTGCCTTTCGGTCAACCTTGTTCGACGCCATTCCGAAGCGTCAGTGCACCCGGGCCGAATATGACGGATCATCGCTCTCTGGTGACCAGCTCCGCCAGCTTGAGGAGACCGGGGGCGGCAATGGCGTCTCTGTCATGCTTCTCACAGACAGCGGACGAAAGGAGCAGGTTGCCGAATACGTCGCGGAGGGCAACATCACTCAATTCGGCGATGCCGCGTGGGTTGACGAGCTGAAATCGTGGATCCGCTTCAACGCTCGCGACGCGGTGCGCACCGGTGACGGCCTGTACGGTCCGACAGTGGGCAGCCCCGACGTGCCGCGATGGCTCGGAAAGCTGTTCATGCGCTTCGCGTTTTCTGCGAAGAACCAGAATCGAAAGGACATCCGGCACATCCGGAGTTCGGCCGCCATAGCGGTGGTGTTTTCCGAGGCTGACGACAAACCACATTGGATTGAGGCGGGCCGATGTTACGAGCGTCTTGCTCTCCAGGCCACTGCGTTGGATCTGCGCACCGCGTTCATCAACCAGCCAGTAGAAGTGCCCGCACTGCGTCCGCAGTTTGCCCGCTTCCTCGATATCGGCAATCGGCGCCCCGACCTCATCGTGCGGATCGGTCGTGGCCCCGAGATGCCACGATCGCTACGGCGACCGGTGGAGCAAGTTCTTGTTTGAGCAGGGCGGACGATTCACAGCGTCAGGCCCGCGCTATTCTTATCCGGGCAAAAACTCGGGGTGGTCGAGGAAGGTGCCCTGGCCGACTTGCTGCTGGTCGACGGCGATCCGCTCGCTAACCTCGAGCTTGTTGATCGCGGCTCTCAACAGGTTGGAGGAAGCACCATGCAGATAACGTACGTGAACATCTTCGTCAGTGATCTCGCTCGAGCGACAACGTTCTATAAAGAGAAGCTCGGGCTTGAACTTCAGTTTTCCTCACTGGACCACAACTATGCCTCATTCTCGGTTGGCTCGGTTCGACTTGGGATCGCCGTTCCAGCACCCGCTGAAGCGAAGCTCATCGGGCGGCACACGGGGGTCGGTCTGGCAGTGGCTGATCTTGAATCGGAGCACACGCGCCTTGCGGGACTTGACGTGAGCTTCCCAATGCCGCCTGCGAGGCAGCCATGGGGCGGCTTTATGGCGCTGCTAGAGGACCCGGACGGTAACATCTTTTATTTGGATCAGATCTCTGCGGTTCATGGGTAACAGGACTTCAGGCAGGTTGCCTGACAACTCATTCAAGCGTGCCGGATGCGCCGTACCGTCTGGTAGACACTCTGAACTAACTGTTTCGGCGTAAGGAGTACATTGATGTCATATCATGAGTCGCAATCGGGGAAATGGTTCTGGACAGTCGGTATCCTGGGACTTGCCTGGAACGCAATCGGAATCGTCACATTTCTCATGACCGTGACGCTTACCCAGGATGCTTTGGATGCGATGCCCCCTGCTGAGCGCGCACTTCACGCGGACGTCCCACTTTGGGTCAACCTGTCCTACGCAATCGCCGTATTCGGCGGCACTGTCGGTTGTGCATTGTTGCTACTAAGAAAATCCCTGGCTGTTCCTGCATTGTTGCTATCTTTGGCAGGAATACTAGTGCAGATGGGACATGCACTCTTCTTTACCGAGATGCTGCAGGTACTCGGGCCGTCCGCCGCAGTATTGCCGATCATGATCATCGCCGTTGCGGCGTATCTCCTTTGGTTTTCGGTGTCGGCCAGGAGACGCGGCCGGATAAGGTAACACTGCTCGTGCTATCGCAATATCCGGGGCGGCGCAGGAGACAACCATGAATCGAGCTACGTCAGTTCTATGGTCGTCCGTCCATTGCGGACAGCGCCGTGCAGCCCGGCTTGTTGGCCTCGAATCACTCGAATCCTTTCTTGCCGCACATATCGCTGCAAAGTGCGTGGAACCGGTCAGGGCCGATCCCAAAGGTGCAACGGCACCGTCATGCCTGCCGGAAAGTCACTCAGTTCCTGCGCCAGTTCCACGTAGCCGTCGGTACCGCTCAGTGCGGTGAAATCGCCCGAAGTGTTGGTCGGAGCAGGGGTTGCCATTACGACGCCGACGTCGCGACTCGAGATTCGGACCGGCAGAAAGCAGGTGAGCTTCGGCTCAAAAGCGAACGCGGCAGACAGTACCGCGTAGCGCGCTGGCGCGGCAGCACGCCCGCTGGCGGCCAACATTGCGGGCAATACGTACTGCCGGCAACACACCAGCGTCGACACCGGGTTACCGGGCAGGGCAAATACCGCTTGCCCTCGTGAGCCCATGCCGAACCACATCGGTTTGCCCGGACGCTGACTGATGCCATGAAACACTTTGCGGACGCCGAGATCGGCAAGCACGCCGGGAACGTAATCCGCTTTGCCCATGGAAACGCCACCGCTGAGAATCAGGATTGCGGCTTCATCGAGATGTCGTGCAAGCCGTTCACGCAACAATGCCGGTTCATCGGCGATATGGTCCTGTTCGCAATCGGTGTATCCCTGCTGCGTGAGCATGGCAACAAGCGCTGGTCCGTTGGACAGCCGCACCTGGTGTGCGGCGATTGCTGCACCGGCCGGAACCAGTTCGTTGCCGGTGGAGATCACCCGTATCACCGGGCGGCGGCTGACACTCACAGTCGGCAATCCACAGGAAGCAATGATTGCGATTTCCATGGGCGAGATCGCGGTGCCGGCATCGAGCAGCTTCTGGCCTTTGCGGTAATCCGAACCCTGCGGATGGATGAACTGGCGGGGCAGGGCGACGTAGTCTTTTTCAACGGTCGCGATGCCGCCGTCGACGGCGATGCGTTCGACCGGTATCACGCAATCGGTTTTGCCGGGCAACATGGCGCCAGTCATGATTTCGATGCAGTTGCGATTGCCGCCGAGCGTCTGCAGCGGATCGCCCGCGTGCTGGGTGCCCTGGATGTGAAATTTTCGCTGCCCGGTCTGCCATGTATCGAAACGCACGGCGATGCCGTCCATCATCACGCGATCGAACGGCGGTTGATCGCGCTCTGCAATCACCGGTTGCCGCAGGACCCGGCCGCAGGCTTCACTGACGGAAACTGTCTCAGTCGCAAACGCCGGCAGCGAATGGCGGATGGTGTCGCTCGCCTGTGCCGGTGTGATTGCCATGGCCTTAAGTGTTGTCCCTGCCGATTGCCCGGTGCCCGATGTCCTTACGGTAGAAAGCATCGGCCCAGTGAATGCGATCGACGCCAGCGTAGGCGCGATCCCTGGCTTCAACCACGTCGCCACCCAGGCCGACGACACACAGCACGCGACCGCCGGTGGTGACGACGCGGTCATCGTCGATGGACGTACCGGCATGAAACACCTTGCAGCTATCGTCATCCGTATCGAACAGGCCGCTGATCTCGTCGTTCCGCCGATAGGCGCCGGGGTAACCGCCGGCTGCCATGACCACGCCGAGCGATGCGCGCGAATCCCAGTCGGCGACGTATTCCGGCAGGCGTCCCTGCAACGTTGCCATGCACAAGGTCACCAGGTCGGAACGAAGCCTCGCCATTATGGGCTGGGTCTCCGGATCGCCCATGCGGCAATTGAACTCGATGACTTTCGGCGTGCCGTCTGCCGTGATCATGAGACCGGCATACAGGAAACCGGTGTACTGAATGTCATCGGCGCGAAGGCCTTCGAGTGTCGGATAAATGACCTGGTCGAGTATGCGCTGCTGCATGGCGGGGCTGACCACCGGAGCAGGGGAATAAGCACCCATGCCGCCGGTGTTCGGCCCGGTGTCGCCGTCATCGCGCGCTTTGTGATCCTGCGAGCTCGCCATCGGGATCACATTCCGCCCGTCGGTGATGACGATGAAACTCGCTTCTTCGCCCTCGAGGAATTCTTCGACGACTATTTTCGCACCGGCCTCGCCGAAGCTGCCGGTCCCCAGCATGTCCATCGCGGCCCGTTCGGCTTCTGCGACCGTGCGCGCGACCACCACGCCTTTGCCCGCCGCGAGTCCGTCCGCCTTGATCACGATCGGTGCGCCTTGCTTCCGGATGTGCGCAAGTGCCGCATCGAGATCGGTGAAGGTTGCGTAATTTGCAGTCGGTATGCGATGCCGCTTGAGGAACTCCTTGGTGAATGCTTTCGAACCCTCGAGTTGCGCGGCCGCTGCAGTCGGGCCGAAGCACGGCAAGCCGTGTTCGGCGAAACGATCGGCAATGCCGGCGACCAGCGGAACTTCGGGGCCGACGATCGTCAGTTCGATCTTTTCCTGCTTAGCAAAATCGAGTAGGCCACCGATGTCATCCGCCGCGATCGAAACATTGCGTACGCCCGGCTCGAGCGCCGTGCCGGCGTTCCCCGGTGCGACGATCACATCGGTAGCCAGCGTAGATTGTGCGCATTTCCATGCCAATGCGTGTTCACGACCGCCACCGCCAATGATGAGTATTTTCATAAAGTCGAATCCACTTCGCGCCGGCGACGACCCGTCAGTGCCTGAAGTGCCGCATACCGGTAAACACCATGGCCATGCCGTGCTCGTTCGCGGCGGTGATCACTTCGTTGTCGCGGACCGACCCGCCCGGCTGGATGATGGCGGCGATACCGTATTCCGCCGCCGTGTCGATGCCGTCGCGAAACGGAAAGAACGCATCGGATGCCATGACCGAGCCCGCGACCTGCAATCCCTCGTCGGCCGCCTTGATTGCGGCGATACGCGTGCTGTAAACACGACTCATCTGCCCCGCGCCCACACCGATCGTCATCAGGTCGCGGCAGAACACGATGGCATTCGACTTCACGTATTTCGCAACCTGCCAGGCGAACAGCAGGTCGCGCATTTCGCGCCCGTCCGGAGCGCGTGCCGTTACGACTTTCAGGTCTTCACTGGCTATGCGGCCGTCGTCGCTGATTTGCACCAGCAGCCCGCCTGACACCTTTTTGAAATCGAACCCCGCCGGTTTGCTGTGGGTCCAGTCGCCGGTTCGAAGGACGCGGACGGCGGCTTTGCCGGCCAGCACGGCCAGTGCGTCGCCGCCGACTTCGGGCGCAACGATCACTTCGACAAACTGACGTTCGATGATGCTTTGCGCGGTCGGCGCATCGAGTGCGCGATTGAACGCAATGATGCCGCCGAAAGCGGACGTCGGGTCGGTGCGAAACGCCCGGTCGTACGCTGCGAGGATGCTGGTATCGATCGCGACTCCGCAGGGATTGGCGTGCTTGACGATGACGCAGGCAGGCTCCTCGAATTGTTTGACGCATTCGAGGGCCGCGTCACTGTCGGCGATGTTGTTGTAGGAAAGTTCCTTGCCCTGCAGTTGCCGGGCCGTGGCCAGAGAGCCGCTGACGGGGGTCTGGTCGCGGTAGAACGCGGCTTGCTGGTGCGGGTTCTCACCGTATCGCAGTGCGCGTATGCGGCTTCCGGAATACAGGAATCGCTCGCCGAGCAGCGAACCGCCGGTCGGGTCGGCGAGAAAGCGTGTGATCGCCGTATCGTAGCTCGCAGTGTGCGCATACGCTTTGGCCGCGAGCTGGCGCCGGCGTTCGAGGTCAATTCGTTTGTCGCGAACCGCGTCGAGAACATCGTCATATTCGTCCGGATCGACGACTACGGTGACGCCGGCGTGATTTTTCGCCGCCGCGCGAATCATGGCGGGGCCGCCGATATCGATATTCTCGATGGCATCCTCGATCGTTGCATCGCTGCGGCTCACGGTTTCCTCGAACGGGTACAGGTTCACGACCAGCAGGTCTATCGGCTGGATGCCGTGTTTCTCCATCACAGCATCGTCGATACCGCGCCGGCCGAGCAGGCCGCCATGGATGATCGGGTGCAAGGTTTTTACACGGCCACCCATGATTTCCGGGAAACCCGTGCGTGACGAGACCTCGATGGCGCGGATGCCGGCTTCGGTGAGCTGCCGGCAGGTGCCGCCGGTGGAGAGTATTTCGATTCCAAGTTCCGCGAGGCCCCTGGCGAAAGGAATCAGTCCACGCTTATCAGAGACACTGACAAGCGCACGGCGAACTGTGTACATGCGAGGCCTTTATCGAATCAGCGCGTAGGACTTCAGTTTCTTGCGCAAGGTGCCGCGGTTGATGCCGAGTATTCCGGCGGCCTGGCTTTGATTGCCCTGTGTGTAGTCCATGACGGCTTTGAACAGCGGTTGTTCTACTTCACCCATCACCAGGTCGTAAAGGTCTCCCGGACGATCGCCGTTCAAGCTGGCAAAGTAACTGCGCAGAGCCTCCTCGGTGTGTTTTCTCAGTGGCTTGTCGTTTTTCAGGGTTTTCATTTCATTATTCTTATGAGTCTTCCTGGTCTGATGGCTTGCCACTGTGCGAGCGGTCCTCGGTACAAATCCTGCCAGTTCCTGTGGATATCGGGGAACACCTTACGCCGCCAGCAGGACGTCTTGCGCCTGTCCGGCAAAATAGTCCTGAGTGAGCCGAATCTGCTCGGACGCACTGTCGACCCGCACTACCTGTGAGCGAAAGTTGTCTGCATTCATCAGACCGGCGCAATACCAGGTAAGGTGCTTGCGAGCCACCCGAACGCCAGTTGTTTCCCCGTAAAACTGGTACAGGTCGCTTAGGTGGCTGAGGATGATATCACGGACTTTGTCATTTTCTAGCCGGGAAATGGTTTCGCCGGTTTTCAGATAGTGATTCAGCTCGCGAAAGAACCACGGACGGCCTTGCGCAGCGCGGCCGATCATGACCGCATCAGCGCCGCTTACACGCAAAACTTCAAGCGACTTCTGCAGAGTATTGACATCGCCGTTGGCAACTACGGGAATTTTCACGCTGGCTTTGATCTGCGCGATAGTTTCGTACTCGGCATTGCCCTGAAATCGGCATGCGCGCGTGCGCCCGTGAACGGCAAGTGACTGCACGCCGCAGTCTTCCGCGATCCGTGCGACGCGGACACCGTTGCGGTTCTGCGGATCCCAGCCGGTACGGATCTTCAGCGTAACCGGCAGCGTGACGGCCGATACGACGGTGAGCAGAATTTCAGCCACCAGCCTCTCATCCTGCAGCAAAGCCGACCCCGCCAGCCGGTTGCAGACTTTTTTCGCCGGGCAACCCATATTGATATCAATGATTTGAGCGCCGCGGTCCTGGCACAGCCGCGCCGCCTCGGCGAGCTGAGCCGGCACGGCGCCGGCAATCTGTACCACTACCGGTGCGGCGTCGAGATCGAGATCGAGGCGCCGCCTCGATTTCTCCGTGTTCCACAGGCCAATGTCCGCCGTTGTCATTTCCGAGGTGGTTATGCCGGCGCCAAAACTCCGGCACAACCGGCGAAACGGCGCATCCGTCACGCCGGCCATCGGCGCAAGCAGAAAAGGACTCGACAGCTCGTAAGGGCCTATTCGCATGGAGAAATCCGGTTGAGATGTCAGACTGATTGACAGCGCATTCTATCGCTGCCGGCGCTGCTATTCCCTGAAATCTTCCGTGGCGCAGCGCACCTGTCCCGGAGCAACGCGATAGCACACGTTGAGTTTGAAACCGGTGGCTTCGGCAGACGGAGAATCTATATTGATGACTGCCGCGAACTTGTCGCCGGCATCGACCGGCTTGCTGGGGTCCGCGTTGCCGGCCAGGTACTCGCTCGGCTCCAGCACACGGCTGCCGATGATTTCTTCCCAGCGGTCGGTCAGCGAGACGTGCACCAGCGGGTAGGGCAGAGCCTGCGTCGAGCGGTTTGCCAGCGTGGAATGAATCGTCAGCAGCCGCCCGGTTTCGTCCGTGGCGCCGCTCGTGGTCTGGAACTGCCAGCCCTTGATGTCCCATTCCGGCGTAATAGGCTGCCCCAGCAGGCGATAGATGGGAGCGACCGTCTGGTTGAATGCACCGACCGTTGACAGCGACTGGCGCATGTTGTGCATGACCTGCACCGCCAGCAATACCGCCAGCACCACAACTGCCGCAATGACGCCAGGAGCAGGCGGATCCGATTTGCGCTTGCCACCACGCACTGTGTTGCGATTGATCGAATAAGTGTCCGCGAGGAAAGCGGCGTCGCCGAGTCTCTCGGCCGCTTCCTTTGCCGCAAGTTCCTGTTCGCGTAGCGAGCCATGTACAAACTCGCCTTCCATGATAATCGTTTCAACGTTGTCGGCGTTTTCGTCGAACAGATGATCCAAATATTTCGACTTGCGCGAGGACTCCTCCGGCTTCGTATCCGCTGAGCGCTCCGCGCGCGCGGCTTGCCGGGGTAATTGCTCCTGCTCCGATTCCGGCAGGGCAGCCGATTCCAGCCCGCCGCGCAACACCCGTTCCGCGATGTCATCGTCATCGCCAGCGTCCTCGATAGCCGATTCGCCGGACGCGGGCTCCCCGGACGACGCTTCCTCCATAAGTGACAGTGCGTGCTCGCCGGATTCCTCGTCCGTGGCAGCGGTGTCCGGTTCTTCGCCGAGCAGGGACGCCCGCGCAATTTCGATCTCCTTCTCGAAATCGCCGGTGCTTTGCAGAGGCGTGGCCGCCGTTGCTACCGGCTCGTCTTCCTCGTCGTCAACCGCAAGCGCCGTTACATCCGTGTCCGCGTCTTCTTCTTCATCGTCCGCGGCAAGTGGTGCGTCGGACTTGCGCTTTCCGGCTGCCGGTCGCGTAGTCAACTCACTGTGGATGGCTGCGAGTTCTTCCTCGACTTCGAGAGGCAGCGCCGCATTTCCGCTGGCATTGTTGCTGTCGTCTTCCTCAAGCAGGTTCACCCACTCTTCGGCATTGCCCAGCGCGAGGTCGAACTGCAGTTCGTCGAAATGCGCCGTTTCGAGCACGACTTTGTCCTGCTGGCGGCGTTGCGGTGTTGGCGGGGATACTGTCACGACGTCGTCGTAATCTTCAGGCAGCGGCGTGTTGTCATCGAAGCGCATATCGCCCACGGCATCGGCGCCAGCCGCGGCGGACACTTCGTCGACAATCTCCGGCAAGGCTTCGGCATCGTCGTCGAGGTCCTGCACGGCCTCGATGGTCCAGCGCATAGACGCCGTGTCGCCGCTGTCCTGTTGATCTGCGCCCGATTCTGCGTCCCGTTCTGCGTCGAGGTCATCGAGCACCTGCCATTCGGCCCCGGTGTCCTCGATCACCACGGTCTCGGGTCCGGTGAGCTCGTCCAGCTTTTCGAGCAGCCTTTTTTTCTTTACATCGGCCTGCCTGGCAGGACGCGCTGCCGGCGACTCGATGTTTTCCGCGGGCAACTCCTCCGACAGGTACTCAAGTGCATTGAACGCGCTGCCACAGCCACCGCAACGCACACGTCCCGCCGCCTGTTGCAGCACCTTGGCATTTACACGAAACGCGGTATGGCAAGCGGGACACTGCGTGTACATGCGAGCTCAGGTCCTCTGTCCGGACAGCAGTATCCACTCATCCCGCGTGCGGATTTCATCGAATCGCATGTGGCTCAAGTAGGCGCTGCGGACGGTGTCGGCCTGGCTCGCAAGTATGCCGGACAGCGCCATCCAGCCGCCGCGCTTCAACCGGCTGCTGATTTTGGCCGCGTGGTCGATCAGTGGCGCCGCCAGGATATTGGCAACGAGCACATCGAACGGCCCGCGCAATTCATCGCTGTGCAAAGTAGTCGTCAATTTGCTCGCAACGCCGTTACTCGCGGCATTCTGCCGGGTCGCGGTGATGGCCTGCGGGTCGATATCGATCGCCGTTGCCGATTCCGCTCCCAGCAACAGGGCGGCTACGGCGAGTATGCCGGAACCGCAACCGTAATCGAGGACGCGGCATCCGCTCAAGTCCAGGCCGTCGAGCCACTCGAGGCATAGCGCCGTGGTCGGGTGAGTCCCGGTGCCGAAAGCCAGCCCGGGATCGAGACGCACCACGACCGCATTCTCCGCCGCGATGTCGAAGCCACTCGGACAGACCCACAGACGCCGGCCGAAGGCCATCGGCCGAAAGTCTTTGAGCCACTCGCGTTCCCAATCGCGTTCGGCCAGCGACTCGACCCGGTAACCGGGCAACTCTTTCAGATTGAACGAGCGCAGCAGGTCATCGTGCAGCTTGCGGAGGTCGGCCGCTGCGTCGAACAGGCCAGTGATACGCGTGTCCGTCCATAGCGGCGTCTCGCCCGGGGCCGGTTCGAGCACAGGATCATCTCCTGCGTCGCTCAGGGTAACCGAGCAGGCGCCGTGGCGTTCAAACACGGATTCGACAAGCTCCGGAGGCAGCGCGCCGATCTGCATGGTGAATTGCTGCCAGTACATCCTGCTGTCCGGACCGGCGGTCACAATCCCAATCGCTTTTCCAGGTAGTGTATGTCGGTTCCGCCGCTCTTGAACGCAGAATGCTGCAGGATTTCCTGGTGCAACGGCACGTTGGTGCGTATGCCCTCGACGACGATTTCGGACAACGCATTGCGCATACGCGCAACCGCGGTCGCCCGGTCGTTCCCGTGCGCGATGATTTTGCCGATCATCGAATCGTAATACGGCGGTACCCGGTAACCGCTGTAGACATGGCTCTCGACGCGAATGCCGGGCCCACCGGGCGCGTGCCAGAGGGTGACCAGGCCGGGAGAAGGCATGAAGGTCTTCGGGTCTTCGGCGTTGATACGGCACTCGATGGCGTGACCGCTGATGCGGACGTCATCCTGCGTCATGCTCAGGGATTCGCCGTTTGCGATACGGAATTGCTCCTTGACGATGTCGATGCCGGTAACCATTTCGGTCACCGGGTGCTCGACCTGCAGGCGCGTGTTCATTTCGATGAAGTAAAATTCATCGTCCTGGTATAGAAACTCGAAAGTCCCGGCGCTGCGATAACCCATTTCCTGGCACGCGCGCACACATCGCGCACCGATCCGGTTTCTCTGCTCGTCGCTGATGCCGGGTGCCGGCGCCTCTTCGATCACTTTCTGGTGGCGGCGCTGCATCGAACAGTCACGCTCGCCGAGGTGCACAACATTGCCGTGCATGTCGGCGAGGACCTGTATCTCCACGTGACGCGGCCTTTCCAGGAACTTTTCCATGTACACCACCGGGTTGCCGAACGCAGCCCGCGCTTCAGTCTGCGTCACCCCGATTGCGCTGGTGAGCGAAGCTTCCGAGTGCACCACCCGCATGCCGCGGCCGCCGCCGCCACCGGAAGCCTTGATGATGATCGGATAGCCGATGTCCCTGGCAATCCGCAGGTTTTCTTCGGCATTGTCCCCGAGCGGCCCGTCCGAACCCGGAACGGTCGGTACACCGGCGGCCTTCATGGTCTTGATTGCCGAAACCTTGTCGCCCATGAGACGTATCGCTTCGGCAGGCGGGCCGACGAAGACGAAGCCGCTCGATTCGACGCGCTCCGCGAAATCCGCATTCTCCGAAAGGAATCCGTAGCCCGGGTGGATGGCAACGGCGTCTGTCACTTCGGCCGCGCTGATGATGGCCGGCATGTTGAGGTAACTATCCGCGGACGGCGCCGGTCCGATGCAGACGGTTTCGTCCGCAAGCAGCACGTGTTTCAGGTTGGTGTCCGCGGTCGAGTGCACCGCCACGGTCTTGATGCCCATCTCGCGACACGCACGCAGAATCCGCAACGCAATCTCGCCGCGATTGGCTATAACGACTTTGTCCAGCATCGCTGCGCCGGCCGTCAGTCGTGACTGCGCTGGTCGATGACAAACAGGATCTGTCCGTACTCGACCGGGTCGCCGTTCTGCGCGCGTATGGATTTGATTGTGCCTGCAACATCCGCTTCGATCTGGTTCATCATCTTCATGGCTTCGATGATGCAAAGCGTGTCGCCTTCCTTGACCCGGTCGCCCACCTGCACGAATGGCGGCGATCCCGGCGAGGAGGCCGTATACAGAGTACCGACCATCGGCGCCTTGACTGCGTGCCCGTCGTCTTCGACTTCCACGTATACCGGCGCGGCCGGCGCCGGTGCAGCCGGTGCCGCCGCGTAGGCCGGCTGCTGCATCATGTTGGCCGGCATCGACGCCTGGCCGTACGGAGAGTGACGGCTGATCCGAACGGACTCCTCGCCTTCGGTAATCTCGATTTCCGATATGCCGGATTCGTCCAGCAACTCGATCAGTTTCTTTACCTTTCGTATGTCCATTGGATTTCCTTAAGACTTTGGCGGACGGCCGCCTTTTGAATGCGATCGTCGATTCCGCACGACAATTTCGTGCGTTGCATTACTTGGGAAACGAGTGCGTTCGTTGCTGGCCATGTTTATTGAGTTATTGCCAGATAGCCGAAGATGGCCGCAATTGTAACCCCAATCGTGGCAAATAAAGCAACATCGCTGTCGTTTTGGGCGGCAGCCGGCGATTTCGACGGATTTGCCGGCGACTTTTCGCCTGGCGACTAGAGGTCCTGGAGGTCCTTTTTCGCCCCGGCCAGGTCCAGTTCGCCGGATTCGAGGCGAGCCACCACCGAAACGATGCGGTCGATGTGCTCCGCAAGGATCTCGCCGATATGCGCCTTGATCATAGTGCCGTCCGCGGCGACGACCAGCGTGAATGGCATGCCGATGAACTCGATACCGGAAGCCTCCGCAGCCGCCATGGCATCTTCCTGGCCAATCAGTATCGGGTAGTTGAATTCGGCGTCTTTCGCATACGCTTCGACCGCATCGCGAAAATCGACGGCGACGCCGATGATCTGCAGGCGCTTCTCCGCCTGCATCGCCTGGGTCTGCTTCAGCAACGGGATTTCGCGACGGCACGGTGCGCACCAGGTTGCCCAGAAGTTGACCAGCAACGCCTGGCCGCGCCATTCGGACAACTGGCGCGGATTGCCCTGCAGGTCCACGAGAGTGAAATCGATCTTGCCCTCGGCCACGGGCCCGGCTACCGGTGGCCCAGCTTGCGGTTTCAGGTAGATCTGCATCAGGTACCCGGCGGTTGCAATTGCGATCATGAGCAGCGCGATCGCGATAGTCTTTTTCATCCTGATCCTGGCGTTAGCGTTTTGCGGTGACGGAGTCGGCTGCGGCAACGGCGGCACGCACATGCTCCGCAAATTTTTCGGCTTTCATGAAGCCGACCACTTCGTATCCTTCCCGCTGCATTCCGTCGCTGCCGAAGAAAATGATCGTCGGCGGACCAAAGACTCCGAAGCGCTGCAGCAGGGCCTGGTCTTCCGCGTCGTTTGCCGTGACGTCGGCTTGCAGCATAACGGTATTCGCCAGCGCCGCCTGCACGGCCGGGTCGATGAACGTGTACCTTTCCATTTCGATGCAGGCTACGCACCAGTCCGCATAGAAATCGAGCATGGCCGATTTGCCACTGGCTGCGGCCATCGCCACTTCCCGGTCGAGGTCGTTGACGGTCTTGATGCGCCGAAAGGCGAGCGCATGTTCCTCGGCGACACCGTTGCGGCTGCCGGTACCCAGCGACGCCAGCGGCTGCAGCAGGCTGTGACCGCCGGCCAACGCGCCCAGCAGCAAAACGGCGCCGTACAGCATTGCCAGCAGGCCGAAACCCTTGCCGAGTTTCTGTGCTCCGGAGGCTTTCGTATCGAGAGTCGCGAGACCACCGAGGTACACACCGCCCATGAAAACCAGCACTGCCCACAGCGCGAGTGTCACGCTCTCCGGCAGCATTCGCGACATCATCCAGATGGCGAGCCCGAGCATCATGAAGCCGAATGCGTTTTTCACCGCGACCATCCACGCGCCGGCTTTCGGCAGGAATTTTCCCTGTGCTGCGCCAACCAGCAGCAACGGCGCTCCCATACCGAGGCTCATGGCAAACAACGCCGTTCCGCCGCGCAACATGTCGCCGGTCTGCGCCATGACGGTCAGCGCGGCAATGAGCGCCGGCGCAACGCAGGCGGTCACGACCAGCGAGGACAGCGCGCCCATGACGAATGCACCGATCGCCGTTCCGCTTTTCTGTGTGCCGCTGATGCCGGCGAGGCGGCTCTGGATCGCCGAGGGCATTTGCAGGTCGAACAGGCCGAACATGCCGAGCGCCAGCACAACGAACAGCGACGAGAACAGGATCAGCACCCATGGCTGGTTGAACGCGGCCTGCATTTGCAACCCGGCCGCCGCCGCAACGACACCGGCGGCGGTATAGACGAGCGCCATGCCCATGACGTAACTCAGCGCCAGCGCGAAGCCGCGGCCGGAACTGACGTTATCGCCCTCGCCGGCGATGATCCCGGAAAGAATCGGCACCATCGGCAGCACGCAGGGCGTGAATGCGAGTCCGAGTCCGGCCAGGAAGAACACGCCGGCGGCTGCCCATAAACCGGATTGGGTAATGACTCTTGCCAGCATCGCTTGCTCGGATACCGGCGGACCGGCATCGGAACGCGCGGCGGGCACTTGCAGGGCGGACACCGCCGTTGCGGCCGGCAGCGAGACCCTCAGCGTTTTGCTGACCGGCGGGTAACAGATGCCGCCGTCGGCACAACCCTGGTAGCCGAGCTCAAGCTCGAGATCCACGGCGTCCGGAGTGGCGCGGGCAAGCGGCAATACGGCGAAAACGTCCTGGTGATACACCTGCATCTCGCCGAACCACTCGTCGAATTTCTTTTCTCCGGGCGGCAGCTCCAGCTGACCGAATTGCACCCGGTTGGATACGGTCTTTGCCGTGATCTTGTCCCGGTACAGGTAATAGCCGGGCAGGACACGGATGGCGATTTCGACGGTGTTGCCATCCAGCGCAGACAGCACGGGTACGAACACTTCGTCGACCGGCAGGAAATCGCCGCTCGCTCCGCCGGCCGAACCGAAGCGGGAGTCGAGACTCAGCTTTGCGGCAGCCGTCGTTTTCCGTATTGGTACGTCCGCCGTCCAGGTCTGCGGTGTGTAGCAAAGGCCGAGATCGGCGCAACCCTGCAAGCGGAGTTCGAGCTCCGCGGATTCGGGGCGGTCACCCTGCACGGTGTACGGTACCGACACGAAAAACCGGTCGCGGTATACCTGCTGCGCGCCGAAGTACTCGTCCTCGTGCGCGATGCCCGCCGGCAGTTCGTACTGGCCTGTGGCGAAGGCCGGGGTCAGGATGGCGAAGGCCAGCTTGCTCCTGTAAAGGTAATAGCCGTCTTCGATGACGAAATCGATCTCGAGCGCATCGCCGGTATCGGATACGGCGTAGCGAAACGCATCCTGGGGTTTCAGGAAATCGTCCGTCTGGGCGCTCGCGGCACCGGGCAGCAGCCAGCCGGAGGCAAGCGCAGCGAGGACCTGCCATGCAAACTTCGATCGCCGTTTCTGCACGCGCTGATTCATTACCGGGCCAATTCCTTAGGTTTAATGACTTAAGACCGCCGCTACGGGCGGATATTACCGGTTATGTCAATCAGGGGCTGCGACCGGACAGGAAGAATACCGGTGCCACCCGGTACAGTCATTGACGGAGGCCGCAATTTCCCCGCCCCCGGGGCAACGTTTGCTCGCCACGATAGCTACCCCTTGAATTTTGCGTTGCCGCCCCTATGATTAGCACTCGCTGCAGCCGAGTGCTAACAGGCCGCGGCTACTAAGACCGAAAAAATCGGTTAATAATCAATAGTTTATAGGAGAACCAATCGATGAAGATTCGTCCGCTTCATGATCGAGTCATCGTAAAGCGCATGGAAGAAGAGCGCACGTCCCCGGGTGGAATCGTTATCCCGGACACGGCGGCTGAAAAACCGATCAAGGGCAAAGTCATTGCAGTGGGCAATGGCAAGATCCTGGAATCCGGTGAAATCCGGGCCCTGGATATCAAGGCCGGCGACAAGGTGTTGTTCGGCAAATACAGCGGTACCGAAGTCAAGGTAGACGGCGAGGAACTGCTGGTGATGAAAGAAGACGACATCATGGCCGTCATCGAAGGCTGACGTCGACTGTCACCCGGTTCTCAAAAAGTTCAAGCAAAGAGGAAATTGAAAATGGCTGCTAAAGAAGTTCGTTTCAGCGACGACGCGCGTCAGAAGATGTTCGCAGGCGTGAACATTCTGGCGAATGCGGTAAAGGTGACCCTGGGTCCCAAAGGTCGCAACGTCGTGCTCGACAAGAGTTTTGGCGCTCCGACCGTCACCAAGGACGGCGTATCCGTTGCCAAGGAGATCGAGCTCGAAGACAAGTTTGAAAACATGGGCGCACAGATGCTGAAGGAAGTTGCTTCCCAGACATCCGATATCGCCGGTGACGGTACGACAACGGCTACGGTGCTTGCGCAGGCAGTATTGCGTGAAGGCCTGAAGTCTGTTGCTGCCGGCATGAACCCGATGGACCTGAAGCGCGGCATCGACAAAGGTGTCATCGCTGTTGTAGCCGAACTGGGCAAAATGTCCCAGCCCTGCACCGAGAGCAAAGCCATTGCCCAGGTTGGCAGCATCTCTGCCAACAGCGATACCAGCGTTGGCGACATCA